>JAUYGU010000075.1 GCA_030690405.1 Dehalococcoidia bacterium | reverse complement strand
CTCGGCGACGCGCACGGTGACGCCGCCGGAGATAGACTTGACCACCACCTCTTCCTCGCCGGCGGTGCCGATCTCCACGCTGCCGCTGAGGGTGGAAACGCGGGCCGCCATCTCCACCCAGCCGATGCGGATGCGGCCGCTCTTGGTGTTCAGCTGGCAGCGGCCGCCGCAGGTGTTGACGCTGAGGTGGCCGCTCACGCTGCGCACGTCGACGTCTCCGCTGGCCGAATCGATCTCGATGTGGCCGGAGACGGCGGATACCTTGACCGAGCCGAACTCGCCCGCCAGCCGGACGCGACCGGAGATGACGCCGACGGACACGTCGGTACCCTTCGGACAGCGGACGCGGAGGCTGCCGGAACGCGACTTCACCTCGGCGGTGCCGCCGTCCTTCATCTCGACGTGGCGGTCCGGCGGCTCCACGTCCAGGTCGTCGCGCTCCTCGGCGGTGACGACGACTTCGCCGGAGCTGGCAAGGATGCGTAGCGAGGCGCCGGGCTGAAGCGGATGCTGGATACCCATTTCGCCCCCAGTTTAACGCAGGTGCGGCGCGAAGGGGTGTGACTGCCGTCACAGCCCCTGCCGGGCGTCGGGCAAAGCCCTACAGCGAAGTCCGGTATCGTCCGATATGATGTTAGCGTCGGATGTGGCTAAGCTTAGGGCAAGCGTGCGGCGCAGGGACGCCGCGAGCGGAACAGGAGTCGGCTTGAGCGGTAAGGGAAAGCAGCGCCGGGAGGCCCGCCGGCGGGCAAAACAGCGGGAAGAAGGGCAGAGGCCAGCCCAGGAGGCCCAGGCGGAGGGCGGCCCCGAGCGCGCCGCTCCGCCGCCGCGCGAGGAGCGCAAGGCCGCCCGCGAAGAGGTGGTGCACTCCCGGACGGGACGCAAGAAGGCCAGGGGCAGCACCGGCCTCTGGCAGCGGGTCAGCGGCATACGCGTTTCCGGCTGGATGATCGGGCTGCCGGTGGTGGTCGGCGGCATCGTCGTCGTGGCGGTGCTCATCCTCACCAGCGGCTCTTCCGGCGGCGGCGGCGCGAAGCCCGGGCCGACGCCCGACCCGCGGGTGGCGGGGAAGACGCCTGACAACTCCGTTAGCCTCAACGTGGACGATGTCAACTTCAGTCTCACGAAGATCGCGGGTAAGGCCGGAGAGGTGATCGAGTTCCTGGTGACGAACACGTCGGGGACGCAGCAGAGCCACAACATGGTGGTGGCCGGGCCGGACAACGAGTACGACACGGCCGACGACTTCAACCCGGCGCCGTTTGCGATCAAGGCGGGCGAGACGGGACGTGTGGTCGTGAAGATCGATGACCCGGGCTCGTACCTCTTCCGCTGTGCCTTCCACCCGACGATCGAGTTCGGGACGCTGGAACTGGAGTAGCCTAGAGGCTCCCGACGAAGCGGCGGATGCGCTCCAGGGCATCCTCAAGTACCGGCTTGGGCGCGGCGTAGCAGGCGCGCACATGGCCGCGGCCGCAGTCTCCGAACGACGAGCCCGGGATCACCGCCACCTTCTCCTCCACCAGCAGCCGCTCCGCGAACTCGATGTCGTCAAGGCCGGTGGAGCGCACGGAGGGGAAGGCGTAGAAAGCGCCGCCGGGGTCGAAGCAGGTCAGCCCCATCTCGTTGAGGGCGGCGACTATAAGGCGGCGGCGGGAGTCGAACTCGGCGATCATGCGCTGGGCCTCCTCCTCGCCGTTTCGGATCGCCTCCAGGGCGGCGTACTGCGAGGGTGTGGGGGCGGACATGATGATGTACTGGTGGATCTTCATCATCGCCTCCAGGAGCTCCGCCGGGGCGCAGGCCCAGCCCACCCGCCAGCCGGTCATGGCGTAGGCCTTTGAGAACCCACCCAGGAGGACCGAGCGCTCCCGCATGCCGGGAAGCGAAGGGAAGCAGGTGTGCGGTAGCCCGTATGACAGCCGGTCGTATATCTCGTCGGAGATGACGAACAGGTCCTGTCTGGCGGCCAGGTCGGCGATCTCCGCCAGCCCTTCGCGGGTCATCTGGGCGCCGGTGGGGTTGGAGGGATAGCCGAGGAGGATCGCCTTGCTCCGGTCCGTCAGGTGGGCCTCCATCTCCTGGGCGCTCACCCGGAACTCCGTCTCCATGCTCGTGGGGACGGGCACGAACGTGCCGCCGGCGATCTGGCAGCTCGGCCGGTAGGCGACGTAATAGGGGTCGGGGGAGAGCAGCTCGTCGCCCGGGTTGAGGATCGCCAGCAGGGCCAGCATCAGCCCCTCTGACACACCGATGGTGATGAGGATCTCGTTTCGAGGGTCGTAGCGGACGCCGTACAGCCTCTCCAGGTGGCCGGCGACGGCCTCGCGCAGGGCCGGCAGGCCGTAGTTGGAGGTGTAGTGCGTCTCCCCCCGGGCCACGGCGTCGAAGGCGGCTTTCGTGAAGCTCTCCGGGGTCACGAAGTCCGGCTCGCCCACGCCCAGCGAGATGACGCCGTCGATGTTCGAGATGAGCTCGAAGAAGCGGCGGATGCCGGAGGCGGGTAGATTCCGCGCCCTATCGGAGATGAACTCAGGCTTGATCGTGTAGGAGCTTTCAGTCACCTGGCGGTTGCCTCCGGCGGAAACAGTTCTCCGTCCGCCTCACGACGGCCTGACGGTCCAAGCGTCGTTTGCGTAATCGTAGCAGAGGCGCAGCCTATTGTCATCCTGCGAGAGCTCGTCCGCGGCCAGGCGGACGGTGAAGCAGCGGCAGTCCGGCCGCTGCTCCTGGTGCTCCACCCGGTCGACGATGCGCCAGCGGCCGCGCCAGAACACGCGCACGGGGCGTTCGGGGTAGCGGATGCCGGCGTAGGCCTCGACGGTTGGGGAGGGCTCGCGTGACATAACCGTGTTTGGCTTCCGTTAAGGTTTGGCGCAGGGCGCTGCAGGGCGAAACGCTGCTAGTCTGAAAAGAATCTTACTCTATGGACGATGGGTCTTGCCCGGACAGCGGCCGCCGAGACATCCGCGATTCGCAAGGAGGGGGAGCCGACAGGCGACCACGATGCAGCCAGCACAGACCCCGGCGGTCGCCGGGATGGACACGCTCGCGCGGAATAAGCGTCAGCACAAAGCGTTCGCGTTCGCACGCCTGGCGCTGGTGCTGCTGTTCATGGCGCTCTGGGTGGTCCTCATTCCAATCGGCTACCCGATGCCGGTCGGTTTTGTCCTCGTCCTGGCCGCCGAGGCCGCAGTTCTCCTTGCCTACCGCTGGCGGCTGGCGAAGGTCCAGGAGGAGCGAACGCTCCACCGTCTCCACTACCTGCTGCTCGCTCTGGAGTTGGTGTTCCACACGGGGATCGTCTACTTCCTCGGCGGCCTGAGCTGGCTGGGCTCCGTGGCCTACATCTACGCCCTGATGTACGCCACGGTGTTCCTCTCCCCGCGACAGGCCGTCGCCTTCACCGTTGCCATCGCCGCGGCGTTCATCACTATCGTTACTCTCGACGCGACAGGTATGGTCCCCCACCAGTGGTACCTCCCGCAGGGGCCCGACCGCTTCCGCGACCTGGGGTTCGTCGTGACCACGACAGTCGCCTTCATCGGAGTGCTGGCCACTGTCACCTTCTGGATGGTGTTCATCGGCAGCGAGGTGCGGCGCGAGCGGGATGAGGCGCTCAGGGCCAACGCGGAGCTCATGACTGTGCAGGGGCAGCTCCAGGCTCTGAACGAGGAGCTGGAGCGGAAGGTGGAAGAGCGCACGGAGGCGCTGCTCAAGCGGGCGGAGACGGACCAGCTCACCGGCCTCCTGAACCGAGGCGCCATCACGCGACGCTTCCGGGAGCTGCTGGCGCTCGCCCAGAGGGGCGGCCGCCCGCTCACCGTCGTGCTGGCCGATGGTGACAACTTCAAGGCCTGCAACGACCTCGGCGGTCACCCCCACGGCGACCGCATCCTCCAGTTCCTGGCGCGCGGCCTCGCCGAGAAGTCGCGCGAGACGGACTACATCGGCCGTATGGGCGGCGACGAGTTCCTGATGCTCCTGCCGGACACCAGCGCGCTGGGAGCGGTGAAGCTCTGCCGGCGCGTGGCCCAGTACATCGAGAAGAAGAAGGACCGCGCCTGGGATGGGCTGCCGGTGCCGACCCTGAGCTTCGGCATCGCGGTCTTCCCGAACTGTGGCAGCGACGCCGACGACCTCATCCGGGCGGCCGACCAGGCGATGTACGAGGCGAAGCGCGAAGGCGGCAACCGCTGGCGCTTCAGCGGGGGCGTGGCGGAAGAGGAAGAGTCCGAGGTCAGCGGCGCCAAGGCCTAGCCGCCGGGCGCGCGCTGTTCGGCGTAGCCCCGCGCAGTCACCGGCCACATATCGATGACCGTCTCCCCCTCCGTGGCGTAGAGCATGTCGTGCAGGTTGATCGTCGGGTCGGCGTGGGACGGCCACAGCTCGATCCTGTCACCCGGCTTGATCCCGGACGCCGGCGGCAGGCTGATCAGCGCGTGCTCGTCGGCGAGTAAGACGACGCTCGCGCCCGCGATCCCCTTCACGGCTGGGTTGCCGTGGTCCATGGTGCAGGACTTGTGGCCGCAGTCCGCCACGCACATCGCGGCGCTGGGCCGGCTGAGCACCGTGCCCAGCACGCTGAGCGCCTGCTCGAACGGCAGGCCGAGCTTCGCGTAGGCGGTGTCCATCAGGACGTAGGAGCCGGCCTGGATCTCCGTGATCCCCTCCAGCCGGCCGGTGATGTCGTAGGTGCCGGTGCCGCCCGCGCTGACGATCGCGCAGGGGAGGCTGGCCTCGCGGACGAGCCGGACGCTGGATAGCAGCCGCTCCATGGCGCTGCGGGCGGCCGCCTCGCGCTCGCCGCGGTCCTCCAGCCCCACGGCGTGGCCTTCGTAGCCCATGACGCCGCGCAGGGCGACGCCTTTCGCCTCCGCGACGCGCCGGGCGAGGGCGACCGCCTCCTCGCCGGGGGCGACGCCGCAGCGGAACCCCGCGGCGACCTCCACGAGGACGCCGACGGTGACGCCGGCCGGCCGCGCGGCGGCGGCGATCTCCTCGACGCCGGTGAGGGAGTCCACCGCCACCTTGATATCGATGCGCCGGGCGAGGGCGGCGACGCGCGCGGCTTTGCCGGGGCCGAGGACCTGGTTGGCGATGAGGATGTCGTCGCACAGCTCCGCCGCGACCTCCGCCTCGGCGACGGTGGCGCAGGTAAGGCCGCTGCAGGAGCCGGCGGCGAGCTGGCGGCGGGCGATTTCGGGCGTCTTGTGGGCCTTGAAGTGCGGCCGCAGTTTGCACGGACCGTCCGCGAAGAACGCCGCCATGCGGCGGATGTTCCGCTCCATCGCCGGCACGTCCACGAGGAGCGCCGGCGTGGGGATGTCGGCGGTGGTGCGGGGGCGCACCGCTACAGCTCCGGGTGCTGCTTGTGCCAGTCGGTCGCCTGCTCGTAGGCGTAGGCGGCGCGGAACAGCGAGGGTTCGTCGAACGGCTTCGCGAGTATCTGGAGGCCGATCGGGAGCTTCGCGCCGTCGGGCGCGGTGCTGAAGCCGCAGGGGACGGAGATGCCCGGCAGCCCGGCGATGTTCACGGGGATCGTGCAGATGTCGCTGAGGTACATGTGGAGGGGGTCGTCCGTCTTCTCGCCCAGGCGGAAGGCCGGCGTCGGCGAGACCGGCATCACCAGCACGTCGTGGTCCTCGAACACGGCGTCGAACTCGCGGCGGATGAGTGTGCGCACCTTCTGGGCCTTCAGGTAGTAGGCGTCGTAGTAGCCGGCGGAGAGGGCGTAGGTGCCCAACATGATCCGCCGCTTCACCTCATCGCCGAAGCCGAACTGGCGGGTCTTCTCCATGTTGTCCCACATCCCCTCGCCCTCCGTGTACGAGTAGCCGTACTTCACGCCGTCGTAGCGGGCCAGGTTCGCCGACGCCTCCGAGGGGGCGATGATGTAGTACACGGCAACGGCGTGGCCGGTGGATGGCAGCGAGACCTCGCGGTCGATCTCGGCGCCGAGGTCGCGCATGCAGTTGGCGGCGGCGTCGACGGCGTTCCGCACGTCCTCGTCCATCCCCTCGACGAAGTACTCCCTCGGCACGCCGACGCGCAGGCCGCGCAGGTCGGGGACGAGGGCGTCGGTAACGGCGGGCACCTCCAGGCGCGCGGAGGTGGAGTCGCGGGGGTCGTGCCCGGCGATCGTCTGGAAGACGAGGGCGGCGTCGCGCACGGAGCGGGTGAGCGGCCCGATCTGGTCCAGGGAGGAGCCGAAGGCGACGAGGCCGAAGCGTGAGACCCGCCCGTACGTCGGCTTGAAGCCGACGATGCCCGATAGGGAGGCGGGCTGGCGGATGGAGCCGCCGGTGTCGGAGCCGAGGGCGTAGTAGGCCAGGCCCGCGGCCACGGCGGCCGCGGAGCCGGATGAGGAGCCGCCGGGGACGCGGTCCTGCGCCCACGGATTGCGCGTGGGCCCAAAGGCGGAGTTCTCGCCGGAGGAGCCCATCGCGAACTCGTCCATGTTCGTCTTGCCCAGCATCACCATCCCTGCCGCCTTCAGCCGCTCGATGACGAGGGCGTCGTAGGGCGGCACGAAGCTCTCCAGGATGCGGGAGCCGCAGGTGGTGCGAACGCCTTTGGTGCAGACCACGTCCTTGATGGCGGCCGGAACGCCCGTGAGCGGTCCCGCTTCCCCGCGGGCGATCCGCTCGTCCGCCGCCCGGGCCTGCGCCAGCGCCTCGTCCTCGGTGATCGTCAGGAAGGCGTTGAGGGAGTCGTTCGCGGCCCGGAGGCGCTCCAGCAGGGCACGCGTAAGCTCGACCGATGACGCCTCGCGGCGGGCCAGGAGGTCGGCGGCTTCGTGGGCGGCCAGGTAGTGGACGGGCGTGGCGGTCATTCCAGGATGGCGCGGACGCGGAAGAGGTCGTCCTCGCGCTGGGGAGCGTTGGCCAGCACCTCCTCCTTGTCGAAGGAGGGCCGGGGCTCATCGTCTCGCATCACGTTGTGCATCGCCAGCGTGTGTGCCGTGGGCGGGAGCTTCTCGGTGTCCACCTCGCGCAGGCGCTGGAAGTAGTCCAGTATCTCGGATAGCTGGACCTGGAAGAGGGCGACTTCGTCGTCGCTAAGGCCGACACGGGCAAGCCTGGCGATGCGTTTGACTTCGTCCGGGGTCAGGGGCAAGGAGGCGGCTCCTGGGTTTGCTATTGGGCGGGATGGAAACCATTATAGCAGCGTGACGTTTTATAGGTAGGCCGTATTTGAGCGCCCGTCTCAGGGGCGGGATTCTTGGCCTCACCCAATGATTGGACAGACTGGAGTGAGCTGGCAGCAGACAGTGGGAACGGTTGACAAGCGCGCCTCCCTGGGCCATCCGAGCCAGATCTGGACGCGCGGGCTGGAGCGCCGCCTGGAGATCGCGCGGCGCGAGGTGCCGCTGGAGGGGAAGCGCATCCTGGACGTCGGCTGTGGCGTGGGGGCGTTCGTGAGGCGGCTGCGTGAGTTCTCGGATGAGGTCTACGGTGTTGACGTGGACAAGGAGCGGGTGCGGGAGGGGGCGTCGCAGGTGCCGAACCTGGCGCTCTCCCTGGGCGAGTACCTGCCGTTCGCCGGGGACACGTTCGACGTCGTCCTGCTGCACGAGGTGCTGGAGCACGTCACCGACGACCTGGCGACGCTGCGAGAGGTTCGGCGCGTGCTCCGGCCGAATGGGCGGGCAGTGATCTTCTGCCCGAACCGGCTGTACCCGTTCGAGACGCACGGCGTCTTCCTGGGCAAGCGCTATATCTTCGGGAACGTGCCCCTTGTCAACTGGCTGCCCGACGCCTTCCGCGACCGGTTCGTCCCGCATGCCAGGACGTACACTCACGCCGACCTTCAGCGGGTGTACCGGCAGGCCGGCCTGCGCGAGCGGCTGCACACCTACGTCTTTCCGGGCTTCGATCACATCGGCGGGCGCCGCAAGGCCGTTGGCAGGGCGCTGCGGCTGGCCCTCTACCCGTTCGAGCACACGCCTCTGCGAATCTTTGGGCTCTCCCACTTCGTTGTACTAGAGAAGGTCTGATCTCTCTGTGGCTCGCGTCTACAAGTACCGGCGAAACCGCGTGAAGCGGGCTGCGCTCCAGCGCAGCCGCGTTGTCCGTTCCCGTTTCCACTGGCTGGTTAGCATGGCGCTGGTCGTCTTCCTCGGCGGCCTGGCGACCGCCGGCGTCCTCGGCTTCGTCATCTACCGCGCCTACGCCCACGACCTCCTCCCGCCGGAGGAGGCGATCGCCAACTCCGCCATCGGCACCAGCATCGCCTACGACCGCAACGGCGAATACCTCTACGAGTTCGTGGACCCCCTGGGCGGGCTGCACGACCCGGTGGCCCTCGACGAGATGTCGAAGTACATGATTGACGCCACGGTGTCCACGGAGGACGCCAGCTTCTACAGCAGTTGGAACCCCGGCGTCAACTTCAAGGGTTTGGCTCGATCCCTCGTGGAAAACCTTACCCCCTTTGGCCCGGGCTGGTTGGAGGGCAGCGGCGGCAGCTCCATCACTCAACAATTGGTGAAGAACGTCTATATACCGCGCGACGAGCGGGGCCTACCTCCTCACACCATCGAGCGCAAGATCAAGGAGACGGTAATAGCCTTGGAGCTGAAGCGCCGCTACTCCGACGACGAGATCCTGAGCTGGTACCTCAACACGATCAGCTACGGGAACTTCGCGTTCGGTGTGGAGGCCGCCGCCCAGCGCTACTTTGGAGTGGAGGCAAAAGACCTGACGCTGGCCCAGTCCGCCATGCTGGCCGGCATACCGCAGGCGCCCGGCCGCTTGACGCCCGTGCTGCCGGACAACCTGCCGCGAGCGAAGGCTCGCCAGAAGGAAGTGCTGGACCTGATGGTGAAGCACGACTACATCACGCAGGAAGAGGCAGGCGCGGCGTTCGCCGAGGAACTCACCTACAAGCCGGGCGGCTTCTCCATCAAGGCGCCGCACTTCGTTTACAACTACGTGCCCGATGTCGTCCGCGGGATGTGCGAGAAGGGGATGTTCGACCCGCCGGGCGACGTCTCCTGCGAGAAGGTCGTGTTCCAGGGCGGGCTGCGCCTCACCACCACGATCGACATGGGCCTCCAGCGCATCGGCGAAGAGGTAGTCGAGAACGTCATCAGCAGCAAGGAGGCGGCGTTCGGCGGCCACAACGGCGCCCTCGTCGCCATACGTACGGGCACCGGCGAGATCCTCACCTACGTGGGCAGCCGCGACTTCTTCCGGGAGGACATCGACGGCCAGGTGGACATCGTCTCCGCGCTGCGCTCCCACGGGTCGTCCATGAAGCCGTTCACTTACCTCACGGCGTTCCAGCAGGGCTGGGTCCCTTCGACGATCGTGCGGGACGCCCCGCTTAAGTTGGACGTCGGCGGCTACCAACGGGCGATAAACAACTGGAACTTCTCCCACCTCGGCAACATCACGGTCCGAAAGGCGCTTTCGGAGTCGGTGAACGTGCCGGCGGTGAACACGGTCATGGAGGTCGGGATCGGCGAGTTCCAGAAGACCGTCCACCGCATGGGGATCACGGACATCACCCGCAACGACTGCGGGCCGACGATCACGCTGGGCTCCTGCGAAGTGAAGATGATAGACCAGGCCTACGCCTACAGCGTGTTTGCCAATAACGGCAAGATGTACGGCATCCCGTCCGTGAAGGACCTGCCCGAGGGGTTCCGCGAGCTGGACCCGGTGGCGGTGCTCAAGATCCAGGACTCCGGGGGCAAGGTGCTCTACGAGTTCAAGAAGCCCGATGAGCGACAGGTCGTCAAGCCGGAACACGCCTACATGATCACGGACATCCTGTCCAAGCAGGCGATCCAGTGGAGCAGGCTTACCTTCGGCTGGCCGGCCACCTCCAAGACGGGCACGAGCGAGGACTTCCGCGACAACGTGGTGATGGGGTTCACGCCGGGCCCGGGCGGCATCGTCGTGGACGCGTGGATGGGCAACGCCGACAACACGGCGATGGCGGACAATGCCTTCAGCTCCGCCGGCGCCGGGCCCATGTGGCAAACGTTCATGGGGCGCGCCCACGAGTACCTGGGCATCCCCAAGGACGACTTCCCGGTCCCTGAGAGCATAGTCACCGCCGGGTGCGGCGGCCTTACGGAGGTGTTCGTCAAGGACCAGACGCCGACGAAGCCGGGCGCCTGCCGCGCCCCGAGCTCCGGCCCCGCCAACCCTACGCCGACCCCGGACGTGCCCCGCTTTGACCCCCGCACCTTCCCTAGCCCCACGCCCTCGCCGGAGCCCTCACCCGCTGAAACGCCCGTCCCGGATGAGACCCCTGTGCCCGACTCGACGCCTGACGCATCCGTCACCCCAGAGCCGGAGAAGACGCCCGGCGGCCAGGGCGGGGGCGGTGGCCAGGGCGGCGGAGGTCCCGGCTCCGGCTGACACGTTGCCGGTTTCCGGGCGGATGGCTTTAGCCATTCCGTCATGCTAGCCTAGCGTCGATGAAGTTCGGGTTGGCCGGCCCGCCAGCGGACGGGGCCGGCATGAGACGTCAGCCTCTAGCCTTGGCGACGGCGCGAAGCAGAACCGCCTGATGGCGAAGGACAAGGGCAAGCCGCCGCGCTTCGTCCGTGTCAGGCGGCCGGCGCCCGACCAACCCGAGGAGCAGGCCGAACTGCCCGCACCGGCAGAGCCGGCGCCAGAAGGGACGGAGGCCCACACGCGGATCGTCGTCCCGAGGCAGGGGAGGACGGACGCCGCCGAGGGGGGGCAGGGCGAGGCCGACGTTGAGCTCCGCGAGGTCCGCTTCGGCGCCACCTCGCGCGGACCCTACCTGCGGGTGGTCCCCCGGCAGCGGCGCTTGAAGCGCGTCGCCCCCGGCCTCATCGAGGCTACGCCGCTGGGCAGCCGCCCGCAGGACATGGTGGGCCGCTACCTGGCCGACATCAAGCGGGTGGTGATCGGCAGCCCCTTCGCCACCTCGCAGGCGATCCACGAGCGGCTGACGAAGGTCAAGGCGCTGGCGATCTTCTCTTCGGACGCGCTCTCCTCCTCCGCCTACGCGACGGAGGAGATACTGATCGTGCTGGCGCTGGCGGGCTCAGGGGCCCTGCACAACGCGCTCCCGGTCTCCATCGTGATCGCCCTCCTGCTGGCGATCGTGGTCCTTTCTTATCAGCAGACCATCAGGGCCTACCCCAGCGGCGGCGGGGCGTACGTGGTCGCGCACGAGAACCTGGGGCGGAACGCGGGGACCGTGGCCGCCTCGGCGATCATGGTGGACTACGT
This sequence comes from Dehalococcoidia bacterium, assembly GCA_030690405.1. The sequence continues at coordinate 7,871 of JAUYGU010000075.1, read as the reverse complement.
GCTGACGGTCTCGGTGAGCGTCGCCGCCGGCGTCGCGGCCATAACCTCCGCCGCGCCGGAGATGCACGACCTTCGTGTGCCGATCGGGGTTGCGATGATCGTCCTCATAATGCTGGGGAACCTCCGTGGTGTGCGGGAGGCGGGCACGATCTTCGCCATACCCACGTACGTCTTCATCTTCAGCATGGGCGCGGTGATCGTGGTCGGCCTCGTCCGCGTCATCGCCGGAGACGCCCCCGGCTCGCTGCTGCACGGCGCGCCCGCGCGAGAGCAGGTCGCGGCGACGCAGGGGCTAACCATATTCCTGCTCATGCGCGCGTTCGCTTCGGGAAGCACCGCTTTGACCGGCGTGGAGGCGATCTCCAACGGCATCCCGTCTTTCAAGCGGCCGGAGGTCAGGAACGCCCAGGCCACGCTGGCGGCGATGGCGCTGGTGCTGGGATTCCTGTTTCTCGGGGTGACGTTTCTATCTAGCCGCTATGGTCTGGTACCCACAGAGCACGAGACGATCGTCTCGCAGTTGGGCCGGGAGGTGCTGGGGAAAAACGCACTCTACTACGTCTATCAGGTGGCCACCGCGTTCGTCCTGTTCCTGGCCGCCAACACCGGCTTCGCGGCGTTCCCGCTGGTCGCGTCGATCCTGGCCAGGGACCGTTGCGTGCCACGACAGTTCTCTTTCAAGGGAGATCGTCTCGCCTACTCCAACGGCATTCTCTTTCTGGCCACCGCGGCGTCGCTCTTGCTCATCGTCTTCGGCGGAGATGTGACGCGGCTCATCCCGCTGTACGCGGTGGGCGTGTTCGCCTCGTTTACCCTCTCGCAGTCGGGCATGGTGAGGCGCTGGCTGAGGCTAAGGGAAGGCGCGTGGAAGGTCAGCCTCACGATCAACGCCGTAGGCGCGGTTGCCACGGGAGTGGTGACCGTCGTCATCGTGGGCACGAAGTTCGTCCACGGCGCCTGGATATCGATCCTCATGATGATGCTCCTGATGGCGCTGTTCACCCTCATCCGCCGCCACTACGAACGGGTTGAGGGGGAGCTAAAGGTCGAGGCAGGCTCGCTGCTGGCGGACATCCCCGCCGCGGCGCCGGCGGAGCGGCTGCGCGGGCGGGAGCATGTCCTGGTGCCGGTGGAGACGATCAACAGGATCACGGCGGCGGCGATCCGGTTCTCCCGCGAGCTGTCCAGCATGATCACGGCGGTGCACATCACGGACGACAGGGAGGAAGGGGAGCGCTTCCGGGAGCAGTGGGAGCGCGAGGTCCCTGACGTGCCGCTCCTCCTCATCGAATCGCCGTACCGCGCCTTCGTCGCGCCTATGCTGGCCTACGTGGAGTCGCTGGAACGGGCGGAGGCGGACGTGGGCATCACCGTCGTCCTCCCCGGCCTCGTCACCCGTCACTGGTGGGAGCGACTCCTGCACAACCAGGACGTCCTGCGGCTGAAGCCTCACCTGGAGAAGCGGCCCAGGGTGAAGGTGTTCGACTTCCCTTACCGGCTGGGCGAAGACGGGGCCTCTTAGGGCTACGATCCCGCCAGCAGGCGGTCAAGGTCCGTCTCGCTGGAGAGGCCGCGGGCCAGCCGCAAGAACTGGGCCGCAGAGCCGGCGCGGTCGCGCAGGCCCTGGAGCTTGGGGCCGATCGGGTCTATGGAGCCGGGCGTATCGGCGTACGAGCCGTGGAAGGCGAAGTATGCCTGGTTGATGCGCCGGATGTAGACCCCCTCTGACTCAAACTCATCGCGCTTTTCGTCCATGAGCCGCTCCGCCGCCTCCACCCGCCCATCGGCCAGCAGCTCCTCCACCCGCAGGCGGAGCGCCCGCATCGCCTTGCGGAAGTCGAAGCCGTCCGGCGCTGGTGAGGGCGGCTGCCGCGGCTCCGGGGAGCCGTAGCGCCGAGTGAACAGCTCGGCCAGCTCCCGCCCCGCCATATTGGCCACCGTCTCGTTGAGCGTGCGCGTCTTTTCGTCGCCGAAGTAGCTGCTTCCAAGGGGGTAGAAGGCCAGGTACTGGTGGAGCCACTCATGGATCGCGGTCTCCAGCATCTCGCTAAAGGGCGCCAGCTCCGGGATGATGCTGGGGTAGGTGGCGATGCCGCCGGTGTCGACGACGATGGCGGAGACGCCCGCTGCCTCCGCCTCCCTCTCGATGGCTGTGACGGCATCCGGTCCCAGGCCCGGCGCGAGGAGGTAGGAGCGGTCCAGCTCGATGCGTTCGCGGGGGGAGACGGCCAGGACCTTGGGCGGGCGGTCCAGCTCGAAGTCGACCGGGGGGAAGAGCAAGCCGATGTCCGAAAAGAGGGGTGGGTTCATCGCCAGGCCTTGGTCGCGCAGGAAGTCGCTGATGCGACTTTCCAGCGTCTGCTCGACGTCGTTCTCGATCTCCTCCCGCTCGCGCCGCGCCTCCGCGAGCCGGTCGGCGCCGTCGCCCCGCTGTTCCAGCCGGCCGATCTCCGTCGCCAGGGCGAAGTAGCGCCGCAGGAGGGCGTCCCCCTCCCCGCCGGAGGCGGGGCCGCCATCGAATACGGTGGCGAGCTTGTACAGCCACTTCTGGGGGAAGTAGCGCAGCTCCCAGCCCATCAGGTCGTAGGCGTGGCGGTTGGCGACTGCGTTTATCGGGTCGCCGGAAGAGAGATCGCGGAAGACGAGCACGCCGCCGGCGGCCGCGGCGCAGGCCAGCAGGGCGAGCAGGCCCGCGTAGACGGCGAGCAGGCGACGGTGCATGTCAGGAGTATTGTCGCACAGGGCGGCCGCCGCGCGGCTACGGCCAGATCAGCTTCCCGTCCTTGTATGCCTGCCGGATGAGGTGATCGTCGTACGTGACAGAGACGTCGTCCAGCGATCCGGGGATGCCGTCGAACTCGACGAGGTAGTCGTGCAGCTCCCGCCACTGCCCCGGCGTCATCCAGCCGATGCCGTTTTCGTCAGTGAGGTCGCTCTGGGCGGCGGCCAGCTCCGTGTCCAGCATGAAGCGCTGGTGGTCGCGGTCCTCCTGAGGTGCGTACTGCATAACGATGTCCAGCGCCTCGTCCGGGTTGTCGCGGGCGTACTCGATGCCCCGCAGGGCCGCCTTCAGGAAGCGGAGGACGATGTCCGGGTTCTGCGACAGGTAATCGCGGGTGGTGACGTAGGTGAGGCCGAGCGTCGGCGCGCCGAATTCGGCCGCCTCGAACACCCTGACGTCGTAGCCCAGCTTGCGGAGGGTGTCCGGCTCGTTGGAGACGAAGACGGGGAAGATGTCCACCTGGCCCTCGGTCAGGATCTGGGGCTCGAAGCCGACCTTGACCGTCCCCACGTCGCGGGGCTTGACGCCCACCGTGTTCAGTATCGCCAGGAAGTCGGGCGTCGGCTGCGTGCCCTTGTAGCCGGCGCGCTTGCCTGCCCAGTCCACGGGCGTCTCGATGCCGGAGTCCGCCAGCACGGCGAACCCCTGCTGGCCGCGCTGGCCGATCAGCGCTACGGCGACGATGCCGAGCGGCGGGTCGTCGCCCGCGCGTTCGATCACGGTGGTGGCGTCGGCGGTGGAGAACTGCACCTGGCCCAGGCCCAGGAACTTGAAGTTGTCGCCGGGGGTGTTGACGTGCTGGATCTCCACCTCCAGGTTCTGCTCGGCGAAGAAGCCCTTCTCCTTCGCCACGTAGGCGCCGACGAACGGCAGGTTGGCCTGCGGCTTGAAGCCGGCCATGAACGTCACCTTGTCCGGCGGCGTCGGGCTGCCCGCCGGCGAAGGCGTTCGGCTTCCGCCACCGTCGCTCTTGCAGGCGACGAGCAGGGCGGCGAGAAGCAGCGGTAGGAGAGCGGCGAGGAGCGGGCGGGCGTTTGGTCGGAGCAATCTAGACCTCCTATTGGACGCTGCGTGTCGTTTGATGCCAGAAGAGGATGCGCCGTTCGGCCACAGAGAGGATGACGTTCAGCGACACGCCGGTGAGGGCGAGGACGCCGATGGCGGCGAACAGCGTGGGCGTGTCGAGGTTGGAGTTCGCCACGAATATGACCAGCCCCAGGCCGCGGTCGCCCGTGAACCACTCGGCGACGACGGCGCCGATGAGGGCGAGGGGGTAGGTGACCTTGAGGGCGGCGAACAGGTAGGGGAGGGCGCTGGGCGCCCGCAGCTTCCAGAAGAGCTGCCAGGGCGAGGCGCGCAGGGAGCGCATGAACTCCAGCGCGCCGGGGTTCACATCGCGGAAGCCGGTCATGGCGTTGACCAGCATCGGGAAGAAGGAGAGCAGGGCGGCGACGACGATCTTGGGCGTCGTGCCGAAGCCGAACAGGATCACCAGCACCGGCGCCACGGCGACGATAGGCGTGACCTTGATCACGATCGCCAGTGGGAACAGCGCCCGCTCCGCCAGCCGCGAATGCGCCATCACGACCGCCAGGGCGATGGCGAAGGCGGAGCCCATCAGTAGCCCCAGCGTCGCCTCGTACAGTGTCCAGCCGCCTTCCCGCCAGAAGAACTCCGGGTCGTCCACGAACCGCTCCCAGACGGCGGACGGCGGCGGCACGATGATGATGGCGATGTCGCGCCACTGGACCCAGAACTCCCAGAAGGCGAAGGCCGCGATGAGGGCGAGGGTGGGGGGCAGGACGTAGGCGGCTGCGGAGCGCAGGGTCTGGCTCATGCCGGGGCCTCCTTCAGCAGGTTGCGGAGCTGGTCGGCGTAGTCCAGGAACGGCGCCCCGCGCTCCATCTCCTGGGTGCGCGGGCGCGGCAGCTCGACGTCGATGGCGGCGCGGACGCTGCCGGGGCGCGGCGACAGCACGACGACCCGGTCGGAGAGGGCGATCGCCTCCGGGATGGAGTGGGTGACGAACAGCACGGTCTTGCGGCCGGAGGGCGCGGTCTGCCAGATGCGCAGCAGCTCGTAGCGCATGGAGGCGCGGCTGATCTCGTCCAGAGCGCCGAACGGCTCGTCCATCAGCAGGAGCGGGGGGTCGAAGGCCAGGGCGCGGGCGATGGCGACGCGCTGCTGCATGCCGCCGGAGAGCTGGTGGGGGTAGTAGGAGCGGAACTCCGTGAGGCCCGTCAGCTCCAGCAGCTCCTCCGGCGAGGGCGCGGGCCGGTCGCGGGCGCCGCGGTCGATCTCGAGGGGGAGGTGGACGTTGCCGAGGACGGTGCGCCAGGGGAGGAGGGCCGCGTCCTGGGCGACGAGGCCGATATCGCGACGGCGCTGGGCCGCGGCGGGCGCGGCGCCGCCGATCCACGCCTCGCCGCTGGTGGGCCGCAGCAGGCCGCTGGCTATGCGGAGGAGCGTGGACTTGCCGCAGCCGCTGGGGCCGATGACCGAGACGAACTGGCCCCAGGCCACGTCCAGGGCGACGTCCGTGAGCGCCGTGAGGGCGCGGCGGCCGTCCCGAAAGACGTGCGAAATGCCGCGGAGGGAGACGTGGTGCTGGGCGCCGGCCATGCCGCGAGTGATAGCTCCTGCCCGTGAGGGCGCTGACGCTTATCGCTGCGGGGGTGAAGTCCGCACCAGGCGGATGGCCGGTTTCGCTGTGATCCGGGAGGCACACCCCACGCCGCCTTCCCGGCAGGACGGGCATGATTGTATCGCTTAGCGCGCGCCAGGGCAAGCGGTGGAGACGGCGGCGGGGGCGCGGTTGCGGCGGCCGAACGCGCGTGACTATACTAGCGACACTTGCGCGGCGGGCCCTCCTGTCGCATACCCTATCGAGCGGCGGACTGTGGCTCGCCGTCTCGTGCTGGCATAATCGGAGGACGGAAGGATGACCAAGATCGCGATCATCGGCGGCACCGGCACCGAGGGCCTGGGTCTGGCGATGCGGTTCGCCAAGGCCGGGCAGGACGTGCTCATCGGCTCGCGTTCGCAAGAGCGGGCGGAGGAGGCGGCGCGAAAGGTGAAGGAGGCGCTGCCCGAGGCTACGGTGGAGGGGCTGCTCAACGCCGAGGCGGTCGAACCGGCCGAGGTCGTGTTCCTGACCGTCCCCTGGGACGCCCACCAGAGCTCCCTCGAACACCTCGCCGAGGCGATCGGCGAGAGGGTCCTCGTCGACGTCGTCGTGCCGATGCTGTTCGACCGTGGCCAGCCGAAAGCGATCCTCGTGGACGAGGGGTCGGCCGCCCAGCAGGCGCGGGCGCTGGCGCCCACGGCGAAGGTGGTGAGCGCGTTCCACCACCTTGACGGCACAGAGCTCCAGCGCATCGACAGGCCGATGCAGGGTGACGTCCTGGTGGCCGGAGACCACAAGGGCGCGAAGAAGACGGTGATGGAGCTGGTGGAGCTGATCGAGTACGTGCGGGCGCTCGACGCTGGCGGGCTGACCAACTCTCGCTACCTGGAGGAGTTCACGGTCCTCCTCCTCCACATCAACCACACGTATAAGGCCCACTCTGGCGTCCGCATCACGGGCGTGTGAGCATGGCGCGCGCGCGCCCGTCTGGGCCGGAGCTTCGGGTCATAGGTGTCGGCGGCCTGCCTGAGGTTGGTTGCGGCGACGACCTGGCGGCGCTGATTCAACAGGCGGCGGCGGGCCAGGGCACGCCCCTTGAGGCCGGCGACGTCGTCGTGGTGACGCAGAAGATCGTCTCCAAGGCGGAAGGGAGGGTCGTCGCGCTGGCGGACGTCGAGCCGGGGCCGGAGGCGGTCCGTCTGGCCGAGGAGACCGGCAAGGACCCGAGGCTGGTCGAGCTGATCCTGCGCGAGAGCCGCCGGATCGTGCGTCAGGCGGGGCCGGTGCTGATCACCGAAACGCGCCACGGCTTCGTCTGCGCGAACGCCGGGATCGACGCCTCCAACGTCGGCCAGGGGGTCGTCTCGCTCCTCCCGGAGGACCCGGACGCCTCGGCGGCGGGCATCCGCGCCGGCCTGCGCGAGCGGACCGGCCTGGAGCTGCCGGTGGTCATCAGCGATACGTTCGGCCGGCCCTGGCGCGAGGGGCACACGAACGTGGCGGTGGGCCTGGCGGGGATGGCGCTGTTCGCCGACTACGTAGGCCAGACGGACCCCCACGGCTACGAGCTGCGGGTGAGCAGCCTGGCCGTCGCCGACGAGCTGGCGGCGGCGGCGGAGCTGGTGATGGGCAAGCTGTCCGGCGTGCCGGTGGCGATCGTCCGCGGCTACGACTTTCCGAAGGGTTGCGGCGCCGCCCGCGACATGGTGCGGCCGCCTGAGCGCGACCTGTTCCGCTAGGTGGGTGGGACGGTGGAGGTTGGAGGATAGGGGTTAGAGGTTCCGCCGATTGAAATCGGCGGCTGCCGAGACCTAAGCCGCGCAATTCATTGCGCGGTCGGCTCATTTCTTGCGGGCGGTGTAGTCGCCCCAGGGCTCGTCGCGGCGGCGGACCGCCTCCTGGAACCCCTCCCGCATCGCAAGGTCGCGCCAGGCCAGCCCCTCCGGCGTGTGCCGCGCGATCCCGTCCAGGAACGTCCCCAGGGTCTGCGTCGTGCGCAGCCCCATGTTCTCGTACGCCTGGTTGACCAGCAGCTTCGTCATCACGAGCTGGTTCGCCGGCGTCGTCGCCAGCTTCCCGGCAAACGACTCGACCTCCGCCGCCAGCCGGTCGGCCGGGAAGGCGCGGCTCGCCAGCCCTAGCCGCTCCGCCTCGCGCCCGTCCAGCGCCTCGCCGCTGAGCATCAGCCGCTTGGCGTGCTCCAGCCCCAGCCGGTAGACCCACATGCAGGTCGTTGGCGTGCCCCAGACGCGCGACGGCGGGTAGCCGATGCGGGCGTCCTCCGCCATGAAGATCAGGTCCGAGCAGAGCGCCAGGTCGGTGCCGCCGCCGACGCACCAGCCGTGCACCTGGGCGATCACCGGCTTGCGCGACTCCCACAGGCTCATAAACGCGCGCACGTTGCGCGACATCATCCGGAAGTCGGCGACGGGGTCCCAGCCGCCGCTGCGCTCCTGGGCCTGC
>JAUYGU010000066.1 GCA_030690405.1 Dehalococcoidia bacterium | reverse complement strand
CGCGCCAGGATCGCCTCGTAGGCGCGCTGGAGCTGGGAGAGGGTGAACTCCGCCGGCAGGAGGGAGTAGGCGACGTTGGAGTACTCCAGCTTGGCCTGCAGCCGGCGCAGGGCGTAGTCGATCACGCGGCCGTTGTCGAAGGCGAGCTGCGGGAGGCCGTCGATCGGCTGCCAGGCGGGGAGCCAGGCGCGGCGGCGGGAGAGTTGGGCGCGGCGTGAGTCGACGAGGGCGAAGTAGGCGGCGGCGACAGAGCCCCGGCCGTCCAGGTTACAGAATGTGTAGAGCTGCTCCAGGAAGACGTCCGTGACGCCGGTCTCGTCGTCCAGCTTGCGGGCGGCGGCCTCGTCCAGCGACTCGCCGGGGGCGAGGAGTCCGCCCGGAAGCGACCAGGCCTCCTTGAACGGCTCGGCGGAGCGGCGGACGAGCAGCACGTGGAGGTGGCCGCCGTCCATGGTGAAGATAACGACGAGGACGGCTGTATCGCGCAGAGCTTCGCTGGCGGGGTGCGGGTCGGTGGAGCGCGAGAGCGTGGCCATGGCGGCTGCTAGGCCGGGACCGGGGCTGCCGCGGGCTCGCCGCGCAGCGCCCAGGGGCTGGTCCGCGTGATGCGGACATTCACCAGCTCGCCGAGCGCGGCCTCGCCCTGCCCAGACGGGCGCGGCCAGTGGACGAGCTTGTTCGCGCGGGTGCGGCCGCTGAGCTGGCGCTGGCGATCGGTCGGGTTGTTGCCTCGGCCGTTCGTTGCCTCGCAGCCGGTCTGCGTCGGGGCCTTAAGACCCCGACCTACATTCTTCTCGCCCTCTACCAGCACCTCCTGGGTGGTGCCCACCAGCGCCTCGTTGATCTCCGTGGCGATGCGCTCCTGGAGCGCCTCCACGGCGTGCAGGCGGCGCATCTTCTCCTCGCGCGGCACGTCGTCCTCCAGGTGACGCCAGGCGATTGTGCCGGGCCGCGGCGAGTAGGCGGCGACGTGCACCTTATCGAACCGCAGCTCCGCCAGCAGGTCCAGCGTGCGCTGGAACTGCGCCTCGGTTTCGCCGCAGAAGCCGACGATCACGTCGGTGGAGAGCGAGGCTGCGGGCGCGGTCTCGCGGATGCGCTGTACGCACGCCACGTACTCCTCGATGGTGTAGCCGCGGCGCATGCGGGCCAGCACCTCGTCGTCGGCGGCCTGGACGGGGATGTTGAAGTGCTCGCACACCTTCGGCAGCTCCGCTACGGCGCGGATGATGCGCTCCGTCATGTCGCGCGGGTAGGAGGTGAGGAAGCGTATGCGCGCCAGGCCCGGCGTCTCGTGGATGGCGGCGAACAGGCCTGCCAGGTCGGGCCGGCCGTCGATGTCCTTGCCGTAGGCCTCGACCGTCTGGCCGAGGAGGGTGACCTCGCGCACGCCGCGGGCGCAGTGGGAGGCGACCTCGCGGGCGACGTCCTCGACCGGGCGGGAGCGCTCGCGGCCGCGGCGGTAGGGGACGATACAGTAGGTGCAGAACTTGTTGCAGCCGTGGACGACGGGGACGAAGGCGGTGGGCCCCTTCGGCGCGGGGAAGGTTTCGGGCCAGAACTCGCCGCCGAGGTCGGAATCGGGCACCAGATGGCGGAGGATCACCTCGAAGCTCTGCGGACGCGCCCAGACGTCCACGTAGGGGAAGCGGGCGCGCAGGTCGTCCGTGCGGGGACCGACCAGGCAGCCCATCACGGCGATCTGGAGTGGCCCGCGGCCCTGCCTGCCGGCAGGCACGGCGTTGCGCTCCTCCTTGAGTTGGCGGAGGCGGCCCAGGTAGCCGGCCGCGCGGTCCTCCGCCTTCTGGCGGACGACGCAGGTGTTGACGACGGCGAGGTCGGCGTCCTCCGGCTTCGCGGCCTCCCGCCAGCCGAGCCTGGCGAGCCCGGCGGCGAGCTTCTCGGAGTCCGCCTCGTTCATCTGGCAGCCCTCGGTCCAGATGTGGTATCGCATGGCGAGAGAGATTGTAGCACGAGGGCGACGCTCAACTGGGCGCTGACAGGCGCCGCCGTGGCCTCCTGCTCCCGTGTGGAAGTTCGAGGAAGGCGTCAAAAGTGGCAGCTTATGTTGTCATAATACCGTTGACACGTCGGCTACAGGATGACGTACTGTTGTTCTGGAATATTTCCGGGACTGGCAAAATTGGAGCTGAGCGATGACCACTGTACGACCTTTCACTGATGGACCCTACCTGCAGACGGCCTGCCTGTGTGAGAAGGTTCTGGAAGAACAGGATGGCGTGAAGTCTGCCATTCGGATCATAGACAGGGTGATCCACGCCGTTGTGGGCCCCTCACCACCTGACGAGATGGAGCCGTTCCCGTATGATGTGTTTCTTCTTATCAAGCTGAAGGCGGGCTCAGCTCGAGGCACGATGCCGCTAACGGTAAGGCTTATCAAGCCATCCGGCGAGAGCCCTTCGCCGATAACCACCGACCTCTACTTCGAGGGGGAAGACGACCGTGGAATCGATGTGGCTGCGAAGATGACGATTAGATTCGAGCAGCCAGGACTTTACTGGTTCGATGTGTCCTTAGGTGACGAGCGCCTGACGCGGATCCCCTTGCGCGTGATCTATTCTAGGCAACCAATTCCCGGCGGAGCCGGACATCCACCACAGGGCGGTCAAGGAAATCCCTCGTGATTGTCGGGACGGCGCTCGAGCCGGTGCTGTCCTCAACGCCATGCGGTACTTCGACAATCTCAAGTCTCAACGTTTCCCCCCTCCGGGCGAGCGCCTCGATGTTGCCCCGCAATTCTGGCTCGGGCATGAGGCCGGCCGAGAACTCGACGAGCATACCCTCGACTTGGTTAGCCAAGTCGATAGCTTCTTGATCGTTGGAGTCGAGGATGGTCTGCAACTCCGAGATCAGCCAGGCCTCCAAGTCCCTCGCAGTGCTTAGGCCCGCCGCGTATCGGCTGAGCTCAGTTAACAGCGACTGATACATCGTGGCACCCTCCGGTTACCTTCCCTCTGAGTATGTCAGTAAGGATACCATACGCTCACTTTACAATAATAGCAGATTGCCAATGATGATAGCGAACGGGGAGTTGACAAAGGAAGTGCTGTCAGACCGCGATCTAAAAAAGTGGCGGGAACGGGGGCAGGAGGAGGGCACTCGAAGCCAAGTGCTCCGGTATCTGGATGCTGAAGGGCAATGGCTGGTTGAGGTGCACCAATATCTCCGTCCAGACGGCACGCTTGGGGGGTCGGGAACACCCGACCCAAAACGATTGAGGTTAGAGGACAAGATCGTCGTGGTGGAGCCCTCGCCCGGAAGTGATCCCTGAGCACTGGCCGCTCCGCCGCGCGCGTATACTGAACCCGATGGCGGAGGAGAGCGCGAAGGCGCACCCCCAGCACGAAGACCTGGTCCTGCCGGAGCCGCCGACCAGTCGGCTGGTCCTGGACCTGCCCTCGTGGCTGCCGCTGGAGCGGGTGCCGCGACCGGTCATGTTCGCGCTGGGCGCGGCGGCGATCATCGCCCTGATCATCGGGACGACGGTGCCGTTCGCCGCCGGCTGGCTGGATGAGGGCGACTTTCGCACGCTGGGCTACCCGGGCATCTTTCTGGCGAACTTCCTGGGCACGGCCACGGTGTTCGTGCCGGTGCCCGGGCTGACGGCGGCCGGGCAGACGCTGATCGTCGTCGGCTCGCGGACGCTGTGGGACCCTGGGGTGGTGCTGGCGGGGGCGGCGGGGATGACGCTGGCCGAATCGACGGCGTACGTTGCGGGGGCGGTGGCGCGCGGCGTCAGCGAGGAGCGCCGGATGCCGCTGGGCGGCCGGTTGGGAGGGGGGCTGCGGCGGGCGGCAGGCTGGGTGGACTGGCTGATGGCCCGCTACGGATTTGTCACCCTGCTGGTGCTGGCGGGCGTGCCGAACCCGCTGTTCGAGTTCGCCGGGATCACGGCGGGCGCGGTGCGGATGAACTTCTGGCGCTTCCTCCTCGCGGTAGCGATAGGGAAGACGGCGCGGGTGGTCCTGCTGGTGATCATCGGGCAGGCGCTGCTGGACGCGTTCGAGATCTGAGCGGCTCTCGTCGCTAACCTGATAGCGTAACGTGGTTTCGTCCCGCCCGCCCGCCCGTAACCCCTTCGACGCGGCTCAGGACAGGCTTTGATTCCGAGGGGCAGAGCCCCACGGGCTCCCCCAGGCGATCGGGGCGGAGAAACAACTTTGCTATACTGAGCGTGGCCGCAAGCGGAGGGATCGCATAGTGGCCTAGTGCGCCCGCCTGCTAAGCGGGTAGGGGGTGAAAGCTCCCTCGTGGGTTCGAATCCCACTCCCTCCGCCAGCCATGCCCTGCGATCGGATCCAGCAAACCATACGGAGAAGTGAGGTTTGCTGGTTCCTGGTTCGTTGATTGGGACGCGGCGGGCGGGGTCGGCGGGCTCAGGCTAGCCGGCGGCGGTCTCCGCCGTTTCCAGCAGCTCCACCGACTGGTACAGGCGCTTCTTGAGCGCCGCCCGCGGCGGGTCGATGTAGATAGCGCTCCAGCCGCAGGCGTCCTCGCACAGGCGGCAGCCGGTGCAGCGCTTCTCGATAACGCGCGCCACGCCGAAGAAGTCGCCCACCTGCTTGCCGGAGGTGTCGAGCTCCAGCGCGTCGAAGGGGCAGATGTTGATGCACAGCTCGCAGCCGGAGCCGATGCAGTTCTCCTCGATGACGATCGCCTTGGGCCACTCGCGGCGGGGGAACTCCTTGCAGACGTCGCCGACGTCATCGTTGATGCACTCCACGGGGCAGACGACGCCGCAGGCGCCGCAGTCGATGCACAGCTCCGGGTCGATGATGTGGATGCTGTTGCGCTCGCCTGTTATCGCCTCAGTCGGGCAGCGTTTGGTGCAGGCGGTGCAGCCGATGCAGGTACTGACGATCTTGTAGGACATGGGCTATCTTCGCGGCCTAGTATACGGGCCGCTCTGTGGGTTTAGCAACCGTTTTATTCGTTTTTCGGTTGCGCCCTACTCCTCGCTCTCGGCCTCCGGTTCCGGCTCCTCGGCGGCGGGCTCGGGCTCCGGCACTGCTGGCGCCTCGCCCTCAAGCATGCGCCTGAGGGCGCCCAGGGAGCGGCCCAAGAAGTTGCGCCCGTAGAAGCCACCGGCTAGCCAGGCCGGAAAGGCCAGGGGACCTTCGACGTCGATGCGGATGGTGGCGCGGGTGCCGCCGTCGGCGCCTTCGGCGATGTGGTCGAAGACGAGACGGAGGCCCGGGAAGAAGGAGGAGGATGCCCAGGCGAAGGAGCGGCCGGGGTTGACCTCTGTGACCTCCCAGGTGCTGGCGAAGGGGTTGAGCTTGGCGGCGAGGCGCGCCCTGAAGCCCGGGGCCAGGGGGCCTTCGCTGAGGGGTCTCATCTCCCTCATATGGGGGTTCCATTCCAGCCAGCGGCTGTGGTCCACAAGAGCGTCGTAGACGCGGGCAGGCGGGACGGCAATCGTCAGGGAGCGCTCCACGGATGGCATACGGGTGCCTCCTTCCTTGCCGCTTGGCTGCGGCGGCGCTGAGCGGCCGATGCCCCCCCCGGACCGGCCGCGCCCCATATTATAGCCCAGCGTGGCAAGCCCGTGGCGCGGGCCGGTCTACTTAGAGGTTTCGTTCGGCCAGGACGCGCTCCGTGATGGCGCCGATATCGGCGGGGCTGTCGACTATGGTGGCGCCGGCGGCGGCCAGCGCCTCCTTCTTCGCCTGCGCGGTGCCGGCGGCGCCGACGATGATGGCGCCGGCGTGGCCCATCCGCCGTCCCGGCGGCGCGGTGGCCCCGGCGATGAAGGCGATCACCGGCTTGGACACCGCCGCGCGGATGTACTCGGCGGCCTGTTGCTCCGCCACGCCGCCGATCTCGCCGATGAAGACGACGGCGGACGTGCCCGCGTCCTCGTTGAACATGCGCAGCGCCTCCACCGGCGTGGTGCCGATGACCGGGTCGCCGCCGACGCCGACGCAGGTGGACTGGCCGATGCCCTGCGCCGTCAGCTGGGCCACCGCCTCGTAGACCAGCGTGCCGGAACGCGAGATGACGCCGACCTTGCCCGCTGAGAAGACGTCGCCGGGCATGATGCCCACGCGGGCCTGTCCGGGGGTGATGACCCCCGGACAGTTGGGGCCGATGACGGTGACGCCGGAGCCCGTCAGGAAGCGGCGAACTCGCACCATGTCCATGGTGGGAACGCCTTCGGTGATGCAGATGATGACCGGGATGCCGGCGTCCGCCGCCTCAAGGACGGCGTCCGCCGCGAACGGCGCCGGAACGAAGATGAGGGAGCAGTTCGCCTGCGTGGCGGCGACCGCCTCGCGCGCGGTATCGAAGACGGGCACGCCCTCAGCCTCCGCGCCGCCGCGGCCCGGCGTGACGCCGGCGACGACGTTTGTCCCGTACTCGATGCAGCGGCGCGTCTGGAATGAGCCTTCGCGGCCGGTAATGCCCTGGACGAGGAGGCGGGTGGAGCTATCGACGAGGATGCTCACGGGGCCGCGAACCTGCGGGCGCGGGAGGCGGGGATGATCTGGGCGGCGTGGCGTGACTCGTGGACGGAGAACAGATCGATGTACTCCGTGGGCGTGGCGGTCTCGCCGTGGGCGAGGGGCATGTGGGTGGAGAGGTGCTCGGACCGGATGCGGCTGAGGAGCTCTATCGTGTCGTGGCGGTTGGCGTCGAGCTCCTCGACGAGCTGGGGGAAGGTGTGGCCGCGACGCTTCTCGACCTCGCGGAGGTTCCAGGCGTCCTCGTCCTCGAGGGCCGCGAGTTCGGCGTCGTCCCGCTCGCCGAGGAGGGCGCGGAGGCGGGTCTGGGCGCGGAGGTCGTTGGAGGCGACGTGTGCGAGCGTGTCGCGGTAGGTCCAGCCGGGATCGGGACCGGCCTCGTCCCAGGCGTCTTCGGCGAGGGAGTAGACGGCGCGCAGGAAGCCTTCGCGGTAGCGGGTCATGGCGCGGAACTTCGCCTCTATCTCGGGGAGGAAGGTGAGGTCCTGGGGCTGCCAGTCGACCTGCAGGGCGCGGCGGATGTCGTCGGCGTGCTGGCGGTCGTGGTAGCCGGCCCAGAGCCAGTCCTCCACACGGAGGTCGTAGTCGGGGCCCATGGGGACGCTGTAGGCGAGGACCGGCAGGTGCTCCTCGGTGAGCTTGAGGGCGGCGTTATGCATCGCGTCGTGGCAGGAGAAGAGCATCTGGCGGAGGTCTTCGAGGGCGAGGCCGCGGCGCTCGTCGACGAGGGCGGCGTTGCGGGCGCGAACGTCAAACGTGCGGGCGGTATCGGCGATGAACTGGGGGGTGAGGACGCCGGCGAGGATGAGGCCGGCGCCGGAGGGGCTCATGTCGCCGATGCAGTGGGCGATGAGGTCCTTGACCGTCCACTCGCCGTAGGGGACGGGGCGCTCCCAGTCCGCGTCCGAGAGCGAGTCAACGACGCGGAGCAGCTCGCGGTGGGCGAGCCGCAGGTCCTCCATAGCGGCTTCGACGACGGGCAGGGTCATGGCCGCGACTCATGATACGACGGCGGACGGGGATGGGGAAGGTGCGACGGGTATCTGTTGCGAAGCTGGCCGGTGGGAGTATAATTCGGCGGGCAACAGCTAGCTCGTAGAAGGAGGGTCACCATGGCAGATCACATCACGTTCTTCCGCATGAAGGCGCAGCCTGGGAAGCGCCAGGCTGTCATCGACCACTTTATGAGCAGTGAGAGCGAGCGCGTAAGGGACGCCAACGGTTTCGTCAGGTCCATCCTGGTCACCAACAACGAGGACCCGGACGAGGTCATGGCGGGCGTGCGGTTCGACAGCACGGCGAACTACAACGCCAACTCGAACCGGCCCGAGATCGACGCCTGGTACCGGGAGCTGCGGGCCATGCTGGCGGCCGACCCGCAGTGGTTCAACGGTACGCTGGCGCGGGAGCTGGTCCGCTAGACGCGCGACGTGCGCCGGAGCAGCCAGGCGGAAGCGGCGGCCTCGCCCGCGGTGGCGGCGACGCGGCCGCGGGGGACGGGCACGCCGTAGCGGGCGAGGACTTCCTTCGCCTGGTACTCGTGGACCTTCACTGCGGTAACTCGAAGTAGAGGGTGGTTGCAGGCAATGCGCAGGCTACCGCGATGGGTTCGTCGTCCTTCAGGAAGATATCACACCGTTCGACCTGGCCGGCCGGCAGCGGCTGGGCCGGTGCGTAGAGGCCGTCTTGGCCGCAGTCTATCTCGCCAGCGACGGCATCGAAGGTGCACGGCTGTTC
Source organism: Dehalococcoidia bacterium (assembly GCA_030690405.1). Next base: position 4,490 of record JAUYGU010000066.1, on the reverse strand, counting down.
GACGATGGTTTCGTCCAGCACGGGGATGCGCGTCGCCGGCCTGAGGGGAACGGGCTCCAGAGCAGGGGTCTCTGCGGCGGCGGGCGTGACTGTGGCCGTCTTTTCGGCGATCGGACTGGCTGTTGTGTCGCCGTTGTCTCCACAGGCCGCAACAGCGAGCCCGGCGATGGCGAGGGCGGCCAGCGGCAGAAGCAGGCGTTTCATGTTAGAACCCATGCCATAACGGCTGTGGCGGCCGTAAAGTTACGCCTCTATTCTACGCCAGGGCTCCCACGATGGGGAGGTGGCTGGACCGCGGCCTGAAGGCCGCGGCATCGGTGGGCCCTCATGATCTGTCGAATTTCTCGAGGCGTTCCTTCTGAGTCCTCACGTATTGGAGTCGGCTTTCGAGTGAGCCTGGCTCAACGATCTTGTATGCGTATCCGCGCTGCCAGAAGTGATCGGAGCCGCTGTCCAGCTTCAGGTCCGGGAAGGCCAGGTGCAGCTTTCGCGAGGAGATGCCCTTCAGCAGGTTCAGCGCCTTCGGAATCGATTGGTCCTCCGGCAGGCGGAGGAGCAGGTGCATATGGTCCACGGCGGTTTCGCACTCAAGGAGGTCGATCTCGTGTTCGCGAGCAGCTTCGCGGATAAATGCTTTGGTCGCTGTATCGACCTCGGCTTGGAGAAGCCACTTCCGTCGCTTCGTGGCGAACCAGACGTGATAGACGGCCGATACGTTCCTCATGTTGTTCATGCCGCGCCGTTCACGGCGCGGTGCTCCTAAAATCCCCCTCGCCCTTCGGGCAGAGGTGCCGTTCCCCCTCCCCCAGCGGACGGTCGAAAAGTTGCGCTACTTCCCCGCCCCTCCTGCCGCCGCCACCGCCTTGCGTGCCGCCTCGCCCAGGTCGGCGGCGCGGATTACGGGCAGCCCGGACTCGCGCAGGATGCGGTCGCCCTCCTCCAGGTTCGTCCCCGCCAGCCGGACGACGACCGGCACGCGGACGTCGAGCTCCTTGTGCGCGTCGACGACGCCCTGGGCGATGATGTCCACGCGCGCCATGCCGCCGAAGATGTTGATCAGCACCGCGCGCACCGAGGGGTCCTCGCCGATGATGCGGAACGAGTTCACGACGCGGGAGGCGTCGTTGACGGTGCCGATGTCCAGGAAGTTCGCGGGCTCGCCGCCGGCCAGCTTGATCGCGTCCATCGTGGCCATCGCCAGGCCGGCGCCGTTGACCACGCAGCCGATGTTGCCGCTGAGCTTGATGTAGTTGTTAATCCCCAGCTCCTGCGCCTGCACCTCCAGCGGGTCCTCCTCGTCCGCGTCCCGCAGAGCGGCGACGTCCTCGTGCCGGTAGAGCGCGTTGTCGTCGAAGTTCAGCTTGGCGTCGGCGGCCAGCAGGCGACCGTCCGCCGTCACCACCAGCGGGTTGATCTCCGCCAGGGAGCAATCGTTCTCCACGAACGCGCGGTAGAGGCCGGAGACGGTCTGCACCGCTGCGCGCATGAGGTCGTCCCGCAAGCCGAGGGCGAGGGCGAGCTGGCGCCCCTGGTACGGCTGAAAGCCGATGGACGGGTCGACGGGCAGGCGCCGGATGCGCTCCGGCGTCTTCGCCGCCACCTCCTCGATGTCGACGCCGCCGGCGTCCGAGGTCATCACCAGGGGGAAGCCGATGGAGTTATCGATGACGATCCCGAGGTACAGCTCGCGCTCCACCTTGAGTTGCTCCTCGACGAGGACGCGCCTCACCAGCCGTCCCTCCGGGCCGGTCTGGTGGGTGACGAGCTGCATGCCGATGATCTCGCCGGCGACGCTGCGGGCCTCTTCCGGCGTGGCCGCCAGCTTGATGCCGCCGCCCTTGCCGCGGCCTCCGGCGTGGATCTGGGCCTTGACTGCGACCGGGACGCCCAGCTCGGCGGCGATCGCGGCGGCCTCGTCGGCGGTGGCGGCGACGCGGCCAGCGGGGACGGGCACGCCGTAGCGCGAGAGGATTTCCTTCGCCTGGTATTCGTGGACCTTCACGGGGGGCTCTCCAGCGGGGCGAGGGGAATGCTCAGCAGTAGGGGCATCTGACCGCCGTTCAGTCTATCCATGGGCGCAGCGTGTGTCCAGAGATTAACTAAACGGCCGCGTTCGCTATTTAACTAGTTAGCATCTATGGCGACGCCGCGATACGGATACCAGTCCCGACGCAGGCGGCCGCGACCCCGCGGCTGGTGGCTGGTTCTTCCGCTAATGCTGGTCGTCGGGGTGGTGGCGCTGAACTCGCGCCTGCCGGACGGCGGCGGCGCCTTCCTCACGGCCCGCACGACGTGCGAAGGGAAGGGGTGCGAGACGGCCGTCCTCGCCTCGCCTCTCTGCGCCGCGGACGCCTGCGCCGAATCCCGGGTCGCCCTGGATGCGCTCCACGATAGCGCACCCGTCCAGATCACCGGCCGGGCAGTCACGGTGATGGAGGAGCCCTGCGGCGGCGTGCTCTACGAGATGAACGCCGGCGAGCGGCTGGCCCCGGCCAGCATCACCAAGATCGTGACGGCGCTTGTGGCCGCGGAGCGGACCGACCTGTCGGAGATGGTGAACGTGGAGGTTGACGGGGCGGCGCTGGCCGTGCAGACGGAGTCCACGATCATGGGGCTGCAGCCCGGTATGGAGATGAGCGTGCGCGACCTGCTGTACGGGCTGCTCCTCCCCTCCGGGAACGATGCCGCCATAGCCATAGCCGAGCACGTGGCGGGCAGCGTGCCCGCCTTCGTGGAGCTCATGAACCAAAGGGCCGACGAGCTGGGGCTGGGCAACACCCACTTCGTCAACCCGCACGGCCTCGACGACCCGGACCACTACACCTCCGCCCACGACATCGCCGTGTTCGGGCGGGAGCTGCTGCGGCGGCCGGAGCTGGCGGAGATCGTGGGCAGCCTGGAGTATCAGCCCGCCTGGGACCGACCGGCCTTCTCCAACAGCAACCGCCTCCTGTTCGACTATCCGGAGTCGATCGGCATCAAGATCGGGTTCACCGACAACGCGGGGCAGACGATCGTGGCGGCGGCGGAGCGCGGTGGCAGGCGGATCATCGTCTCGGTGCTGGGGAGCTCCACGGTCTACCAGGACGCCATCGCTCTGTTCGAGTGGGCGTTCAGCGATACCACCTCGGCCTGCCGCGGTCTGGGTGGCCAGGGCGGTTAGTCCGGCACAATCCTCCGGACGACGAGGCCGCGCCCTATGTCCGCCAGCGTCGGGCAGCCGGCGAGCGCCATCGCCAGCTCCAGCTCGAAGCGGAGTATGGAGAGCACCCGCTTGACGCCCTCCTCGCCGGCGACGGCCAGCCCCCAGATGTAGGGGCGGCCGATCAGGACGGCCCTGGCGCCCAGCGCCAGCGCCTTCAGGACGTCCGTCCCGCGGCGGACACCGCCGTCCAGTAGCACCTCCACGCGGCCGCCGGCGGCTTCGACGACCTCCGGCAGCGCCTCGATGCTGGCGGGCACCCCATCCAGCTGGCGGCCGCCGTGGTTGGAGACGATGATCGCTTCCGCGCCGTGCTCCACGGCCAGGGCGGCGTCCTCCGCGGTCAGGATGCCCTTGATCACCAGGGGCATCTTCGTCTGGGAGCGCAGCCAGTCGACGTCCTTCCAGGAGAGCGAGGGGTCGGACGGGCCGGCGGAGGCGTCCAGCGCCGACCCAGAGACGATGGGCAGGAGGCCGAGCGCCTCATCGCCGGCGAAGTTCGCCATCGTGACGTCCGGCGGGAACTGCAGCCGGTTGCGGATGTCCGCCTCGCGGCGGCCGAGCCAGGGGAGGTCTACGGTGAGGCAGAGGGCGGAGTAGCCGTGGGATTCAGCCCGCTCTACGAGCCGCCTGGTCACCTCGCGGTCGCGGTTGAAGTAGAGCTGGAACCACCTGGGCCCTTCGGCCGCCCGCGCGACCTCCTCGATGCTGCAGGAGGCGGAGGTGCTGAGCGCCATGATCGTCCCCGCAGCGGCCGCCGCCCTCGCCGAGGCGAGCTCGCCGTCCGGATGGGCGAGCCGCTGGACGGCGATGGGGGCGAGCAGTACCGGGAACTCGATCCGCTGGCCGAGGACGGTGGTTGATGGGTCTATCTTCGATACGTCGACGAGGACGCGGGGCCGGAGCCGCAGCCGCTGGAAGGCGGCGCGGTTCTCCCTTAGGGTGACCTCGTCCTCGGCGGCCCCGGCGATGAAGCCGTAGCTGCCCTCCGGCAGCTTCTGGCGCGCCAGCGGTTCGTACTCCAGCAGGTTCACGGGCTCCATCGTGCTGTCCTCTCTCCAGCGGCCGGTCCGGAACTTGGCGGAGGGGGTGGGATTCGAACCCACGGCCCGCACGAGGCGGACAACGGTTTTCAAGACCGTCCCGTTAAACCACTCCGGCACCCCTCCAGCAATACAAAATAGCACGTTTTAATGCTCAGTATCTTTAGCACTTGCTCACCAATTGCTCACGCCTTCCCACGCTTCAAGAGCGCGTCTAACCCTGCTGCCGCATCTGCCTGCAAGTT
>JAUYGU010000064.1 GCA_030690405.1 Dehalococcoidia bacterium | reverse complement strand
CTGTGCGTGGCATCGTATTGTTGCGCGCTCTTTAAGGTTGATGCTCCGCTATGTTACTACGAAGTAGGTGATTCAGGGCTCGAACTCTACCAGGACCGCCCGTCGCTCCGGTATCCGTGACCACGGCTCTACCTCCACCACTTTTCCGATCGATGTCTGCCCCTGCGCGGTGCGCCAGCTGGCGCACCGCCTCCTCCACCTGCCCCCACAGCCTACCCTTGCTCTCACATGGCCCCCTGCTTGCCGGACTCCCCGCTCAGCCCCACCTCGCCGCGTGTGACCTGACACAGGTCCCACCGACTGGTGCTAGAATGGTTTGTTGGCAGATTTAGCGTGACCCCAATCCGTCAGAGGGCCGAATCGTCATGAAAGAAAAGATCGAGAAAACTGAAGCTGAGTGGCGAGTGCAGCTGACGGAGCAACAGTACCGCGTCACCCGTGAGGCCGGCACAGAGGGGCCATCTACCGGCGAATACCACGACACTAAAGCCGTAGGCGTGTACCGGTGCGTGTGTTGTGGACAGGATCTGTTCGGCTCTAAGGCTAAGTATGATTCCGGCACTGGCTGGCCGAGCTTCTGGGAGCCTGTCGACGAAGGCAACGTCGTATCTAGGACCGACCAAAGCCACGGCATGGTGCGGACTGAGGTGCGGTGCAGCCGCTGCGACGCTCACCTCGGCCACGTGTTCGAGGATGGCCCACAGCCGACCGGCATGCGATACTGCATCAACTCGGCATCGCTGGATCTCGCCGCACAGGAGTAACGAGACCAGCCTAATCTGCTCCTAGCTCGTGCCGCCAACTGGAACGGAGGTGACCGGTGGCCCGGGAGGCCGTCATACACCGCGTCAATCCTTACCTGCTCCACAGCGAGCAGTACTACGAGATCCTCTACGCCTACACCAACGAGCCAGACACGCTCCGCCAGTCCCGCATCGCCCACACCAACATCTACTCTGACCCGCAAGAAGGTGACCATGTCCTTATAGAGGCCGTCCTCAACGTCATCACCGAGATCAGCAAGAAGGGCTGAATGGGCAAGGGCCTTTCGTTCGCGGACAGGAGAGGATTTCGGAGCCGCGAGCTTCCGGTCTCGAAGACCTAGGAGGGAGATAAGCGTGACCAAGGAGGATCTCCTGCAGACCCTCAATGCGGAGTTCGCCGGCCTTCTTTCGACGCTGGAAGGGCTAGGCGAGGAGGCCGCGACCCGCGTTTGGTACGGCGACTGGAGCGTCCGCGACATCCTGGCCCACGTTTCCGGCTGGCACAGGGAGATGGCTCAGGCCTTTGATAGGATGGCTCGAGGCGAGCGTCCTGTGCCTGAGGGCGTAGACTACGGCGACCCTAACCCGTGGAACGCGAGGTTCGCTGAGGCAAAGGGCGACACCACGTTTGCCAGCATGGTGCAGGAGCTGAAGGCCAGTGAAGCGGCTTTCGTGGAAGCGGCCAAGCAGGTTCCCGCGGACCGCTTTGAGGAGGGACGTGCCGCCTATCGCATCCTCCATGCAAGCGGTATCGACCACTATCGGGAGCACGCTCCAGAGATCCGCGAGTGGCGGGAGCGGGAAGGCATCTGAGACGTAGGAACGGTCTGCGCTTGCAGCTTGCAACGGGGGTCGAGTACGGCTGGCGTCGATTCTTGGCCTTATTCGAGAGCCTTAATGCGTTGGCTGGAGGTAGATGACGCAGCAGCTAGGCTCGGTGCGGGATATTAAGAACTTTACCTCAGGCGACCGTGTCTCCTTCCGGGCGCGGGTGTTGAGGGTGTGGGAAGTCGGCGGGCTGCGGATGTGCCTTTGTGGGGACGAGTCGGCGCTCACCCGCGTCGAGTTGGGGAAGGCTTCGGTAGGGGAGGGCTGCAGCTACGAGTTCCGCCACGCGTTAGTGCGGGCGTACCCTGGCCGCTGGCACAGCGCCTCCCTGGTGGGGGGCGGCGAAGCGTTGTTTCTGGCCGAAGACCTCCCCATCTCCCAAGACGAGGCGTACATAGAGCGCACGTACAAGATCCTTGCCGGAGTACAGCGCAAGAAAGCCCGCAGAGAAGGCGGGATAGAGCCCTGGACCCACCCGCGGAAGAGAACGGCGCGATGATCGAGCTTCGCAACGAGAGAGATCGTGACGAATAACCGGGACGTACAAGCGGCTTGGGACTACCACGAAGGCACAAAGCACTCTTTCCAGAGCATGCACTCCAGCCGGCATTTCCTTGACTTCGAGAACCAGCCACTCCCCTTCAAGATCTATCCGGGTCTGGAGCCCATCCCCCTACCACGAGGGCCCGAACCTTCCGGAGTCCCCGCACTAGAGGCGCTAGCGGCCAGCGCCGTCGAGCCAGAAGGCGAACGTGTCCCAGACCTGAAGTTGTTGGCGAGGCTCCTACATTACTCTGCGGGAATCACCAAGCGTATACGCTACCCACGCGGCGAGATGCCGTTCCGGGCTGCCTCCTGCACCGGCGCGCTTTACCACATAGACCTGTATCTGGTGTGTGGGGACCTGTCGGACCTGGAAGCGGGAGTCTACCACTTTGGGGTGCACGATTTCGCCTTTCGCCAGCTGAGGCGAGGAGACTTCCGGGGCGAGTTGGTGCGGGCCACGGCCGACGAGTCGGCGGTGGCGTTGGCGCCGGCCATCCTCATATGCAGCAGCACGTTCTGGCGCAACTCCTGGAAGTATCAGGCGCGGGCTTACCGGCATTGCTTCTGGGACAGCGGGACCATCCTGGCGAACCTCTTAGCTATGACCACGGCCCACCAGGTGCCGGCCCGGGTGGTGTGCGGCTTTGTGGACGACCGAGTGAACCGGCTACTGGGGCTGGAACCGCAGCGGGAAGTAGCCCTCGCGCTGGTCCCGTTGGGCCACAACAGCCCCATCGGTCAGGCCCCGGAGGTGGGGCCGCTGGCGCTGGAGACTACGCCGCTCTCGAGGTCGGAGGTAGACTACCCGGCGATTCGGGCGATGCACGAAGCCTCGTCCCTGGCTGAGGAGGCGCAAGTAGCGGCCTGGCGAGGCACTCCCTCTGTGGCTCCGCTTGCCCCGCCCGCGGGTCGGCTGTTCCCACTGCGAACAGTGAACGACAGGGAGGCGCCGCATGACTCCATCGAGGAGGTCATCTTGCGGCGCGGTTCCAGCCGCCGCTTCGCCCGTCAGCCGATCAGTCTGGAGCAGCTCTCCACCGCCCTGAGTAGCATTGGTGGGATCGCGGCCGACTTCACGCAATCGGGAGGCCGGCTTCTAAACGACGCTTATATCATCGTGAACGACATCGAAGGCCTGCCCTGCGGTTCCTACGTCTATCACCCGGACGAGGGCGCTCTGGAGTTGCTCCGAGAAGGAGAGTTTCGGGACGAGGCTGGGGACTTGGGCTTAGAACAAGCGCTCCCTGCCGACGCCAGCGCCAACGTATTCTTCCTGACGGACCTGGCACCGATCCTGGAGCGGTTTGGCAACCGGGGGTACCGGGTAGCGCAGCTTGAGGCGGCCATAAACGGCGGCAGGCTGTATATCGCGAGCTACGCCCTCGGGCTGGGAGCCACCGGTCTAACGTTCTACGATGACGACGTGACCGACTTCTTCTCACCCCACGCCGAGGGGAAGAGCGCGATGTTCCTAGTGGCGCTGGGTCATCCCGCTAGAAGGAGGCCTGGCTGAATGAGGTGGGCTAGCTCCTCGGATAAGCGGGCCGTGCCTGGGCCACGGACGGCGGCCAGACCACCACCCTTCTTCCCCCTTGCCACTGGACCCAGACCATCTCGTGTCTGTCCTGGATACCTGTCCTCGGGTTGATCCTGAATCGACCGAAGAAAGTGGTGCAGTCGAGGGCGCACGCGGCTCGCCACAGTGCTTCATCGTCGGCGCTGCCGGCCTCCTCCAGGCAGTGCTGGGCGATCAGACAGGCAGCATAGGCCTGAGCGGCGGGGTAGTCGCTGGCGCTGCCCATGGCGCGGATGCGCCTAGCTACTTGTGAGGGGCTGGGTCCGAAGTCCACCACTTGCCGGGTGTCCGGCTCCCACTGGCTGGGCGCAAGGATGCCCTCGGCTCCGGTCCCTAAGGTCTGCCGGAACTCCCGCATCGCCGCCGCCGTGAGCGCGAAGGCGTTCGTTCTCACACCAGCGGCGATGCTCTCTCGGGCGATGGCGCAATCGTCCTCGAACGACCCGGCGCTGAGGATGAGGTCGGGCCGCTGCCGGCGTAGCTTTGCCATGAGCTGGGGGAGGTCTTCGGGGAGGGACGAGTAGGCCAGTGGGGCAACGATGAACCCGGCCCGCCGGCCTACCGCCTGCGCGCCTCTCGTTGCCAGGCGGCCGAAGCGGCTGCCACGACGGCAGAGGACGGCAACCCTCTGGGCATTAGCGTCCGCTCTTCTAACCAGCTCCAGCAGGCCGCCGAAGTAGTCGCTCACAGGTGTGAGGATGCCTACCACACGGCGGCCCGCACGGTGGAGGTCATCGCTGGCGCCGCCGTGGTTCCAGACCGGCTTGCCGTGCTGACGGGCGACGCGAACGACCGCGCGGGTGAGGTCGCTGGCGTAAGGGCCGATGAGAACGCGCACCCGGTCGACCGAAATCAGCCTCTCGACGTTGGCCACGGCTCGCTCCAGAGAGCTGGCGTCGTCGTAGTGGATGAAGGTGACCGACAGCTTTCCCCCCAGTTGCGATATCCTCACGCCCCCTTCGAGGTTCGTCGCCTTCGCCCATGCCTGCAGGCCGGCCAGCGCTTGGCGCCCCTGAAGAGCGTACCTACCGGACGTCGAGATGCTGGCGCCGAACCGGATATCCTCAGCCATATGCACCTACGAAGCGGTGGTGGGGGCCGCCGGTTGCTTCATCCTAAGGGTGATCGAGTAGCGCGCCTCTCCGGCGGGTCCTGAGACGGAGTGCAGAGGCCCGGCCGGCGGCCGGTCAGCGAAGCCCGGAGCCCGAAGGAGGAGCAGATCCCCGGGGTCGAGTTGGTATCGCCTCAGCGGCGAGCCCCGACGGTCGCGGAAGAGGCGGAATTCGGCGGGGCTGCCCAGGGAGAAGACGGAGATGAGCTTGATGAACCGCCGGCTGTCGCGATGGGGCGAAATGCCTTCGGACCCCAGGCCGTACCGTTGTATATGGATATCCGTGGGCACGAAGTCCGCCAGCCAGAGCTCATCCAGGGACATGGCCCGCACCCTCAGCAGCGCCGCGTACTCCTCGGCGAGGGCCAGGAGAGGTGAAAGGGCCGGGGCGGCAGGCCCCAGACCTGGCTTCATGACTAAGAGGTCGAAGTTCTGGCGCACGTCTCCCACCCGCTCAGGGGCGCGCTCAAAGGCGGCGCTCTCCAAGGCCGCGACCAGCCAATGCCGAGCCTCGGGGGTGAGGGCTCCCCGGACCGTGCCGGCACCGATCCGGCCGGCCTCCTCCATCGCAGCGGCCAGATCCCGTTGGCTTAGGCTGAGCATCAGGGCCGTATCAGGCGGGCCAGCGCTCCTGCCGCCAGGCCATCTCCCAGAACAGCAGCTCGTAGCGGCTAGAGGTGAGGAAGGCGTCCTCCATGCGCCGCAGCGTCTCCTCCGGCAGGCCGGCGGCCACCCGATCGACCAGAGCACGACACCAGACGGCCAGCTCGGCGAACTCCTCCGAGGAGTACATCCCAATCCACTTCACATACCTTTCGTCAGCTGGCCCCGGGTCCTGGGCCAGGCGCTGGCCTATCTCGCAGAAGCCCCACATGCAGGGCAGAAGAGCGGCGATGAGCTCCGAGAACTCATCCAGAGCAGCTACCCGGAGAAGGAAGTCGGTGTAGCCACGCGTGGTGGGGGCCTTCTCCTCCGCCTCTAGTTCAGCGGTGGAGATGCCGAACTCAGCGGCGTAGGATTGGTGGAGGTTCATCTCCACGTTGAGGGTGTCGTGGACCAGGTCGGCGAAGCGGCGCATGGAGTCGAGGTCGGGGGCGCGGGCCACGGCCAGGGCCAATAGGCGGGCGTAGTCGATGAGGAAGAGGTAGTCCTGACACACCCAGAACTTGAACCTCTCGATGTCCAGGCTGCCGTCGCCGATCCCGCGCACGAAGGGATGGCTGTGCTGGGCCTCCCAAACGGGCCGCGCCAGGCGGTAGAGGCGGTCCGTAAAGCGTTCGCTCATCCTAAGTGGAGGCCTCGTATAGGGTATCCCAGTACATAAGCTCGTAGGCCTGAATGAGACGGGCGGCGCGGGCCACGCCGCGAAGGTCCACGCCACGGTCGAGGCCGTGCTGGATGACGCGCAGGGAGTCCGCCTCGAACTCGGGGGCAGGATCGGCGAACAGGTCGAAGAACGCCACCGCCTCGGACGAGAGGCCGTACTTGCCATTGAGAGCCGCGCTTATACGGGCGCAGCTGCCGCCCCAGGCGGGTAGGTTGACCAGGAAAGCGGCGGCGAAGTCGGCGGCAGAGCCATAGACGGCCAGCCAGGCAACATAGGCTGGATAGGCCTGACAGCCGGGCTTGGGCTCATAGGCGCGCAGGTCGTCCTCGCTCATCTCCAACGCCCTCGCGAAGGCGAGGAGAGCGTCCCCGGCCGCGGCCTCGCCCTGCAGCGCCCCGAGGAAGAATTCGCGGTTGGGGCCGTGGCCCTGCCGGCTGACCAGCAGGGCGACGCTGCGCAGGTCCGAGTTGATGATGTGGTATTGCTCACCGGCGAAGAGGCGGAGCTTCTCCTTGGTGATCCGCCCCTCCTCGACGGCTGAAAGATAGGGGTGGGCAAAGAGCTTATCCTCCACCGCCTTCAGTTGCGCTCGCGTCTCCGCAATCAGTTCACGGGCGTCGGTCACGAGCCACCTCCTCTACAGGGGCCAAGTCTCTCGCTGGTAGGCCATCTCCCAGAACATGTACTCGTAGCGGCTGCTGGTCAGGAAGGCGTCTCGCATGCGCCTTCGCTGCGCTTCTCCCGCATCCGCTGCCGCCCGATCCAGCAGAAGGCGCCAGGCCTCGACGCTTTCGGCCAGGAAGCCCTGCTGATAGACGGAGGCCCACGACTTGTAGATGGGGTGCTCTGTTTGGCCCAGCTGCTGGCCGATCTCGTGGTAGGTCCAGGGGCAGGGCAATAGGGCCGCAGCCGCGTCGCCGACGCTCCCCAGCGTCGCCGTCGAAAGCAGATGATTAATGTAGGCTCGGTTGGTGGGCGCCGGCTCCATCCCCTCGGCGTCGCCCACATCCATCTCTAGCATGGAGAACAAGCTCCTGTGTAGTTCACGTTCGATCGGCACGGGCAGGCGCTTGGAGAGGAGGAGCAGGACCTCGGAGTCTGGAGCCTTGGACAGCGCAATGGCGACCGTCCGGGCGAACCCTTCGAGGAAATGGTAGTCCTGGCAGATGTAGAAGCGGAACGTCTTCTCGGCAAGGGTGCCCGCCGCCAGCTGGCTGAGGAACGGGTGACGGAAGATGGCATCCCAGATGGGTGTCGCCGTAGCCCTCAGGCTATCAGAAAATCGCTCGGACATGTGCCTGACCTACGGTACTTCGCCCTGTCCGGGCTCCTCGGGGATCACCAGGGCGATGCTGGCGGTGAAGCCGTGCAGGAAGTTCTGCTCACCCACCGGCCCTATCTCGCCGTTGCAGAAGAAGCCGGTCGTGGGGATAGGACCGAGCAGGTCCACTAGGGTCCGCGCGTCATGGTCAGGCGTCCCGAACAGGCCGACGCCCCGGCCGTTGCAGGAGCACAGCAGCGCCCCAACGGGCTGGCGCGCGCCGAGTTCCTTCCGCGCTCGCTCCAGTAACTCGCGCAGGTCCTCGTCCGCCGCGTCCGGGTCCCGGAGCTGGAACTGGAGCGTCTGGCCCACCCGCGGCAGTGCTCCCACCGCCAGGCTGCCCCTCTCGTGGTCGATCCCCGTCAGGTTGCGGATGAGGAAGTCGCCCCGGCGGAACTCGCCCCGATGCTCGTCCATCGCCAGCCCTACCAAGAGGTTTCTCTGCGCCCGCTGCTGCATCTCCAGCGGCAAGGCGCGCAGGGTGTCCACCAGCACCTGATAGGCCGGCCGCTGGGCTATAGTCTCGATGACGTTGCCCTGGGCGCCGGTGATGGTCCAGGTGTCGCCGATGGGAGCGGCGCCCTGAGAGACGATGGTGCGGACGGCATAGGGGCCGCTCAGGGCGAGGGCCACGGCGCCGCGGTCGTAGACCTCCCCATTCAGGAACAGGTGAGTGCCGCGCACACGGACGTCGCCGGAGGCTAGCCCGCCCACCAGGGGCGTCCCGGGGTAGCCCGCGGACAGGCCGTCCACCAGAGCCTCGGCATCCATTGTGAACGGGTCGGCGAAGAGGAGCCAGGCGCTGGTACTTCCCGGGGCGACCCCGGTGAGCCGGTGCCAATCCTGGGGAGTGCGGCAGCGCTCCAGGTCTTCCTGGGTCAGGTGGACGGCCGTCAGCTCCGCCCCGGGCAGCGAGAAGGCCAGTAGCGCTAGCGCCGGCTCACCCTCTATCTCCTTGCCGGCACCGATGACTCCGTGCCCGGAACAGCCGACGAGGAGGCGGGCGCCGGTGCACTCGGCCGCCCTGGCCACCAGATCCGGAAACTCCAGCCGGTACTCCGAGCTGGCGAACAGCAGTGCCAGGTGTACCTCATCCTCTCCAGAGAGGAGTGGTATCTGGCCGGTCAGTTCGGCCAGTGCCTCCCGCCAATCGGGATGCCGGGCTATGGCTGCGCCTGTTCTCATGGAGCCTCCTCGTCTCCGTTGGAGACATGCTGGCGACTGCTCGCTCGTCTGATGAGACGGACCCCACGGTCGTAAGTCAGGTAGTTCCAGGCCCAGTTTACCAGCACCAGCATCCGGTTACGGAAGCCGATGAGCCATACTAGGTGCACTGTCAGCCATATTAGCCAGGCGATGAAGCCACTCAGCCGTAGCCCGAAGACGTGGGCGACGGCGGTGTTGCGGCCGATGGTGACCATGGTGCCCCGGTCCCTGTAGACGAACAGCTTTGGCCTCTTGCCGGCCAGGCTGCGCAGGATGTTTTCTGCCACCAGGGCGGCCTGCTGGATAGCTACCGGAGCCAACATGGGATGTGGCCGGGTCTCCGGGTCGCCCACATGGGCCATGTCCCCAATGGCGTAGACCTCCGGATGACTGGGTAGATGCAGCGTCTTGGAGACTATGAGGCGACCGGCCGAGTCCTTGGCCGTGGGCACGGCGTCGGCCAGAGGCGGCGCCCGCATGCCCGCCACCCACATCACGGCGCCGGCCGAGATCGTCTCGCCGCCGCGCAGGGTCACCCCATCGGCATCAGCGTCGGCCACGGGCGCCCCAAAACGTATCTCCACCCCCAGCTCGCTCAGCTTGGCCTGGGCCTTGCCCTGTAGGGCCTTCGGCATGCCGGGCAGAATGCGGTCGGTGGCCTCCAGCAGAAGGATGCGCGCCCATGAGAGGTCCAGTTCCGGGTAATCGTGCGGCAGGACGTGGCGTCGCAGCTCGGCGAGGGCTCCGGCCAACTCCACACCCGTGGGCCCGCCGCCCACCACGATGAGCGTCATCAACTGTCGGCGACGGGAAGGGTCCTCCTCGGCTGACGCCGTCTCGAAGGCGCCGAGGATTCGGTCGCGCAACCCCTCGGCGTCGTCCAGGTCGCGCAGAGCGGAGGTCACTTGCACCACCGAGTCTAGGCCGAAGTAGCTGGTGGTGCTGCCCGCCGCCAGCACTAGGTAGTCGTACCTCACCTCGCCGGCATCAGTAATGACGGCGCGGCGGTCCAGGTCCACGCCCATGACCGTGTTCAGGCGAAAGCGTACGTTGGGCACGCCGCGCAGGATACGGCGTATAGGCTGGGCGATCTCTTCCGGCTCCAGCCCGGCGGTGGCTACCTGGTACAGGAGCGGGACAAAGGTGTGGTAGTTGTGCCGGTCCAGGATGGTCACGTCCACGGGCGCACGACTCAAGCCGCGAGCTACCCTCAGGCCACCGAATCCGGCACCGACTATGACCACTGACGGCCGGGCCCCGACAGGCTCTTCCCTGGCTCCTTCCCGCGACGACCCTGCCTCAGATGCGGATGACTGTTCATCCGCTCCGGCGTCCGCATTCAATCTTTGTCCGAAGGACGATCACGCAGGATCGTTCCTACGCCGCGCATACGGGCCACCAGATAGATGTCGTGCTCTTGATACGCGTCCTGCACCAGTTGAATGACGAAGCCCCAGATGTCATTGATCTCCTCTCCGTCGTCCGTCCCTGGTGTGATCCACAGGTAGGCATCTTCGTGGTCGTCCCTAGGCGTCTCGAAGTCGAGATGCAAGGACACGCCTGGGAATTCACGGGAAGCGCCCTCTATGATCCCCTGGGCGACCTGTTCGACGTCCTGGCGTTCGGCCACGGCTATGGCTTGCGAGCGGGCGAGCTTCCGCCCGCCTACACTTCCTGACTCGTGCTCGCTATAAGCTCCACCTCGTTGCCGTCCGGATCATCCACGTACATCCCCTTCACGGCCAGGAAGGGATGCTCGCCGCAGCGCACGTTGAAGCCGAGGCTTTGCAAGCGGTCACTCTCAGTCTCGAAATCCTCCGGCGCAAGTTCAATCCCGATGTGATGCAGGGGTCGCTGTGCGCGCTCACCGGGAAAGGCGGTAGCGCCTTGGGGCAGCGGCACCAGCACGATCTGCTGGGGGACGCCAACCTGAGACTGCCCCACCTGGAGGAAGACTGCACCCCTGAAGTCTGGTGGAGACATCACCCTCAACCCCAGAAGATCGCGATAAAAGTGCAGCGACTCTTCCATGTTATGGACCCAGATTACTACCTCCGTGAGGCCCCGGATCTCTGGCATGACGTTGCCTCCGTTCGAACTGTTCCTCGCGTGTAAATGGTAGCACGCGGGCGCCCGCATCACGCGCCGCGATATTCTAGCGATTCGGTCGGCTCCAGTTCCCTTGCCAACGCCTCGGGCGTGTTGACCGGCCGCTGGCAGCTATAACGCTCGCAAACGTAGGCCGTGGGGTGGCCGTTGACCATCGACCGACCCTCTAACAGGGGTAACCGCGGGCCAGAGTTGTCCCCGGGCTCACAACCCACGAGTACCTTGTTGGGCAGGAAGCGGTCGTAGATGACGGCGAGGAGGGCTTCAGTTGCAGGGTGGTTCCTGGGCCCGGCAATGGCGATCTCATTGGGGGTGGAAAGATAGAAGTCAAGGGCGCAGAGCCAGTGAGTTAAGCCGTTCGGGCTCTGAGCCATGGGGTCCCGCATTGAGCGAAGGGTTCTAGCGGCAAGGCTGGCGTACCGCTCTTCGCCGGTGATGATGGCGAGGCGCGCGAGAACTTCCGCGGCGGCTGAGCCACCACAGGGGGTGGCGTTGTCGACGATGTCGCGGGGGCGAACGACGAGGGATTCGTGATCGCGGCCAGTATCGTAGAAGGCGCAGTCGCCTTCCTCCCAGAAGAGGTCGATGCTGGCCTGAGCCAGGCGCTGGGCCTCCTGGAGCCAGCGGGGATGGAAGGTGGCCTCGTGGAGGGCAAGAAGGCCATCGGCGAGGAAGGCATGGTCGTCTAGATAGGCGAGAAGTTTGGCCTGGCCGTCCTTGTGGGTGTGAAGCAGGCGCCCCTGGGGGCAGAGGGCGTCCAAGAGGAAGGCGGCGGCATCCTCCGCGGCCTGGCGGTAATCCTGGCGGCGGAGGATGCAGGCAGCCTCGGCCAGGCTGCGGATCATGAGGCCGTTCCAGCCGGCCAGGATCTTCTCATCGCGACTTGGCCGAGGCCGCTGGTGGCGTACTGCCAAAAGCCGTGCCTTACCCCGCGCGACGGCGGATGTGAGGCGTTGGACGTTCACGCCGATCTCCTGAGCCAGCGCCTGAGCTTCCTGCGGGACATGGAGAATATTTCGCGCCTCGAAGTTGCCCTCTTCGGTAACGCCGAAGTACTGGCAGAAGAGGTCGCCGTCCTCGGGACCAATCGCCGTGAGGATCTCCTTGCGCGTCCAGACGTAGAACGTTCCCTCCACGCCTTCGCTATCGGCGTCCTGAGCAGAGTAGAAGCCACCGTTCGGCGCGGTCATCTCCCGCAGCACGTAGTCCAGCGTCTCCTCGGCGATTCGCCTGTAGAACGGCCGACGGGTAGCCTGGTAGGCCCGAAGGTAGAGGCGGCTCAGGAGGGCGTTGTCGTAAAGCATCTTCTCGAAGTGAGGCACCAGCCACTCGCCGTCAGTGGAATAACGGTGGAAGCCGCCGCCGAGTTGGTCATACATGCCGCCTCTAGCCATCCTGTCCAGGGTCAGCTCCACCATGGCTAAAGCGCGCTGGTCACCGGTGCGGTGGTAGTACCGAAGCAGGAACTCGTGGGCCATCGCCTGCGGGAATTTCGGCGGTGCCCCAAAGCCGCCGTCCCTCGTATCGAATGGGGCGGCGAGGGTACGGTAGGCGTCATGGAGGAGATCAGAGCTTAGTGGCTCGACGCTGGGACGCGTTTGTGCTGCCTGCCGTAAGCGAGAAGCGAGTTGCTGGCCGGCGCGCACCACATCGTCCCGGCGCGTGCGGTAGGCCTCGGCGACCGCCAATAGGACCCTCGGGAAGCTGGGCAGGCCGTGGCGATCTTCAGGCGGGAAATAGGTGCCGCCGTAAAGCGGTTCACCATCGGCCGTCACAAAGACGGTCAGTGGCCAGCCCCCGCGGCCGGTCATAGCTTGAACCGCCTGCATATAGATAGTGTCCAGGTCAGGGCGCTCCTCCCGGTCGACCTTTACGTTGATGAAGTGCTCGTTCATGATCTGGGCTATCTCTGGGTCTTCGAAGCACTCGCCCTCCATAACGTGGCACCAGTGGCAGGCTGAGTAACCGATGCTGAGAAGGATCGGCTTGTCTTCCTCTTTGGCCCGTCGAAGCGCATCAGGGCCCCACGGGTACCAATCCACCGGATTGTGGGCGTGCTGGAGGAGGTAGGGGCTAGTCTCGTCGATTAGTCGATTCGCCATGGACAGCCTCTTTTCCATACCGTGTAGCGTGGCCTTAACAGGTCAAGGCACACCAGTGCCCTTCGGTTAGTCGTGCGGCAGGCGCTTTTCGTTGTCCCAGGAACATATTAGTCCTTCCGCCTGCATCTGAGATCTGGTGCGGCCCTGATAGCGGGGGGAGCTAGCCCCCTCCCACCTCACGCAGACATTCGATCGCTGCCTCGTTGCTCGGCACCTCCAGAATAGGGTGAACATCGATATAGCGGATCACACCAGCCTTGTCGATGGCGATTAAGGCCCGCTCGCAGTGTCCATCATCCCTGAGGACTCCAAACTGCTGGGCCACCGCTCCGTGAGGATGGAAGTCGCTGAGTAGCGGGAAGTTGATGCCCAACGCCTCGGCAGACGCCTCCAATGACCAGACGTTATCGACGCTGATGCCCACCACTACGGCATTAGAGCCGTCGAACCGGATCTTGTCGCGCTCAATCTGAGGCATTTGCTGGCTGCAGACCGGCGAAAAGGCCGCCGGGAAAAAGGCCAGCACTACGTTTTTCTTGCGTCGATGATCGCTGAGCCGGAATTGCGTCCCGCCCGTACCCTTGAGTTCGAAGTCGGGAGCCGGGTCACCAACCTTCAAAGTTCGCGTCTCGCCAGTCATGGTCAACTCCCCTAAAAGGCGATTATTGATACGCTCTCCGTTGGTCAAATACCCGCTTTGGCCGCCGGCTTGCCGCAAGCCACCGACATGTCCAGCAGCTCCGCTAGGTCGAACACTTGCATCCCCTTCTCCGCCGCCTGCGGCACCGAGCCCACGCCCTCTTCGAACATCTGCATGCAGAACGGGCAGGCCACCGCGATGATGTCCGCGCCCGTCGCTGCCGCCTCCTCCGTGCGCACGTGGTTGATCCGCTGGCCGCGGCTCTCCTCCACCCACATGTGGCCGCCGCCGGCCCCGCAGCAGAACGTCCCCCGCTTGCAGCGCGGCATCTCCGCGGACTTCACGCCCGTAGAGGCGATGAGCCTGCGGGGCTCCTCCAGGATGTCGTTGTGGCGGGCGATGTAGCAGGGGTCGTGGTAGGTCAGCGTCTTGTCCCGCAGGCCGTCTTCGCCTCCGGCGGACGGCCGCAGCCTTCCTTCCGCGATGAGCCGGGCGAAGAACTCCGAATGGTGCACCACCTCGAACCGGCCGTCCAGCTGGGGGTACTCGTGCTTCATGGTGTTGAAGCAGTGGGGGCAGTTGCTGATGATCTTCCGCACCCCCTTGGCCTTGAACGTCTCGATGTTCTGCTCGGTCTGCATCTGGTACAAGTACTCGTTGCCCAGCCGCCGCGCCGGGTCGCCGGAGCACCCCTCCTCCGCGCCCAACACGCCGAAGCTCACCCCCGCCTCCAGCAGCAGCCGCACGACGGCCTTCGTCACCTTTACGTTCCGCTCCTGCAACGCTCCCGTACAGCCCACCCAGTACAGCCACTCCTGCGAGCCGTCGAACATGGGGACCTCGATCCCCTCCGCGGCCATCTCCTCGATCCAGCTGGTGCGGGTCAGCTGGGCGCCCCGCCAGGGGTGGCCCCGCTGCTCCAGCTGCATCAGCGTAGCCTGGGCCGTCTCCGGCATGTTCGTCTGCTCCATCACCATGTAGCGGCGCATGTCCATGATCGTCGGCACGTGCTCGATGAACACCGGGCACTCCTGCACGCAGGCGCCGCAGGTCACGCAGTCCCATATCGGCTCGAACCCCACCGTCTCGATGAGGTCGCTGGGCTTATCGGGCCGCTTCGTCCAGGGGGCCACGGCCGGCACCTGCTCCTCCATCAGGTGGCGGATATCCACGATGATCTGCTTGGGGGAAAGGACCTTCCCGGTAAGGTTCGCCGGGCAGGCCGCCGTGCAGCGGCCGCACTCGGTGCAGGTGTAGGAGTCCAGCAGCTGCTTCCAGGTGAACTGCTCCAGCTTGCCCACGCCAAAGCTTTCCGCCTTCTCAAAGTCCTTGATCGGCTGCAGCACCCCTGTCGGCTCCTGGGAGACAAAGTAGACGTTGGGCGCGATGGTGAGGACGTGGGAGTGCTTGGAGTACGGCAGGTAGCAGAGGAACACCATGAAGTCCAGCAGGTGCATGTACCAGAAGGCGGTGTGCAGCGCCTCCGCCGCGTCCACGGACATCCCCGCGCCGTCCCACACCTGCGCCACGCCGTAGGCGAGGAAGGACAGCTTCTCCCCATCGTGGTCGAACAGGTAGATCTCGAAGCTGTTCGTAAAGACGTCTGTCACCATCAGCCCGGCGATCAGCCCCAGGATGATCCAGGCGTCCCAGTTCAGGGTCAGCCGCCCGGGGCGCCAGACGAAGCGCTGGAAGGCCGCCATCCCGACGCCGGCGATCACCAGGATGTTGAACGCGTCCATCACCGGCCGCAGGCCGTCGTAGACGGGGCCGAAGATCTCTTCCAGGCTGGCGCTGTCGTCGACGCCGTTGAGGAGGAAGTTGAGGGTGCGTACCTGGAGCACGACGAACCCCCACCAGATCAGCGTGTGGAGGAGGCCGGAGTACCAGTAGCGGGGCCGGGCCACGCGCGCGTTGCCCAGCAGCCAGGGGATGAGGCCGATGGCGCGCTTAATAGGGTTGGAGAAACGGTTGACCCGTTGCGCCCGTAGGAACCAGTGAAACCGTACGGCCACCGAGTACAGAAAAAAGCTGGCGAAGCTGAAGAAGAGCAGCCCGTAGAAGATGCTGCCCGGTAACTCTGTCGATGGCGCACTCATAGATCGTCTCAGGAATCAAGAACGCGAATCCAGCCCACAATCAGCTACCTTTGACACTCGCACGCCGAAAGGCCGCTCAAACGAAGGTCAGAGCCTTGTCCCAATTTGTTCAGACCCTCTCTGTTGATTACACACCCGTCAGGTTCAAGAAGTCTTTCATGGCCTGCCGCAGTTGTTGCCGGTGAACGGGATCGCCTAGAATGAGCCCGTAGTGATTTATGACCCGCCTGGAGGTTGCCTGCCACTCTTGCCAGCAATCCGGGCAGGTAGACTCCAGGATACTCTCCCCTAGCTTGCCTCCCATTGGCTGCCGCGGCAGTTGCTCTTTGCTCGCCTTGCAACGGGAACAGACGATCATCGCTATCCTCCATCTGCCGAGACATCAGCCTCGCCCGAAGGGGTGTCTCCGTTGGTCTGCGGTTTGCTTCTGAGCGGTAGTCCTCGCTTGAGCAGCCAGAATCGGCTGTAGAGTTTGAGCAAGTGAATTTTCAATCGCGTCGCTGTCGGTAGGGATCGGGCTTGCATGGGCCGGGGCCTTCCGCCGTCCAAGCTGAAGCCGGCCGGGCCTTGCAAGCGTAAGCCGGCTGCCTGTGGTGAATTGACCAGCAGGTCTTCTTTCGGCGGCTTGGTGCCCATCACAGCGTTGAGTTCCAGTTTGAGCACCCGTGAATGGTAGGTTAGACCATCAAGATCCAAGACATTGTTGCTTCGGTCGTAGACGGAACTCTGGATTGAAAGATGACCTGTGCCCAGGACGATTGCCTTCTGGTTCCCGTATCGCTCCTGATCGGTTGGACAGACCTCTTCGCACAGGCCGCAACGCATGCAGCGGTCTTCGTCAATTAGAAAGCGCTGCGGCAAGGTCCGTCGGGGGCTCGCGTGCCGGCACACGCCGTTGTTGACGGCCGTGCAGGACTCGACATCATGATCAGGAGGACGGTAGTTGGGATTGTCCGTGGGGCCGACGACGGTGATGCACTCGACTGGACACACAACGGCGCACTGCCGGCAGCCGATGCAGACCGGCTCGTCGTGTTCGTGATCCCACGTCAACAGCGGTAGACCGCGACTGCGGCCGGGTAGCTTCCTGATCTGATCGGGGTACTGTACGGTGACGGGCTTGCGAAGAGCGTTCCGCGCGGTTGTCGCGAGAGCCGCTAGGATTCCGAGCATTAGCACACCTTAGCGTTGGACGAGGCCGCAGCGTCATCGCAAACGCTTACCAAGGTGGCCGTGGCTCCCGTCTTCTCATCAGGCTAGGCTTCTCTCCGTTTCCCCTGCCCTTCGTGGTATCGTCATCAAGAAGACACCTGGCCGGCGGCGAATTCCCTAAGCGCCTCCACCCCGACCCTGTGGCAGAAGTCACCGAAGCGCTCACCGGGTAGACAATTTTCCTTATAGAAGACGAGAAGCGGCACGACCGTATTCACCAGCTGGTCGGTGGGAATCATCTCTGCATAGAGCTGGTTCAGGCGCGTGCCCTCAAAGTCGCCGCCGACGTAAACGTTGTAGGCGTTGAGGGTCCGGCCAACGAACCCCAGGTCGCCCAGGTACGGCCGGGCGCAGCCGTTGGGGCACCCTACCATGCGAATCCAGATCTTCTCCTGCTCCAGGCCCAACCTCACTATCTCTCGCTCCAGTCCGCGGACCACGGAGGGCAGGGCCCGTTCGGCATCGCTCATAGCCAGGCCGCAGGTAGGTAGGGCCGGACACGCCATGGCGTATCGAAAGGCGTTGGAAATTTCGCTCAACTGGGCGATGTTGTGCTCCCGCAGCAAGGCGTTCACGGCTGGCTTGTGTTCCTCGGCGATGTCTGTGAACAGTATGTTTTGCTGAGGGGTCAGACGGATGCCTGGCCGGAAGGTCTCCAACAGCCTGCGAAAGCCTGTCTTGAGCCTCACGTCCTCGCTGTCTTTGATGCGGCCATTCTCCACATATACCCCCAGGTACCAGCGTCCATCACCTTGGGGGTGCCAGCCCAGGTGATCGTCCACTCCTTCCCACTGGATAGCGGTGGCGGGAGGCAACTGGTAGCCCAGACGCTGTTCCATTTCAGTCTTAAACCTGGCTATCCCCCATTCTTCCACCAGATATTTCATGCGGGCGTGCTTGCGGTTGGTCCGATCACCGTAATCGCGCTGGATGCTGACGATGGTCTCCACCACGGGAACGAGCTTGTCTGGTTTGACAAATGCGATGGGATCGGCCTGGCGAGGGAAGGTCGTCTTGATACCGTGCGTCATGGCCTGCCCTCCGCCTACCAGGACGTTGAAGCCTAAGAGCTCGTCGCCCTCAAGCATCGCGACAATGCCGATATCCTGGGTGTAGACGTCGATACAGTTGTCCCCTGGAAAGGCGATGCCGGTCTTGAACTTGCGGGGAAGGTAGACCGTGCCGTACAGGGGCTCGACTTCCGGCTCTGTGGACACGACCTTGTCGCCGTTCAGCCACACCTCGTAGTAGGCTCCAGTGCGCGGCAGAAGACGGTCGCTCAGCAAGCGAGCGTACCACTCTATCTGAGAGTGCACTCGGTCCTCCGCTGGAGCCGGGCAGCACATAACGTTGCGCTCCACGTCGCCGCAGGCGCCCAACGTCGTTATCAATTTCTCGTTGATCGCCCTGAGGGCGTCCTTGAGGTTCTGCTTGAGGACCCCATGCAGCTGGAAGTCCTGACGCGTGGTTATACGAAGGCTTCCGTTGGCATAAAGGGACGCGACTTCGTCCTCCGCCAAGTACTGCTCGGGGGTTAAGACGCCGCCGGGGTTTTTGCAGCGAATCATGCAGGAGTAGTATTTCTCCTTGCCCTCTCGCTTGAGCTGCTGACGCAGATCGCGGTCGTCCTGCTGATAAATGCCGTGGAATTTGAGGATCTGCACGTCCTCCTCGGGGAAGTACGTGGCATCCGTGGCGAGTTCCTCTCGGAGGGTGCCGCGCAGGTAGTCGCTGCCTTCCTTGAGAAGTTCGACCTTGGATCTCGTCCCGGCTTCGCCGGCGTCGGAGCTCTTAACTCTCTCGTCCATCTCCTGCACCTACCTGATCTCCCACCAGATGCGCTACCACTGAGGCCAGCCGACACTTCTGGAGGTGGCAAGCGTTCTGACTTCTCCTTTCAACTGAGTTCCGGCATCAGGGAGCCTCCCCG
This sequence comes from Dehalococcoidia bacterium, assembly GCA_030690405.1. Next base: position 6,599 of record JAUYGU010000064.1, on the reverse strand, counting down.
CCATCGCCAGGCTGGCTTGAAACGGAGGAAAAAAGCCAGGCGATAGCGCCTGGCAGATATGAGAGGCCTTCGAGCATAGATGTTTCTCCGGTTTCGGTCCAGCATAGAAACCGCCAGCCTGTGAGCCAAACGACGCGTCTTCCTTGCGCGACAAGCGCGAGCTTGCCCCCGGCGCGTCCCGGCATGACAGCCACCTCTTCTTGATCGATGACGTGGCGGGCGGAGCCCAGGCCATCCCAGGGGCCGTACCCTCTACCAAGGGTCGTCCCTCCGCCAGTAGTCGGAGTCATGCAGCCACAGGTCGCCGCTCAACGAATTGAGAAATTCTCGCTTTGCGCCACACTTCTTGCAGAGCCCCTTGCTGGTGGGGCCCTCGGGAGCCTCGATCAGCCAATGGTGCTGGCAGGTGGGAGTCTCCAACACGGACCGACCCAACGCGACGACTGACGTCTTACCCATCACAACCTCCTGTCACTCGCAGGGCCGTACCCATGCATGCTTATCGTTCTACGGGAACACCCACCATACTGCCGTACTCGGTCCAGGAGCCGTCGTAGTTCTTGACGTCCGGGTAACCCAGGAGCTCGTGGAGGACGAACCAGGTGTGGGATGAGCGCTCGCCGATGCGGCAGTAGGCGATAACGGGCCTGTCGGCGGCGGCGCCCCGCGACCCGTAGAGCTCCTTCAGCTCTGCTGGGGATTTGAAGGTGCCGTCCTCGTCGGCGGCCTTGCTCCAGGGGATATTCTTGGCCCCGGGGATGTGGCCCGGGACCTGGGCCTGTTCCTGGGGCAGGTGAGGCGGCGCCAGGAGCTCGCCACGATACTCCTCAGGGGAACGAACATCGATGAAGACAGCCTCGCCGCCCTGTTTCGCTAGCACTTCCTCCCTGAAGGCGCGGATGTTCGGGCGGGGGCCAGCAAGCCTCGGCGGCGTCGCGGCTGGTGTGACTGTGGGCCGCTCCGCTGTCATCGGCCGGTTCTCCTGCTCCCACTTCTTGCGTCCGCCGTTAAGGAGCTTGACGTTGTCGAAGCCCTGGTACTTGAGGTACCAGTAGGCGTATGCAGCGAACCAGTTGTTGTTGCCGCCGTATAGGATGACGGTGGTTTCACCGCCGACGCCCGAGCGGGCCAGTAGCTCCTGCAAGCCGTTGGAGTCAATGAAGTCTCGGCGCAGTGGGTCGTGCAGGTCCTTCTGCCAGTGCCAGGCGATGGCGCCGGGGATGTGGGCGACCTCGTAAGCGGCTGTGTCCTCGTCCACCTCCACTAGCCGCAAACCAGGGTCGCTGGCGTTGGAAGCGAGCCATTCGGTCTCCACTAGGACGGCGGAGTCTGGGTATTGAGCCATGTGAAACCCCCTTTCTTCAGCTCACCGGCTGCGCCTCGGTGAAGGGTGATAGATATCTAAACCGGGTTCAACTCGTCGACGCGGGCCCGCGCAGCGTCCTTGTCCTTGAACCAGAGCGCGTCGATCTCGGTGTATTCCTTCTGACCGTCAGGCACATCGTCCTCGGTGAAGATGGCTGTGACCGGGCAGACCGGCTCGCAGGCGCCGCAGTCGATGCATTGGTCAGGGTCGATGTACAGCTTGCGGTCTACGCCTTCCTCGAAGTGGATGCAGTCGACGGGACAGACCTCGACGCAGGACTTGTCGATGGTGCCGATACAGGGATCCGTAATGACGTAAGTCACCGTATGTCACCTCCTCCCACCGCTTTGATTTGAAGCCAACGCGAAACCCCGTAAGACAGTTGGCGCCTCAACCTTGTCTACTGACCTTCTCCAGCCATCTGTACCTTCCAGCCAAATAGTTATGGTGCAAGGGGTTGATAAAGAAACTAGCGACTGTGTATACTATACATCGACTCGGAGTACAAATGGGGCTTCGTCACAGACATCGCCGCGGACCTCGCCCCAAAGGGCTCAACGAAGATGCTCCAGTGGCGTCTGAAGGCCTACCGCTACTGGGTGGCGCTGGACTACGAGGAACCGAAGTGGGCCAAGATCAGCCACCCGCCGATCGATTTCCAGGACATGTACTACTACTCGTCCCCGCTCAAGGAGAAGCGCCCCGAGGGCATGGACGAAATCGACCGTGGACGCCGTCTTCGACAGCGTCTCCGTGGCGACGACCCTCCAGAAGACGCTGGAGGAGATGGGGATCATCTTCTGCTCCTTCAACTCGCACAAGATCACGATGATTACGCCCGGCGACGCGCTCCCCGGCCGCGACCGGCCGGCGTTTGACGTTCCGGAGCGCCACACTGTTCTCGGCGCTCCTCTGCAGCCCCCATTCCCTGCCGGTATCCAGACCGCCGTCTTCGCGCTCGGCTGCTTCTGGGGTGCCGAGCGTCTCTTTTGGCAGATACCGGGGGTGTTCACCACGGCGGTCGGCTACACGGGCGGCTTCACGCCGCATCCGACCTATGAGGAGGTCTGCTCCGGCCGCACCGGCCACGCGGAGGCCGTGCTCGTCGCCTTTGACCCGGCCAAGGTCTCCTCCGAGTCGTTGCTCAAGACCTTCTTCGAGGAGCATAACCCGACCCAGGGTATGCGTCAGGGCAACGACGTCGGCACGCAGTACCGCTCCGCCATCTACTATGCCGACGACGACCAGAAGCGGACCGCCGAAGCCTTGCGGGACGCCTACAACCGGGACCTCCGGCGTGCCGGCTTCCCGGCCATCACGACCGAGATCGAGCCCGCCGCTCCCTTCTACTACGCTGAGGACTACCTCCAGCAGTACCTGCACAAGGTTCCGGACGGTTACTGTGGACTGAAGGGCACCGGCTTGACGTGTTCGCTGTCGAACGTCACAGAAGCTGGACGATGACTAGGGTCTCCTCCCCATCAGCCGGCCGCAGCGCAGCGGCGGCGCGCTGAGGAGATAGGGAGGCCAGTGCACCATTTTTCTACCCCCGATTCACAGGTAGGCGTGATGTGCGCCTTCTGTTGTCGCTCGCCCGTGACCGAGGACGTGGAGGTCGAGGGCCGGGTGTTCGAGGTCTGCGCCCCCTGCGCGCGCAAGCTCCAGACCAGGCGGCGGCAGAAGGACGCAGATTGCTTCTGCCCGGAGGACTGCCCGCGGCACGTGGAGCACGGGAGCTACTGATGGCCGACAGTTACGCCAACGGCCCGTCGCGGGAGGCAGAGTTCGTGAAGGCGACGCGGATGAGCACGCCGCAAGAAGATCCCTGCATCCAGGTGGAGATAGGGAACCTGGCTCGGGAGCTGACGCTAGACACGGCGCTGAAGCTGGCCGCAGCGATCCGAAGAGAGGCGAGTCATCGCGACCGCATAGTCGAGGCAACCGCCGCCAGTCGGCGCGAGTATCTGGGCATGGAGTTGGAGAAACTAGCCGCTGAACGAGGCGTCGAGCCCGAGGCACTATTGGCAACCCTCGCCGATACACAAGGAGGGATATAACCCCCACCGTTGCCGAAGGGCAGCTAGGCGCGAAAGGCGGCGTTCCCCCCACGAATGCGGTAGCGGACCATCCTTCGCCTCACGAGCAGCTTTCGGCTGTAAAGGCTCCCTACTCGCCGCGTATCTTTCGCAGGACCCAGCGGACGGGATCGTAGTACTGGTCGGCGACGCGCTCCTTGAGGGGGATGATAGCGTTGTCGGTGATGTGGATGTCTTCGGGGCAGACTTCCGTGCAGCACCCGGTGATGTTGCAGTAGGCGATGCCCGCTGCCTTGTGTATGATCTCCGTGCGGTCGGCGGTGTCCAGGGGGTGCATCTCCAGCTCCGCCAGGCGCACGAAGAAGCGAGGGCCATAGAACTGCGCCTTGTTCTCCGGGTGATCGCGGATGACGTGGCAGACGTTCTGGCAGAGGAAGCATTCGATGCACTTGCGGAACTCCTGGCCGCGGTCGATGTCGGTCTGCATCATGCGGTAGGTGCCGTCGGGCTCCGGAGGGCGGGGCTTATATGGCGGGATCTCCTTCTCCACCTGATAGTTGAAGGAGACGTCTGTCACCAGGTCCTTAATGATGGGGAACGTCTTGAGGGGCGCGACGGTGATTGGCTTTCCCGGCTCGAAGATGTCCATGCGGGCCATGCAGGTGAGGACGGGCTGGCCATTGACCTCGGCGCTGCAGGAGCCGCACTTACCAGCCTTGCAGTTCCAGCGGATCGCCAGGTCGTTGGCCTCGGTGGCCTGGATGCGATGGAGGACGTCCAGAACGACGTTCCCCTCTTCCACCTCCACCTGGTAGTCGACGAAGCCGCCGCCCTCCGCGGTCCCGCGGAATACCCGCATGGTTACCTGAGCCATAGGTTTGCCCCTTTACCAGTTGATAGTTTACAGTGGACAGCTGACACGATCATCTGTCTGGGGAGATAAGGCCGGGCCCGGTCTACGGCCAGAGCCAGCTTTCCATTGCGGAGCACGGTCACCTCTTTTTCCTGGCTAGTCTCTGGAGTGACGTGGAGGACGACCCGGCGGGACTCCCCCCGTGGAAAGAGGACACCGCACCGAGCACTTCGCTGGTTGTGCGCGCTCCTGACGGAGCGCCGCAGAAGGTCCTGACGGTGCATGAACTCATGGACGAGGGGTTGCTCGACAGGGCCACAGCTGACCAGAGGCTTCAGGGGATGGCTGCCGGTGTTCGTGCGGGAGTCCTGCTGGTGGTCACCTCCCCCTCTCGATCGGCTACGGCTTCCACAACGTCTTCGCCGGCACCATCCCCTTCACCACGGGCATAAGCATCCACGGCGATAGCTTCTGGGCAGCGATCGCTATCATGGCAGGGTCGGCCACAAGTCCTCTACATCGCTGCATCTCTGGTTCTACGCGATGTACCTCATGACCAGCACCCAATGCGGTATCTCCGCGAAGCAGATTGAGCGGGAGCTTGGCGTCACCTACAAGACGGCATGGCGGATGGCGAACCTGATTCGGAGAGTTGATGGATCAAGACGGCGAGCCGCTTAAGGGGACGGTCGAAGCCGACGAGACGTACGTCGGCGGGAAGCGTCGCGACGGTCGGCCCGGGCCGGGGTCTAGCAAGGTCGCCGTGTTCGGGATGGTCGAGAGGCAAGGCCGAGTGGTCGCCAAGGCCGTCCCCGATGCGAAGGGAAAGACTCTCATACCGCTCATTGCCCAACACATCATGCCCCGTTCCATCGTCTACACGGACGAATGGAAGCCGTATCGGGCTCTCGGACGGTCGGGCTACTTCCACGACCGGATTCACCACGCGTCGAAGGTGCATGTAAGTGGGGATGTTCACACGAACACCATCGAAGGCTTCTGGTCGCTCGTGAAGCGGGGGATTGGTGGCGTGTACCACGTCGTCTCGGCTAAGCATCTTCAGGGCTACCTAAACGAGTACGCGTGGCGCTACAACCACCGGAACGGTCGGGCGCAGTTCGAGACGCTACTTCTTCGGGCTGCGAGTCGGTGACTTCTGGGCCTTCGCCACCTTCTTGAGGTCGCGCAGGAAGTCGCTTCGGTTGGGCACGGGAATCTCGTGGCCCTTCGGCGTCTTCTGCTTCTTCTGCTTCTTAGAGGCTCTCAAGCAGCTAGTTGCAAACGCCCTTGATTCCGGCTGCACCCGTGTGGACGTGAGAATCTGCTTCAACCAGATGGAAGCTGCCGAGCGGGTCGTCATAACCGATGACGGGAACGGGATATCACCTGATGACATGCAGGATGCGTTCGGCCCGGTGGGAGTGCATTTCGGGAGGCGGCCATCCGCCGCCAGGGACCTGGGCGCGCGCGTGGTGATGGTGGAGGCAGGGATCCTGGGCGGCACCTGCGTCAACATCGGCTGCGTCCCCAGCAAGGCCCTGCTGCGAGCGGCCGAGGTCTACCACCTGGCTGGCCACCACGACTTCGGCGGGATAGAGACCAAGGCCGTTATCTTGAGTACGATAATGTCTGTTTGCATACTCAACGGCCCCCCGCTCTAGTCCCCCTCCACACCGGCGGCGACGAGGGTAGCCAACTGGCCCTGCACGTCGCGCTCGCGGTCGCGGTAGACCATGAATACCTTCACGTCACGGTGGCGGGAGAAGTCGAGAACCTCCTCCAGTCCCATCCCGTTGGCCTGGGCGACCTTGCAAGCCTCGGTGATGGCGGTGTGGCGGAGGCCGTGCGGGCGGACTTTTAGCCTGACCTGCTCCCCTAGGCGGCGAATAATCCGGTAAAGGCTCGTAAGTCGTTATCGACAGTAGAACCGCATTGGAGGTCTACGTGGATCAGACGCTCCTGACATGCTTCAAACAGCAGAACCTGACCCCGTCGGACGGGGCCCTCCAACTTAGATTGTCACCAAAGGCGGATCGATCAGTCATATCGCTGGAAGAGGCCATCCAACAAGCGAGGATCAACGACAAGCTGAAATACGGCCTCAAGAAAGCGCTCGGCATCCAGCTCGGGCGACGCAAAGTCTGGAATGATTGGGCTGGCGGTGAAGGAACTGCGCGAGGGCAGCGTTCATTATGGGGAAGACGTTCCTGCGGAGATGGCTCAGCGGTGTCTGCAGACCGTCGAAACCCTTATCATTTCCATTCACGAAGCTGGTTCTGCCGTGAGTGCGTCATTGAAGCCCGCGCCTGGAAGCTAGGGAGCGGCGGACGATTTGCCGACCATT
>JAUYGU010000061.1 GCA_030690405.1 Dehalococcoidia bacterium | reverse complement strand
TACCGCTTCAAGGAGAGCCTGCGCAGGAAGGAGACAGCCCGCTCCTAGACCAGGCTCTAGTGGTGGCATTTTCCATCATCGCACGGGGTGGGTGTCTTTTCGATCATCACAGTGGGTGGCTTTTCGCTTGACATTCACAGACTCCTTTGCTTCTCTCAGCTCGGGGTGGGTGACTACGCGTGACGTACTGCCTGTCACACACGCGCTCGAGGTTAGCCAACCCCACTGGTCATCGGTGCTCGTGTGCGGAAAGAGAGCATTCATAGTCGAGCGTGGAGTCGTTGATCTGTCGCGGGATGTCTACGTTCGGGAGTGGAAAGATTGGTGGCCTCTGCGTCTGTCGCAGGTACCTTCATAGGGCACCTGATGATCGGACCCACCTTTCGTGCTCCTGTGAGGACTGCACGTCGCAGATGAGCTGTCTGTGCCGACAGGGTGAATGTGGCAGACAGGGGTGAGATGGAACAGAGACGTGGTCAGGAGAGAGAAGCCTTAGAAAAGGCTCACGCCCATAGTCAGGCTCGGCGGTGGAGGCTCGACGTGCGTGTGGGAAGAGGCTAGTGCCTGACCAGGGCGGCAGAGGGGATTACCCCGGCGCTCGATGACGTAGTGCTCGCCTCCGCGCGCCAGGGCGAGGGCGAACGTGGCGACCCGCAGCCTACGCTGCGCCATGCCGCTCCGGTAGAGGGCGTCGCGGGCGGCCCTCACTGCCTCCACGATCTCCTCCTCGGCCGGCTCAGCACCGCCGGCTTCCTGAGCGGCCCGCGCAGCCAGGCGACTAAGCTGGGCCTGACGCTGCTGCCCCTGCAAGCGCTCTAGGGCGTCGAAGTCCGCCAGGCTGACCAGGGCCGGCCAGAGGCTTGCCCCGGCGCTCGATAACGTAGCGCTCCCCTCCATGTGCCACCTGGGCCATGAGGTGCAAGAGATGCGCCTTCGCCTGGGATGCGCTGATTCTCTTGGCCAGGCTAGTACCTCGCCGGATCGAGCGAGTTGGTCATCACGACTACTGTAGTTACTAGGGACAGGCGAGTGTATCGCAAGCGTCCACCGGCTTGATCGCGAGAGCTGGCCCGCTCGCGTGAATGAATCTGGCAGACAGAATGGACGAGCCACCACGGGCTCCGGTGATGCGACCGCCCGCCCAATAGACGAAAATTGGACTAGACGGCCCCATTTTGGACTGAAGTCGGCCGAATGTTGGACTGAAATTGGACCTGCCGGAGCTATCCTCGGGATAGAAAAGCGTTCGGACCGGCGGATGAAAGGCATGCAAGACGCAATGTGGAGACGAGAACGGCGGACAGTGCTTGATCCATGCGCGGGCGCCGGCGGAAGGGGGAGGCCGAGGTGACGACGGCAGCCGATAGCTCCCTCCTGTTGACCGTGTCGGAGGCGGCTCGGTTGCTGCGCATCTCTCGCAATCTGGCCTACGAGCTCGTGGCCCGCGGCGAGCTGCCGGCGGTCCGCCTGGGCCGTGTGATCAGGGTCCCGCGCCACGGCCTGGAACAGTGGATCGCCCGCCAGTCGGGCCTTTCCGAGCCACCGACCGGGGTGGTATCCTTGCCGCCACAGCCGTCCCAGCGCCACTAGAGGAGGGACGCCATGCGTGGTCACATTCGTCGACGCGGCAAGGGTTCTTGGGAGGTGACGGTCCGCCTGGGCCGGGACCCGATTACGCGACGCTACCGCCGCAGGTTCCTCACCGTTAAGGGCACCAAGCGCGACGCCGAGCGGGCCCTGGCCGAGGCGCTGCACCAGAGGGACACGGGCGTGGACATCGCCCCCGGCAAGCTTACGAACGCCGAGTACCTCCGCCGCTGGCTCCGCGACTACGTCTCGCACAACTGCGCCCCCTCGACCGTCATCAGGTACACCGGCATCATCGAGCGGCACCTCATCCCTCGTATCGGAGCGCTGCTCCTGCGGGATCTGCGCCCGGCCCACATCCAGGCGGCGTACGGCGAGGCGCTGGCCGCAGGCGGCCGCCTCGACGCTAAGCCCGTGCCGCTGTCGCCGCGGACGGTGCTCCAGCACCACCGGGTGCTCAAGGAGGCCCTTAGCCACGCCGTCGAGTGGCAACTCATCACCCGCAACCCGGCGGACGCGGTCAGGCCTCCCCACTTCCGGCGACGCGAGCTGCGAGTGTTGTCGCTGGATGAGACACTCTGCCTTCTCGAGGTGGCCCAGGGCAGCCCCTACTACGTGTTGATCTACCTGGCGCTGGCCACGGGCGCGCGGCTGGGGGAGCTGCTGGCGTTGCGGTGGAGCGACCTCGACCTGGACTCAGGCACGATGAGGATCACGCGGACCGCGGTGCGGCTGCCCGGCGTCGGCGTGGTGTTCAGCACCCCCAAGACGCAGCGGGCGGTCAGGCCCGTGGCCCTCTCCCGTGACACGGTCGATGTCCTTAGGCGGCGCCGGCTAGCTCAGCTGGAGACCAGGCTCACGCTGGGACCGGCGTACGAGGACCAGGACCTGGTGTTCGCCTGGGCGACGGGCAGGCCCCAGGACCGGGGCGCTGTCAGGAGGGAGCTCCAGAAGCTAGCGGCAAAGGCGGGCTTCGAGGGCCTCCGCTTCCACGACCTCCGCCACACCGCCGCCACCCTGATGCTGGCCGCCGGCGTGAACCCCAAGGTCGCTTCAGAACGGCTCGGCCACGCCACCGTGGCCTTCACCCTGGACACCTACAGCCACGTCCTCCCCAACATGCAGCGGCAGGCGGCGGAGGCGATGGATCGGCTGCTCGGGCGGCCGGCCGGGCGCCCCGCGACGGGGAGCTAGGGTGACCACGAACGCGCCCAGTGGCGGCAACTGGCGGCAAAATGGCGGCAATTCCCGATTTCGGGGCCGCGCGCGGTTGCCCTGATAGGCCAAAACAGATACGATTTCGGTGTCGGGGGCCCGTAGCTCAGCGGTTAGAGCTCCGGACTTTTAATCCGGGAGTCGTGGGTTCGAATCCCACCGGGCCCTCCACAGATTTCAGATACGAACCGCGCAACTCTAAGCGATAGGTTTAGTAATCCGCCTTAGCAGTTGTCGCCCATTTGTCGCCCAGCCGGAGGAACTAGAAGTGACATCAGGGGAGAAGATTCAACTGGCGAAGCGGATCGACGAACTCATCGAGGGATGGCTTCGCGCCACGGGCCGAGACGAGGCCCGACCGAAGGACGTGATGCCTCTTCTGATCCAGAATCATGTGTTTCCCGGTGATCACAAACAAGGCCTCCCGCTCCGCAAGCTTCTCCGCGAGCTACAGCGCTCCGGCGATCTGTCTGTCATGCACACGGTGCGCCCGGAACGCAAGAACAAGAACATACTCTGGTACTTCACTCTGCGGGAGTCCACGGGTTCAGTGGAGCCGGGTCCACGGGTGGAGTCCCCGCCAACAGGGGAACGGCGGCCGGTCAAACCGAGCGGGACACCAGGCTTGACCAGTGTGGGTCACAGGACTGTTCTCCTCTGGCGCGGCCGGGAGATTGAAACTCTCGCTGATATCGTCGATGTCGATCTTCTCGTCCTGTTTGTTGGGCTGAACCCAAGTCCGGTTAGTGTCGCCCAAGGTCACTACCATCAAGGCCGTCTCGGCCAGAGATTCTGGCGGATGCTAGTCGAGCATCAGGTTCTCCCGCCACCTGATCCCGGCCATTTCCACGACGACCTTCTCCTTGCGCACCGGATGGGAATCACAGATCTCGTCAAGGTGCCATCTCGAAGGGCCGATAGCCTGGATCCGGCAGATGTCAGCGAGGGCCGCGCCATCCTCAAGGGGAAGATCGCCGAGTTCAGGCCCCTGATTGTGTGCTCGGTATACAAGAGAGCGCTGGAGGAGCTTTGCGAAATCAGACTCACGAATCGCTGGGGTCTGGTAGACGAAACATTGGGAGACTCCCAGCTGTTCGTGCTTCCGTTTCCCTACCGGTCGCACGCCCTCGCGCGAACACACATGGGACAGTTGCGGAAGCTTCTGCAGCAAGCTAAGAGCTGAGGACGTACGCGCGCGTTAGCGTAGCAGCCGGTCACCACAGGAGAAAGCGGTTCCCGTCACTTGCGGTGGACCGAGCCATCGCGGCGACTGCAAGTGACATTTGCACCTTACGCATGGGCACGGCGAAAGGATACCCTCTCGTCAATGCCCTATAACGCCCCAGCCGCGCCACCCCGAGCGGGCTTACCGGACCAGCCCACGGTGTCCGGCCGAACGTCGGTTCAGCACATCGACTCGAAATCGATTCTCACCCCGGCTTCGGGCTTCATGAGCCAGTACAAGTTCACGCTCAACCCGTATGGTGGGTGCGCCTTTGGGTGCGAGTACTGTTACGCCAGGTTCTTCGCACCCTCCTCGGAGCAACGCGAAATGTGGGGACAGTGGGTATTGGTGAAGACCAACGCTCGCGAACTCATCGCGAGCGCTTGCCGCTCCGGAGTGTTGAAGTCGGGCGACGCTGTCTACATGTCGAGCGTGACGGACCCCTATCAGCCGGTCGAGCGACGTCTGGGGCTGACGAGGACGGTCCTCGAGGCCATCCTCGATTCTGACGTTCAGCCTCGGCTGACCATCCAAACAAGGAGTCCCCTCGTAACACGTGACATTGAGCTGTTCGAGAGGTTCCACAGGCTTCGCGTCAACGTCACGATCACCACTGACTCCGAAGAGGTCAGGCTTCGATACGAGCGCGCATCAAGGCCGCGGCCGCCTTGTCAGCGGCCGGCGTCAGGATCGGCATTTCCATCAGTCCAATGCTGCCGCTCAAAGACGCGGAGGCGTTTGGTGCCAGACTGGCTGATCTAAGAGCCGACGAGTACGTCACGCAATATCTGAAGCCTGGAAGGTCCCACTTCGCAGCCGGCACCAGCGCCGAGGTGCTGCGAAGGGTGCGCGAGGATGGTTGGGGTGTGCGCGAGTACCGGCAAGCACGCGAGGTACTGGCACGAATCCTCGGTGACGAACGACCACTATTGGAGGGGGTGGCGGGGTTTGCTCCAGCTTGAGAGCCTCAGCGATTTCGAATGGCGACGGCTGGTCGAGAGACTGGACAAGGCCGTGGCCAAGGCTGCGCGCGATTACCTGAGGCACCTGCACGCCAGTCGAGTCCCGATCAGGCCAGACAACTGGGACCAAGAACTAGACGAGCTGCGACTGGCCAGGGAACCTGACTACGACAAGCCGGGGCTTCCACTCGTCTACGCGCTGAAGTACATGCCGCGGCGCGTCATCTCGATACTCGGATCGTTGCTCGCCGTCGACATCGATCGCTATCCGACCGGTGTTCTGGATATCGGAAGCGGAACAGGGGCAACCAAGGGCTGGCCGACCGAGAGATTCTGCTGTCACGATCTCCCTGAGGTCATCAAGCGCGACGATCTTCCTCTAGGGGATATGGAGGAAGTTTGGAAGCGCATCGGCTCGCCCGGCTCAGCGCCACCGCGGACATGGTGGAATCCTCCAGACGACAAGTTTCTCATTGCCAATCCTCAGCCGTCTTGGCCATTGCTTGGCGAGAGCCGGCTGGCGCCCAGCGGCCGGCGTCAAGGCGCTATGGCTTGGCGCGCCACGGCCCCTCCCCCAACATCGCCGGCACATGGCCTAGGCGGCCAGACGACCGCCCGTCTGGGCGGTCGCCCCGGGCCGTCCAGCCGATGATCGCGACGTGATCCTGAAGCGCCAGGAGTCCTGAAGAAAGCGCATGGACAGGCTCAGCTGCTACGACAGGGACATATTCGGAGCGGCCGTATTCAGTCCATCACTGCCTAAGGACTATGAACCTGTCCGGCCAGCCTACTTTGAGGTCGAGCGCATCTACCTCGCCAGAGGCAGCACCGCCACCGCCGAACGAAAGCGGTTCGTCGAACGTATTTGCGCTCTCTATCCCGAAGCGCCTGTGGAAGAACGCCTCGACACGCCCCATAGCCGATTGAGGCTGGGTGGGCGAGACCCTCTCGGTCTTCATCGAACCGGGAAGCACACTCTCGTGTTCGGGGAGCTAGAGTCGGCGGTACGTTTCTCCGAAGAGAAGGGAAACGCCTGCCCGAACTACTGGCACTTCTCTCCCTACGGCTTCTGTCCCTACGGCTGTAGGTACTGCTACCTCGCCGGAACCCCTGGCGTAAAGTTCTCGCCCTCGGTCAAGATATACGTCAACCTGCCCGAGATTCTGCGCGAAATCGATCGCATCGCGCGGAGGCAGCTGAGACCCACCGCGTTCTACCTCGGGAAACTGCAGGATTCCCTGGCCCCGGACCCTCTCACAGCCTACTCCACGGTTCTGGTGCCCTTCTTTGCCCAGCACCCCTGGGCACGCCTTACGCTCCTCACGAAGAGCGCCCACGTCGACCGCCTCCTGGGCCTGGAGCATCGGGAACACTCCATCCTCTCATGGAGCGTAAATCCACCCGCGGTATCGGCGATGTTCGAGGAGAACGTGCCGAGCATCGATGAGCGCCTCGAGGCGATGCGCCGCGTTGCCGAACGAGGGTATCCCGTCCGGGCCATCATGATGCCAATCATTCCAATTGAGGGATGGGAAGACTGCTACCTCGCGTTCACGAAACGCCTGCTCGAAGCTGTGCCGATCCGGCGACTGACCCTCGGCGGCATCTGCATCTACAGGAGCGCTCGGGACCTTATGGAGAGGAAGATGGGGATGCGGAACGCGGTCTCCCATCACATTGGCAGGGCCTCCCCGATGGCAGGAGACGGGAGGGCACGCTACTCCCGTAACCTTCGGCATCAGGTCTACTCGTTGATCATCGCATCTGCGCGGCGCCTTCGACCGGACCTGGAGATCGCCCTTTGTCTTGAGGAGGAAGCGCTCTGGGAGAGCACTGGCCTGCGAGGGAGCATGGGGCGGTGCAACTGCAGATTGTAAACTGTGCCGAACCCAAGTACGGGGAATGCTAATCCTCTGAGCATTTGTCGCCATTTTGTCGCCCGTCGCCACGAAAAGAGGTGTGATCGGGCGGGATCGGCCGGGACGGCGTGATAGAATTCAGGTACGAAACTGTCAGAGCGGTGTTAGAAATGGCAGGTCGGAAAAGGCCTGGGCAGACTTTTAATCCGGGGGTCGTGGGTTCGAATCCCACCGGGCCCTCCACAGATTTGAGCTACGGAGCGGCGAGATTGGGGCAGGACAGTGTCTGAGTACACGAACGAGCTGGGGCAGCCGATTGGTGCGCCAGTCCCAGACTGGACGGCGAGGCTTCGGCCGCCGCGGATGCCAATGGAGGGGCGCCTGTGCCGGCTGGAGCCACTGGAGGCGAACCGCCACGCGGAGGCGCTGCACGACGCCTACGCGGCCGATCGCGAGGGGCGGATCTGGACGTATCTGCCGTACGGCCCGTTCGCGTCGGCGGCGGAGTACGCGGCGTGGGTCGAGTCGGCGGAGACGGGGGAGGACCCGCTGTTCTTCGCGATCATCGACCGGGCATCGGGTCACCCGGTCGGCGTGGCAAGCTACGTGCGCATTGACCCAGCGATGGGCTGCATCGAGGTTGGACACCTCAGCTACTCACCGGCGCTGCAACGCACGGCGGCTGCTACGGAGGCGATGTACCTGATGATGCGCCGGGCCTTCTATGAGCTGGGATATCGACGGTACCAGTGGAAGTGCGACAGCTTCAACGCGCCCTCGTGGCGGGCGGCGGAGCGCCTCGGGTTGCGCTACGAGGGCACGTTCCGGCAGGCGGTCGTGATGAAGAGTCGTAATCGAGACAACGCGTGGTTGTCGATCCTCGACTCGGAATGGCCGGCCGTGCGGTCGGCGCTGGAGGGCTGGCTCAATCCGTCGAACTTTGACGACTCGGGTCAGCAACGGCGTCGGCTCGAGGAGTTCATGGGGGAGGCGCGGGGCTAAGGCAAGCGCTGGGGCTCCCTTATAATCCGGGAGTCGTGGGGTTCCGCCTGAGGAGGGCCCGCCTGGGCGGAATCCCACCGGGCCCTCCAGGCGCTAGTCATGGGTTCGGGCAGACGCCCGGCCGTCCGGGACTTGCGTCGCGGGCCCGCTGACTGGAGACTCGCCCAAATGCAGTTGCACCTCATCGACGGCACCTACGAGCTGTTCCGAGCCCACTTCGGCGCCCCCAACCGCACCTCACCGGAGGGGATCGAGGTCGGGGGGACCTACGGCATCACCGCCGCCACGCTCGCCGTCCTCAGCGAGCCGGGTGTGACCCACGTGGCGGCCGCCTTCGACACCGTCATCGAGTCCTTCCGCAACGACCTCTACGCCGGATACAAGACCGCCGCCGGAACGCCACCGGAGCTCCTGGCGCAGTTCCCGCTCGCCGAAGAGGCGCTGCGTGCCATCGGCGTGACCGTATGGTCGATGTACAACCACGAGACGGATGATGCGCTCGCCACAGCCGCCGAGCGCTGGTCCAGCGATGTCGATCGCGTCGTCATCCACAGCCCCGACAAGGACATGGCCCAGCTATACGGCGATCCCAAGGTAGTGGGCTACGACCGCCGCAAGCGCGCGTTCATCGACCGCCAGGCCGTCGTCGCGAAATTCGGCGTCTCCCCCGAGTCCATTCCGGATTACCTGGCACTCGTCGGCGACCCGGCGGACGGCTATCCAGGTTTGCCGGGATGGGGGGCCAAGTCGTCGGCGACGCTCCTGGCGCGATACGGTCACGTCGAGAAGATCCCCGTGGACCCTGGCGACTGGGATATCCCGGTGCGGGGTGCGGTCCGGCTCGGCAGGAGCCTCGCCGCGGGCCGCGCCGATGTGGCGCTGTTCAAAGACCTCGCGACCCTGCGCCGCGATGTGCCGCTCGCCGAAACGCTCGGCGACCTCGAATGGCGAGGTGTCCCCCGCGATGAGTTCCTGGCCTTTTGCGGCAAGTACGGTTTCGGGCAACTCCGTGAGCGGCCCCATCGCTGGGCCGATTGACGCGCCCGGGCAGCAGACATCCAAAGCGACTTCGCGTTCGCGCGCTGAACGTGCCGGTGATGCCCCTGCGGGAGCGTAGGAAGATGCTCCATGGACAAGGACAGGAGCCTGTCGCAGCCGGACCCAAGCCCGGCTCTTGAATCAGCGTTCTCCCAGCCAGCCTCTTAGTGCCGCATGTCCGCGAGATAGCCGGCACACCGCCCGATGGTCGATTCTGGAACGTGTACCGCCGGATACATGCAGGGGGCCCTCCTTCGTCACCCGCGACATGTAAAACCGTATCCCCAATCTACCGGTCAGCGGATGTTCGGGGTCACCCCAAAGCCCGTACCTTGAAGCTGCGGGGTCAACGGGCCATCGTGGTCAGGTTGGAATGGCCAGACCTTGGATACTGGTTCTGCTTCTGACGACCCTGGTGCTCACCTCCTGGCCGGCCAGCCCCGGCCAGGAGGGCCAGCCGGCGCCGGGACAGCCCGCCGTTGCGTCGGCCGCGGGGCCGGCTTCGGGTTCCTTGGGCCTGGAGGCCGGCGGCGGGGCCGGGCCCGTAACCCAGGAGGGGACTCGGAACGACTCCTTCTGCCTCACCTGCCACGTCGACCCCACCCTTGAGGCACGCCTCCCCGATGGCGGCGCCCTGTCGCTGCACGTGGATGCAAGCGCCCTTCGCGATTCCGCTCATGGGCTGCTGGGCTGCGTCACCTGTCACACGGACCTCGAAACCCACCCCAGCGGGCAGGTGGCGTCCTCGGGGCTCGCGGACTACCAGGCGCGGGCGGCGGAGATGTGCGTACGCT
This sequence comes from Dehalococcoidia bacterium, assembly GCA_030690405.1. Next base: position 2,928 of record JAUYGU010000061.1, on the reverse strand, counting down.
GCCACCTGGCCGCCGCCAGCGACTATGCAGGCAGCGTTCACGGCGCCCCGGTGCTCTCTAGAACAGGAGACGGGGCCACGTGCAACGACTGTCATTCCCCCGACGGGTCGGGGCACTCGACGAGCCGTCTAGCCGGCCTCCGGCCTGCCCGGCAAGCCGAGGCGGTGGCCGAGAACTGTGGGCGATGCCACAGGGATGAACTGGCGACCTACCGGCGGACGGCCCACAGCGCGCTGGTCCAGTTCGGGGACGAGCAACGGGCGGCCACCTGCACCAACTGTCACGGCGACCACGCCGTGAGCGCAGTGGACGACCCGGGCGGAGCACTGGCGCCGGCCCGCCTGGCCCTTGCCTGCCAGGAGTGCCACCGGGGCGCGGACGAGCAGTTCGCCGGCGAGTGGCTGGGGCATGAGGCGAGCTCATCGCCCTCCGGCCTGGCAGACTTCGTGCACCAGGGGATTGTGCTCCTGATGGCTGTGGGCGTCGCCTTCGGGCTGACTCACGCGGCGCTGGACTTCCTGCGCAACCCGAGACGCCCCGGGGGTGGGCCGAGGTGAGCAGGCTGAGTGAGGCGGACGGCCGCCGCGAGCGACGGCTCCTCCGGCTCGAGTCCCACCTCCGCGCCCAGTACGGCCTGGTCGTCGCCTGCGTCGCCGTCCTGGCGCTCACCGGGCTGCCCCAGAAGTTCGACTCGCTATCGCTCAGCCGCCAGATGATGGACCTGGCGGGAGGCATCGAGACCCTCCGGCTCGTTCATCGGGTGGCCGGGGGAGCGCTCGTGCTGACAGGCGTCTACCACGTCGTCCTGATGCTGGCGGCCGTCCTCGTCCTCGGGGAGACCGCGCCTCTGCGGATGATCCCCAGCGCCGGCGACTTCGGCGACGCGGTGCGCGCGACCGCCTACTTCCTGCGGCTGAGGAGGGAGCCACCTAACGCCCACGGCCGGCAGTACTTTCGGAAGGTTGATTACTGGTTCATGGCCTGGAGCCTTGGGGTCATGGCCGTGACCGGCCTCGTCAACCTGATGCCGTTGCGCGCCGCCCGGTTTTTGTCTGCCGAAACGGTCCTCGCATCGCTTCGGACCCACAGCGACGCCGCTCTGCTGGTGGTGGTGTGGGTGGTCATCGTCCATCTGCTGTACACCGGCCTGACGCCGCGGCTGTTCCGAGGCCAGAGCCTCAACTCCGATGCGACCCGGCCGCTGGCCATGCCGCCGGAGGCCGCCGCGCCTGCCGCGGGCGCCGGCGCGGGCAGCGCAATGAGCATCGCCTCCACGGCGGCCCACCGTCTGGGCAAGCCCCGGCGAGAAGACTGGGAGGGGCCGGCGTGACCGGGAGCTTCCCGCGCGCGGCCCGCCGGGCGGCGGCCCGTTTGCTGCTTTCAGCAGCCGCCTGCGCGGCCCTGGCGGCGGCGCTGCTCGCGCTCATGGGAGAGGTTCAGGCCGATGACGGGACCGCTGGCCCTCCTCACGGCCCGGTGGAGCCTAACCAGCCGTGCCTGCGCTGCCATGCCGTGAGCGGCCGGAGCATGACCTTCCCCAGTGGAGAGACGCTGTCGGTGCAGGTTGATCTCGACGCGTACGCTAAGTCTGTCCACGGCGATAGACTGGACTGCCTGGACTGTCACCAGCGGAACCGGGATTACCCGCACCCGCCGACGGAGGTGCGCAACCGCCGTGACTACGCCCGCGCCGAGTACGAGACCTGCAAGCGCTGCCACTTCGAGAACTACACCCGCTCCCTGGACAGCATCCACTTCGACGCTATGGCCGCCGGCGACGCCAAAGCCGCCATCTGCACCGACTGCCATAGCGCCCACGCCGTTACGTCACTGGAAGGTTCCCGCAGCGAGATCGCGCGCACCTGCTCCTCCTGCCATCAGGAGATCTACGATAGCTACGCCCAGAGCGTCCACGGCGCCGCCCTCGCCAAGGACAATCCCGACGTGCCCACCTGCATCGATTGCCACGGCGTCCACGACATCGCCAGCGCCACCACCGCCTCGTTCCGCCGTGGGTCCGTCCTTCTCTGCGCCAAGTGCCACGCCGATAAGAAGCTCATGGACAAGTACGATATCTCCTCGAACGTCTTCAAGACCTACCTGGACGATTTCCACGGCAAGACGGTGGGGTTCTACCAGGACCAATCGTCAGAGGTGTGGCCCGACGTCGCCGTGTGCAGCGACTGCCACGGCGTTCACGACATCAAGCCGGCGGACGACCCCGGTTCGTCGGTCGTCAAGCAGAACCTGGTGAAGACCTGCCGCCGCTGCCATGAGGACGCCACCACCAACTTCCCCTCGGCCTGGCTGTCCCACTACGAGCCGTCGATGGACAAGGCGTCGCTAGTCTTCTTCATCAAGCAGTACTACCGGTTCCTGATCCCCCTGATGGTGGTGGGCCTCGGCCTGAACGTCGCCCTCGACCTCTGGAGGCTGGCCCGCAACCGGTGACGGGCGCGTGACATGACCGTGACGCACGAGCAGCGACCGCAGGACACGGGCCTTCCCGATAAGCTCGTCCGCTTCGGGCTGTGGACGCGGCTGGAGCACTGGCTCCTGGCGTTCTTCTTCTTCGGCCTGGTGGCCACCGGCCTGCCGCAGAAGTTCAACGAGGCGGAGGCATCGGTCTGGATCATCAACGCCCTGGGAGGCATCGACAACGCGCGCTTCCTGCACAGGGTCTTCGCCTCCGCATTCGTCGGCGAATCTCTGCTTCACGTAGCGGAGATAGGGCTTGCCGTCGCCAGGCGGCGGTTCAGGCCCACAATGGTGGTCACTCTCCAGGACTTTCGCGACGCCTTCAACATGCTGCGCTATTCGGTGGGCATCATCCCGGAGCGGCCGCAGTTCGACCGCTACGACTACCGCCAGAAGTTCGAATACTGGGGCATCGTCTTCGGCGCCGTCATCATGATCGTGACCGGCCTG
>JAUYGU010000055.1 GCA_030690405.1 Dehalococcoidia bacterium | reverse complement strand
CTGCGCGAGGTCAATCACGAGCCCGGTGCCCGCGCGCGCCGCCGACTCGACACTCGATGCTGTGAGTCCGGCGGCGCCCAGGTCCTGGATGCCGGTGACCCAGTCCGCGTGGTTGTGGGCCAGGTCCAGGCAAGCCTCCATGAGCATCTTCTCCAGGAACGGGTTGCCCACCTGCACAGCCGGGCGCAGCTCGTCGAACCGGGCCTGCGGGTCGGTGCGGGAGGCCAGGCCGGAGGCGCCGTGGATGCCGTCGCGGCCGGTGTCGGCGCCGACGAGCATCAGCGGGTTCCCTTCCCCCTCGGCCTTCGCGCTGACCAGCTTCTCGATCGGGGCCACGCCCACGCACATGGCGTTGACCAGCGGGTTAGCGGAGTACGCCTCTTCGAATACGACCTCGCCGCCGACCGTCGGTATGCCCAGGCAGTTGCCGTAGCCGCCGATGCCGCCGACGACGCCGCCGAACAGGTAGCGGTTGTGGGCATCGGTCAGGGGGCCGAAGCGCAGCGAGTCCAGAATCGCGATGGGCCGCGCGCCCATGGCGAAGATATCCCGCACGATGCCGCCCACGCCGGTCGCCGCCCCCTGATACGGCTCGATCGCCGAGGGGTGGTTGTGCGATTCGATCTTCAGCACCACGCACATGCCGTCGCCGATGTCGACAGCGCCGGCGTTCTCCTCGCCGCGCTTGGTGAGGACGAATGCGCCCTCCGCCGGCAGCATTCGCAGCAGCGGGCGCGAGTTCTTGTAGCCGCAGTGCTCGCTCCACAGGGCGCCGAACATCCCCAGCTCCACCTCGGTGGGCTCCCGGCCCAAGCGGGCGACGATCAGCTCGTACTCGTCGCGGCTGAGGGCGATAGTATCCAGAACTCGCTGGTCTATGGCCATGGCGGTCTTACTCTACACTACCGGGTGCGCTTGAATCATACCCGGTGGCGCCCACCCTCCCCCTGTCATTGCTGAGCGAAGCGAAGAATCTGGCGGCGGGGCAACCCCCGGCAGCCACCCCCTCTGCCCGCCCTCACCTTATCTGTCATTCCGAGCGGCAAGTTCGCCTCTCGGCGAACGCGAGCGAGGAATCTCAACCAGCCGCGCGCGACCAACGCGGCGCTAGAAGATACGCGGCCAGATATAAACGGAGGTGATGTAGGCCCACACGGCGGCGAAGGCGGGCCCGAAGACGGTGCTGAACCACTTCAGCCAGCCCGGCCAGTCCCGGAACCGCCACATGTGGTAGAGGCCCACCGGCAGAAAGACGTACATCGCGGCCATGGTCACCCAGGGCCGCGTGTGCCAGGGCTCAACCACTTTGCGGGCGGCCGTGCTCTCCGCCATAACAGCCGCCATCCTACCACACGCGGCGGGCTAACGCAGGCTGAACGGCGGGTAGTCGTCCCTCAGGAGAAGAGCGGCGTAGGCGTTGACGCGCAGGCTCCAGCGGTTGACCCCCACCAGGAAATCGAAAAGGCCGCGCGGGAACCGTCCCGTGAACAGAATGGCGAACCAGACGATGACCCAGACCACAAGGGCGACGATGTACAGGAAAGCGAGAACGATGATGTGAGGAATGACCAGCAGCCACTTCACGAATATCATCCACCGCGACAGGTTCTCCGGGTAATCGACCTCAAACGTCACCGGGTATTTCCCGGCCTCCCAGGAGAAGGGCGGATACTCGTCGCGGAACAGGCCGTAGTACGCGAACACGTTCTCCTGCCAGCGGTAGATGTTGACCACGAAGTCAAATAGCCCCCTGGGATAGCGCCCGGTGAACAGGATGGCGAAGAACGCGATGAATGTGATGACGTTGGCCACGGCGCCCAGGGCGTACAGGATGAGAAAGTGTGGGATCGCCAGCAGCCACTTGACGAAGATGAGCCAGCGTGACAGCTGCTCCGGGTACTCCACGTCAAAGCGCAGCGGATAACCAGGCGCTCCGGTGACGGCCGTTTCTACGGACATTCTGCACCCCTTTCCTTTGGCCACTCGAGGGCCACTCGAACGTGAACCACGCTCTCCGCTTGAAGCCTTGCCGGCTCAAACAGCATAGGTCGGAGTGTCAAGCCCTCACCTTCGCCCGGTCCAGCACGGACAGCCACAGCGCCAGGCCGTCCTCGCCGCCCATCAGCGACTCGCAGGCCCGCTCCGGGTGCGGGCGGGCTGCTCCGGGTGGGGCATCAGGAACCCGCAGGCTCTCCAGCCGCGGTGAGGAGGAGGTTCTCATAATGTATGTTGGCCAGCTCTTCAGGAGTCATCCGCTTGCTGGCGTCCAGAATCTCAATTCCCGCGATGTGACCCTCGCTGTCCAGATCAACGGTGACACCCTCTTCTACATCCATGCTGTCGGCGAGTTCCACTTCCCGCAGTCGAATGTAGAGGGCGTCGGCTTCAGAGTCATAAGTTATCTTCATGTTTGAGCCTCCGGCAGGCCTCTCCTCCGCGATGTAACCGTTATCACAACGATAGCGTCACCTTCTTCAACGGCTGTAACCTTTACGAATTTCCCGCCGCCTCGACGCCAATAGTTTACCCTGTTTTTGGCACTGGGTGTCGTTTGGTCAGCGGAGCGAAGACAAGCTTCCACCTGTTCCGATGATATCCGAAACCAGCGCATCCTAATTGCGGGCGTGGCGCGTAAAGCGTATCGGCTTGTCCGCCAACGCCTTACGCCCTCACCTTCGCCCAGTCCAGCACGGACAGCCACAGCGCCAGGCCGTCCTCGCCGCCCATCAGCGACTCGCAGGCCCGCTCCGGGTGCGGCATCATCCCCAGCACGTTCCCGCGTTCGTTGATGATGCCCGCGATGTTGCTCACGCTGCCGTTCGGGTTCGCCTCCGGCGTCACCTCGCCGCCGGCGTCGCAGTAGCGGAACACCACCCGCCCGGCCGACTCGAGCGCAGCGAGCGTCGCCTCGTCGGCGACGTAGCGCCCCTCACCGTGGGAGATCGGTATCCGCAGCACCTGGCCGGGATGGCAGGCGACCGTGAACGGCGTCTCCGCGTTCTCGACGCGCAGGTGGACCCAGACGCAGCGGTACTGGAGGGAATCGTTGCGCATCAGAGCGCCGGGCAGCAGGTGCGCCTCGCAGAGGACCTGGAAGCCGTTGCAGATGCCGATCACCGGCTTGCCGGCCTCGGCGTGCGCCGCCACCGCCTCCATCACCGGCGAGAAGCGGGCGATCGCCCCCGTACGCAGGTAGTCGCCGTAGGAGAAGCCGCCGGGCAGCACCACCACGTCGTATCGCGAGAGGTCGCGTTCGCGATGCCAGACCAGATCCGCCTCCTGGCCAAGGACGGCGGTCAGCGCGTAGTGCGTATCGTGATCGCTCCAGGTGCCGGGAAAGACGACGACGGCGAAGCGCATCTTCGCCACCCTTATACCACAACACGCCAGGAACACCAAACCTGGCCGTCCACTGTTCACTGTCCACTGTTCACTGTAATCTGTGGCCATGCCGAAGGAGACCGCGCCCGCCGGCCTCGCCACCGAGATCGAGGCGATCTTCCACCCGCGCTCCATCGCCGTCGTCGGCGCCTCCGCCAACCCCGACACGCCCGGCTACGACTACCTCCACGCCCTCCAGGCGTTCGGCTACGCCGGCGAAATCTACCCGGTGAACCCGCGTGCGGAGGAGATACTGGGGTTGACGTCGTACCCCTCCCTGCGAGCGACGCCGGAGACGGTCGACTACGTCATCTCCTGCATACCGGCGTCCGCCGTCCTGGACCTCGTCGACGACTGCGCGGCGAAGGGAGCGCGCGCCCTCCAGCTGTTCACGGCCCGATTCTCGGAAACGGGCCGCGCGGAGGGCACGGAGCTGGAACGCCGGCTGGCGGAGCGGGCCCGCGCGGCGGGCGTCCGCATCATTGGCCCAAACTGCATGGGGCTCCTCTACCCCGCGCAGGGCATCTCCTTCCGCGCCGACATGCCGCAGCGGCCGGGAAAGATCGGCCTCCTATCGCAGAGCGGGAACCTGCTGTTCGAGCTAACGTACTTCGGCGAGCCCCGCGGCCTGCGGTTCTCGAAGGCGGTGAGCTACGGCAACGGCATTGACCTGAACGAGTCCGACTTCCTGGAGTACTTCGCCGCCGATGGAGAGACCGCGGTGGTGGGGGCGTACGTGGAGGGCGTTCGCGACGGGCGGCGCTTCCTGGCGGCGCTGAAGCGCGCCGCCGCCGCGAAGCCGGCGGTGGTGCTGAAGGGGGGCCGGACAGCCGCCGGAGGGAGAGCCGCCGCCTCGCACACGGCGGCGCTGGCGGGACAGCGCGACGTCTGGGACGCCGCCGTTGCCCAGGCCGGCGCCGTGCCGGTCGACACCGTCGAGGAGCTGATCGATATGCTCCTCGCCTTCGCCTACATGCGGCCGGGCGGCGGCCGTCGGCTGGGGATGGTGGGCGGCGGCGGCGGGCGCTCCGTGCTCACGGCCGACCAGTGCGAGGAGCTGGGGCTGAGCGTGCCGCCCCTGCCCGCGGACGTCGAGAAGCGCATCGCGGAGAAGGCGCCGGACCTCGCGGGCTGGCTGACGAACCCGGTCGACCAGTCGATCCTCGCCGGCAGCGGCGTCGGCGGTACGTCCGTCCTGGAGTGGATGGACGCCAGCCCCGGCATCGACCTCCTCCTCGCCAACGTGGGCGAGGCGTGGGCGCTGGGACGGCCCAACGCGGAGGCGCTGCTGAACCGCATTCCGGAGCGCTTCGCGGAGATCGGCGCGCGCACCGGCAAGCCGCTGGCGGCCGTCATCGGCCCGGCGGACTACAGCGACGAGCGGCTATGGCGACTCGTCTCGGCGTCACGGGAGACGCTGGTGGAGGCGGAGCTGGCGGTGTTCCCCAGCGTGGAGCGGGCGGTGCGGGCGCTGGCCCGCTTCGTGGCGTATTGGGAGGGGCGGTCTTAGCGGGCGACCGCTAGAACGGGTATCCCTTCGCGCCCTGTAGCCCCTTGAGGCAGGAGATTTCGCCGATGTGGTTGGACGGATGGATCACGCTGGTCATCGTGATGAACGCGCCGAGGCTCATCTTGCCGAGGCCCGCGCTGGTGAGATCCATCTCCCGGTCCAGGCCTTCCGGCGTGAGGCCGGCGACGTAGTCCTCGGTGTTCTTGAACACCGCCTGGACGTACTCGCGGAGCTGCGGCAGGTCGATCTTCACGCGCTTCGCCCACTCGTCATAGCCGCCTTGTATCGGGTAGGGCTCGCTCACCCCCGTCTTGCCCGCGTAAGCGCCCATCGCCAAAGGCTGGCGGCCGGTCATCATGTTCAGGAAGAGGTCTTCTGCGGCAGAGACGTGCACGTAGAGGGGGCCGGCCGCGATCGCCTTGCCGGCCGGCTTCCACTGCGCCTGCTCAGCCGTCAGGTCGGCGACCGTGCCTTCGACTATCTCGTGAGCGCTCCGTATCTGCTGGCTCAGCAGCGAGACGGCATCCACAACTGCCTCCTTCTAGTGGAAGAGAAACGTACCGCAGATTATGGGGCGTAAGGGCCGCGATTACAAGACCCCGCGCGCTGCGGACGGCCTAGCCGGAAGGCCGTTCGATCTCGAGCGGGGGCGCCGTGCCGTCCATCGGTCCCGGCAGCGGGTCGGGGGAGCGTCCAACGGCGGCGGTGGCCCGCTCGGCGGCCGTCGGTGCCGGGTACTCGATGCGCGGGTGGTAGACGCCCCGAAGCGTCGTCTTGAACGATTCGCCGACCGTCTTCAGGTCCCGCAGGGTGATGTCACACTCGTCGAGCTGACCCTCCGCCACCCGCTCGGCGATCACGGCGTCCACCAGTGAGTCGATGCGCTCCGCCGAGCGGTCGCGGCTGGAGCGGACCACCGCCTCCACGGAGTCGGCCAGCATGACGATGGCGGTCTCCTTGCTCTGCGGCCGCGGACCGGGGTAGCGGAACTTTTCGGGGTCTGTGGTGGCGTCGTCCATGGCGGCCTTACGGTAGAAGTAGGTCACCAGACGCGTGCCGTGGTGCTCCGGGATGAAGGCGCGCACGCGGGCGGGCACGCGGTGCCGCCTGGCGAGCTCCTGGCCGGCGTGGACGTGATCAGCCACCATCCTCGCGCTGGCGGCGGGGGCCAGCTTATCGTGGGGGTTCTCGCCCTGCATCTGGTTCTCGATGTAGTAGACGGGCTTCGCCACCTTGCCGATGTCGTGGAAGTAGCAGCCGACGCGGACCAGCAGGGAATCGGCGCCGATCAGGTCGGCCGCTCGCTCCGCCAGGTTGCCGACGATAACGCTGTGGTGGAACGTCCCCGGCGCCTGCTCCTGCAGCCGCCGCAGCAACGGGTGGTTCATCTGCGCCAGCTCCATGAGCTGCATGCGAGTGGTGATGCCGAACATCAGGCCGAGGATGACGGACGCGCCCACGACGACGACGGCGGAGAGGAAGCCGCCCAGGCCGGTGGAGAAGATCATCCATACGGGGTGGGAGGCGTCACGGCCGCCGGAGAGTAGCCAGAAGGCGATCAGCACTGCGAACGACACGCAGGTGACGACGCCTCCGGCCACCAAGTAGCGGTTCAGCCGCTCCGCGCGGTGCACGGCGAAGATGCCGACAAGCCCGCCCATGAG
>JAUYGU010000010.1 GCA_030690405.1 Dehalococcoidia bacterium | reverse complement strand
GTGAGCGTCCAGGTTAGGGCTCACGGGGCAATCCTTCCCACTCAGCCCCCTGCTAACGGCTGTCCGGTGGTTGCCCCAGTATGATACCCTATTTCCCCGTCAAATGGTAGAACGCCACCCTATGTGGAAAAGTTACCGTTTCCGGGAGCCCCTGCCTCCGCGCAGGCGTATAATCTAGAGACGGCTACCGCCCTCAGCCCAAGGGACCCACGTCAGCTCCTATGCGTGAACGGCTCAGCAAGATCGACCGCCGCCTGGCGGTCACCGGCCTCGTCCTCCTCGCCTCGACCGCGCTCCTGCTGGTCGGGCTGGTGAGCATACTTGTCGCCCTGGGCGACGACAACGCCGACCTGCCCAACGAGGGCAGCCTGGAGCAGATCCTCAGCGAGTCCTCCCCCTCCGGGGCGTCAGAAGACGGCCAGCCCGAAGGACCGGCTCCCAGGAGGATCGCGATCCCAAAGATCGGCGTGGATGCGACTGTGCTCGCCCTGGGCCGGGACCCCGAGAACAACCCGGAGGTGCCGGATTCCGGCAGGGACGTGGCCTGGTACACGTTTACGGCACCGCCCGGTCGCGGCAATAACGCCGTGTTCTCGGGGCACGTCGACTGGTACTACTGGGGCGAGCCGGGCGAAGGCGTGTTCTACCACCTGCGGGAGCTCCAGATCGGCGATGAGATAACGGTCGGCCTGGAGGACGGGACCCAGATCCGCTACCGGGTGACCGGGAACGTCGCCGTGGCGTACGACAACCCGGACATCGGCAGGGTTATGGACCCGACCTCCAACGACGTGGTCACACTGATCACCTGCGGCGGCACCTGGCTGCGCGATTACAGCAACCCGAACGGCGGGAACTACAGCCACAGGGTGATAGTGCGCGCGGAACGGGTCTCCGGGCTGGCGTCCGAGCAGGCGGGGAGCGGAGGCTGAGTCAGGCGGGGCGGCCGGCAGGGCTAGCCCTTGAAGACCGCCAGCCAGAGCTCGCCGGTCCTGACATCGGCCACCCTAACGCCGCTGTCCCCGCTGGCCGCCTGGACAAAGAGACCGTCGCGGGCCAGCAGGTAGCGCTCCGCCAGATAGGAGACGTGACGCAGGACCGAGTCCTCAACGCCGACGACGTTTAGCCGCTGCCAGACACCACTGAGCTGTGACTGGATGTCGCCCTGGCTCGGCACGACGGGCGTCGGCTCCGGCGTCGGCTCCGGCGTCGGGTCGGGCGTGGGCTCGGGGGTCGGCTCCGGCGGCGGCGGCGTCTCCGCCGGCGGCGGCTGAGTAGGCTTCGGCGTCGGCGCGGGCGGCGGTGGGGGGGGCGGCGTGGTGGGTGCCGGCGGCGGAGGGGCGGAGCCCTGCCCGCCGAATTCGTTTGTCCAGTACCAGCCGTAGGTCGTCCCCGCAGCGTAGACGCGGGCGATGCCGATCACCTTGAAGTTGGCGTTCAGCATGTTGGCGTTGTGCCCCGCTGAGCCCTTCCAGATGTTGAAGGCAGCCTGGGCGGTGTCGGTGCCCGCGGCCAGGTTCTCGCCCTTCCAGGTGTTGTAGCTGTAGCCGAAGGCGGCCATGCGCTGGAAGGGATCGCGGCCCAGGGAGTCGGTGTGGCTGAAGTAGTTGTTGGTGGCCATGTCCTCGCTCATCCACTCGGCGGAGTTGTTGAGCTGTGTGTTGAGGGAGAGGGTGCCCAGACCGTTCTGTGTCCGGTAGTTATTGATGAGCGTGAGGAAGGCCTGCTCCTCGCCGTCCTGCGCGGCTTCGGCGCCCCGCGGCATCCCGGCGGCGGCGGTGGCGAGCGCCGCCAGGGCCAACAGAATGAAGACGAGGAAGAGCTTCTTGGCCGGCGTCTCGAGTACTTTTGTGCAACTTCTCATGCTATAATCGCGGTGCGCGCAGGGAGAAGAGCCCTGCCGTGTACTGGGCGGGGAGTTCGGTTTCCAGGCCAGCGCTCCCCGCTTTCGTGTTTGCATAACAAGAGACGAGGCCAGATTCAGAGCCGTTACAGAATGGAGACCCTCCTCCGGGGTGCCAAACGGTTAAGATTTCCCTTGCGGCCGGGAGAGCTAGCCGCCTTCCGCGTCTACCTGGAGGAGCTGGAGGCCGCCCGCCCCCGTCTGCGGCTCACCGCCCTGACCGACCCGGAGGCGGTGCAGCGCCGGCACTTCCTGGAGCCGCTGGCCCTGCTGGCGCAGCTGGAGCGCCTGGGCGCCCTGGGCACGGACGTGATCGACATCGGCAGCGGCGCGGGGTTCCCAGGCCTGCCGATCAAGATCGTGCGGCCGGAGCTGCGGCTCACCCTGCTGGAGGCCAACGGCAAGCGCGCCGCCTTCCTTGAGCGGCTGGTGCAGCGGCTTGGCCTGGAGAACGTGACCGTTCTGAATTGCCGGGCGGAGGAGGCGGCCCACGACAGCGACCACCGCGAGGCCTACGACCTGGCGCTGGCCCGCGCGGTGGCGCCCCTGCCCGTCCTGGTGGAGATGGCGCTGCCGTTTCTGCGCGTTGGTGGCGCGCTGGCGACACCTAAGGGCAGCGCCGCCCGGCGGGAGATAACGGAAGCGGCAGCGGCGCTGGCGGCCTGCGGCGGGGTCGTGGAATACGTTGGCAGACTGGAGGTCCCGGAAACGGAGACGCCCCCTACCCTCGTTGTGATTCGGAAGAAGTCGCCCACGCCGGCGCGGTTTCCTCGCCGGCCGGGTATACCTGTCAAGCATCCTTTGCGTTAATAGATAAGAAGTTGACTGGAGCGCAGACCGCTCGCTCCATAGCGGGCGCCTAGGCGCGGAACAGGCCCTGAGCCGCGGCGGCAGGCCCACCAATAGGGGGCATTAGATGAGCTTCCAAACGACGAGCCTCCAGAGCGTGAGCGGCTGGTTGGGCAGGCTGGCCCGCCTTGACCTGACCGTCTTCGAAGAGGTCCGCTCCGACCCGTCCGCGACCCCGGGAGCGATCGTCGTGGTGTTCCTGGCCAGCGTCCTCGCCGGTATCGGCTCCTGGCTGTGGGCGGTCCAGACGAACGGCGTAAGTGCCGACGAGGTGTTCGTGAAGTCGCTCGTCATCGGCAGCATCCTGCAGACGCTGGCCTGGTTCATCTGGGTGTACCTGGTGTTCCAGGTGCTGGCGAGGGCCTACGGAGCCCGCACGGACTTCTATGAGCTGATCCGGACGATGGGCTTCGCGTTCGCGCCGGTGGCGATGAGCGTCCTCGTCGCGATCACCGCCTTCGCCGTCCCCTTCGGAGTCGCCGCGCTGGCGGGCGCGACGCTGTTCAGCCACTTCGCGATTGAGTCATCGTCCAGCGCGGAGCCGCGGCAGATCCTGATCGCGAACTTCGTCGGCTTCCTCTCCTTCGCCGTGGTCATGGGCGTGCTCGCCAACATCGCGGAGATAAACACAGTCGGCGGCCTCGCCCCCGGGCTATTCTTCTTCTCCCTGGACCTGCGGTAAGCTGGGCCTGCCTGCCGGCAGGCAGGCTAGCGCCCCTCTCGCCGTCCTCAGCGCATCCAAAGGAGGTCCCGCTTGCAGGGGTCCGCCGGGCCCCCCTCAGACGCGCGGCTGGCCGCTCGCTATCAGGCGAACATCTGGAAGTTCTACCTCTTCCAGTTCCTGCTGAACTTCCAGCTCTGGTGGCCCATATGGGTGATCTATCTCACGGAGGAGCGCGGGCTCAGCCTGGGGCAGGTCACCCTCATAGACGTGCCGTTCTGGGGCAGCATCATCGCCCTGCAGATCCCCGCCGCCGCCATCGCCGACCGCTGGGGCCGCCGGCCGACGCTCCTCGCCGGAGCGCTGTTCTTCAGCATCGCCGTGACCGTGTTCGGCCTGGCCACCTCGTTCGAGCTGATCCTGGTCTCCTACCTCATCTGGGGGGTCGGCTTCGCGCTCCTGGGCGGCACGGAGTCCGCCTTCCTCTACGACACGCTGAAGGCGCTGGGGCGCGAGGACGAATACCCGCGGGTCTATGGCCGCGCCTGGGGGCTCGTGTTCGCGGCGGCGATGGCCGGCACGCTGCTGGGGGCGCCGGTGGCGAAGGCGACCGACCTCTCCTTCCCGATCGTCGTGAGCGGCGGCATCGCCTTCCTTGCCGTGCTCGCCGCGGCCTCGTTCACCGAGCCCAGGCTGGAAGGGGGCCGCCGGCGCCACCTCTCCTACGGCCAGATCATCGGGGAGAGCGTCGAGATCCTGCGCCGGCGGCCGGCCGTCCGCTACTCCGTCCTCTTCTACGGCCTGATCACGATCGGCAGCATCGGGCCCATCTTCTTCTTCCAGCCATTCCTGCGCCAGCACGGCATCGGCCTCGGCGAAGTCGGGCTGTGGCAGACACCGACGCGTATCGCCGGCATCATCGGCGCCGTGGCGGCTTACCGGATCATCGCCGCCCTCGGAGAGAGGCGCACCTTCTACCTGATGCCGGCGGTGCTGTTCGCCTCCTGGGCCCTGCTGGCGGTCTGGGACTCCGTCTACGCCCAGGTCGCGTTCCCGGTGATGAGCCTGGTGGTGGCGCTCTCCCAGCCCACGGTCACCGACTACCTCAACCGGCGCGTCCCGACAGACCAGCGGGCCACGGTGGTCTCGCTGACCAACCTGGCCCGCTCGGCGGTGCTGGTGCCTTCGGCCCCGCTCCTGGGACAGCTCGCCGACAGGGCCTCGCTGAGGGCGTCGTACTGGGCCGGCGGCGCCCTCATCGCGGCCCTGGCCCTGCCCCTGCTGGCGCTCTGGTCACCCCTGCTCCGTAGATCCGGGGAGGCTGAGGAAGTGCCCGAGCCCGCGGCGTCGGCGCCGGCGGACTGACCCGAACTACTCGCACTGCGGTGGCTCGCCCGTGAAGGCCATACCGTCAGACACCTCTTCGCCGTTGAAAGCGATGACATCCGCCACTAGCTCTTTCAGGAAGAAAGATGACCCGTCGCTGGGACGCGGCAGCGCGAACTCAGTGCTGCCTGGCGCCACGTCTTCGGCGAACTCGATCTCCTGGATAACGTCCACTCTCGCCTCAGCGCAGGAGGGCCAGTAAGTCGCCGTCCCCGATACGCGGTATGCCGTCTCGCCCTCGATGTCTCGCCATGCGAGCACGTAACGCTCATCCCGAAGCTTCAGATACAGCCCCAGCGGCCCCTTCCCCTCGACCGGCTCCAGCGGCTCACCATTCCGCTGTCCGTCACCGCCGCAGGACCCCAGTGCCAGCGCGAAGGCCACACACGCAAGCAATATACTGGCTCGAAGCATGTCGCTCAGCCCCCCTCTGGCCCGCTGGAACGTTTGGCGGGCCCGACAGTAAAACACTCGGGAGGGCACCGGAAGATGCGCTAGCCGGCCGCCTTCGCCTCCCGCAGCGCCCGGATCTCGTCCTCGCTGTAGCCGGCCTCCCGCAGGACCTCGTCCGTGTTCTCCCCGCGCCTGGGGGCCGTTGTCCGCACGGCGCCCGGCGTGTCGGAGAATTTGGGGCCGATGCCCACCTGGCGCACCGTGCCGAACTCCGGGTGCTCCACCTCCACGATCATCCCCCGCGCCTGCACGTGCGGGTCGGCGAACACCTCGTCCATCCCGTACACAGGCGCGACGCAGATATCGCGCTGCCGCAACTCCTCGAACCACTCATCGCGGCCCTTCTCGCGGAACTTGCTCCGCAGGAACTCGAACATCTCGGGGAACTTCTCGCGGTTGTTCTGGTGGGGGACGAACTCCTCGCAGCCGAGGGCCTGGCACAGCTCCTGCCAGAACCAGGGCTCCAGGCAGCCGATGCTGAGCCACTTGCCGTCCGCCGTTTCGTAGACGTTGTAGCCGGGCGATGCGCCGTTGAGCAGCTCCACCCCCCGGCCCAGCACGTGGCCGGAGCTGAAGTACATGCTTGCGAGGAACGTCGACAGCGAGGTCACGCCGTCGCTCATCGCCATGTCGACGTACTGGCCGCGGCCGGTCTTCTCGCGGGCGATGATCGCCGCCAGGATGGCGAAGGCGGCGTACAGGCCGCCGCCGGCGAAGTCGGCGATGATGTTGCCGGGGATGGCTGGCGGCTGGCCGGGCCAGCCGTTGATCCCCAGGGCGCCGCCGATGCTTATGTAGTTGATGTCGTGGCCGACCAGCGAGGCGTAGGGCCCGGTCTGACCGTAGCCGCTGAGGGAGCAGTAGACGACGCGCGGGTTGATCACGCTCACCGTCTCGTAGTCCACGCCCAGCCGCTTCACCACCCCCGGCCGGAACCCCTCCATCACCACGTCCGCCTTCTCCGCCAGCCGGTAGAACACGCCACGCGCCGCCTCGTCCTTCAGGTTGAGGCCGATCGAGCGCTTGTTGCGACCGAGGGCGTTGAACGCCTGCGCCCGGTCGCTCATGCCGATGTCGAAGCGGCGGCCGGCGCCCGGCGCCTCCTCCACGACGATCACGTCGGCGCCCAGGTCGCCCAGCAGCATCGTGGAGAACGGGCCGGGCGCCAGTCGCGTCAGGTCCAGGACGCGTATCCCCTGAAGTGCCATCATCGTCGTCGGTATCATCGACGACGCCGCCCGCACCTGTCAACCGAGGGCGGGCCAACCTCGGCTCTACATCAATCAGTGTGGATTAGGCTAAGGATCCTTAGCAGAAAGCTCCTGTCGTTCCGATAGCCGTAGGCTCTCCTTTTCAGCGTCTTGATGCGATTGTGCTTGCCCTCCACGAGGGCGTTGGTGATCGGATAGCG
>JAUYGU010000062.1 GCA_030690405.1 Dehalococcoidia bacterium | reverse complement strand
CGAGATGGTCGACCTCAAGTTCAACGACCTTCCCGGCCTCTGGCAACACTTCTCCATCCCGCCACGAGAACTCCACCTCGATGACCCCCAGACCTCCATCTGGGTCGACGGCATTGGCTTCGACGGCTCCAGCATCCGCGGCTTCCAGAAGATCCAGGAATCAGACATGATCCTGATCCCGGACCCCCACACCGCGAAGATGGACCCCGTCTGCGCCGCCACCACCCTCTCCATCATCTGCGACATCCAGGACCCGCTGACCCACGAGCCCTACAGCCGCGACCCCCGCTACATCGCCAAGAAGGCCGAGCAGTACCTGAAGTCCACCGGCGTCGCCGACTCTTCGTACTGGGGACCGGAGCTGGAGTTCTTCGTGTTCGATGACATCCGCTTCGACCAGACGGAGAACTGCGGCTACTACTACGTGGACTCCATTGAGGGCGAGTGGAACAGCGGCCGCGAGGAGAATCCCAACCTGGGCTACAAGCCCCGCTTCAAGGAGGGGTACTTCCCGGTGCCGCCGCACGACTCCCTGCAGGACATCCGCAGCGAGATGGTGCTCGCCATGGAGAAGGTGGGGATCACGGTGGAGGTGCACCACCACGAGGTGGCGACCGCCGGCCAGTGCGAGATTGACATGAAGTTCAACACGCTGGTGACGATGGCGGACAGCGTGCTCTGGTACAAGTACATCGTCAAGAACACCGCGCGCAAGTACAACAAGGTGGCCACGTTCATGCCCAAGCCGCTGTTCGGGGACAACGGCTCCGGCATGCACACCCACCAGTCGCTTTGGAAGGACGGCAAGCCGCTCTTCTTCGACGAGAAGGGGTACGCGCTCACCAGCCAGCTCTGCCGCTGGTACATCGGCGGCTTGCTGAAGCACGGCAGGGCGCTGATGGCGTTCTGCGCGCCCACCACCAACTCCTACAAGCGGCTGGTCCCCGGCTACGAGGCGCCGGTGAACCTGGTGTACTCCGCGCGCAACCGCTCCGCCGCGGCCCGCATCCCGGTCTACACCGCGCAGCCGAAGGCGAAGCGCATCGAGTTCCGCCCGCCGGACCCCTCCTGCAACCCGTACCTGGCCTTCCCCGCCATGCTCATGGCCGGCCTGGACGGCATCGAGAACAAGATCGACCCGGGCGACCCGCTGGACAAGAACACGTACGAGCTTTCGCCGGAAGAGGCGGCGAACCTGAAGACGGTGCCGGGCTCGCTGGAGGAGTCCCTGCGGGCGCTGGAGGATGACCACGACTTCCTGCTCAAGGGCGGCGTCTTCACGCCGGACGTGATCGATGTCTGGCAGGAGTTCAAGCGCGAGGTGGAGATAGACCCCGTGCGGCTGCGGCCGCACCCGTGGGAGTTCTACCTCTACTTCGACGTGTAGGCGTTCGTTAGCGCGAAGACCGAAGGCCCGGCGGTGTTGCACCGCCGGGCCTTTTCGCGGGCGGCGCGCCGGATGCCCGAATTAATCGCCGCGTAACGGCTGCGTAACCTTCCCGTCATCTGCCCCGCCTATTATGATGGCATGGGTCACCAGGAGGAGACGCTCATTATGACATCGCCCAGCGACAACGGCCGCGAGAGCAAGGACTACGTGCTCCAGATGGCGAAGGAGCACGACGTCAAGTTCATCCGCCTCTGGTTCACGGACATCCTCGGCTCGCTGAAGAGCGTGGCGATCACGGTGGAGGAGCTGGCGACGGCTCTGGACGAGGGGGTCGGCTTCGACGGCTCGTCGATCGAGGGGTTCGCCCGCATCGACGAGTCGGACATGATCGCGATGCCGGACCCGACGACGTTCGCCCTGCTCCCCTGGCGGCCGAAGGAGGACGCCGTGGCGCGCATGTTCTGCGACGTCCTCCACCCGGACGGCAGGCCGTTCGAGGGTGACCCGCGCTACATCCTGCGCCGAAACCTGAAGCGCGCTTCCGACCTGGGGTTCACGTTCTACGTGGGCCCGGAGCTGGAGTACTTCTACTTCGCGAACTCGGAGGGGACGGAGCTGCTGGACCAGGGCGGCTACTTTGACCTGACGCCGCTGGACGCCGCCACCGACCTCCGCCGCGAGACCGTCCTCGCCCTGGAGCAGCTCGGCATCATGGTCGAGGCGTCCCACCACGAGGTCGCGCCCTCCCAGCACGAGATCGACTTGCGCTACACGGACGCCCTGACGATGGCGGACAGCACGATGACCTACCGCCTGACGGTGAAAGAGGTGGCGATGAAGAACGGCGTCTACGCCACCTTCATGCCCAAGCCCCTGGCGGACCAGAACGGCTCCGGCATGCACGTCCACCAGTCGCTGTTCAAGGGGGAGCGCAACGCCTTCTTCGACCCCGCAGACCCGTACAACCTGTCGGCGCTGGCGAAGAGCTACATCGCCGGCCTCCTGCGCCACGCCGCCGAGATGACGCTGGTGACCAACCAGTGGGTGAACTCCTACAAGCGGCTGGTGCCGGGCTTCGAGGCCCCGGTGTACCTCTCGTGGGCGCGCCGCAACCGCTCTGACCTGATCCGGGTGCCGGAGTACAAGCCCGGCAAGGAGAACGCGACGCGCATCGAGTACCGCGCCGCCGACCCGGCCTGCAACCCGTACCTGGCGTTCGCCTGCATGTTGACCGCCGGGCTGGAGGGGATCGAGAAGGAGTACCCCTGCCCGGCGCCGGTGGAGGAGAACGTGTTCGAGATGAGCGAGGAGGAGCAGCGGAAGCGCGGCATCACCCACCTGCCGGGCAGCCTCTGGGAGGCGATAGAGCACGCGGAGGGGAGCGAGCTGCTGCGCCGCACGCTGGGCGACCACCTGTTCGATAGCCTGCTGACGAACAAGAAGATCGAGTGGTCAGCCTACCGCCGCGTGGTCACCGACTACGAGCTCCGGCGCTACCTGCCGATGCTGTAGGGGGCGCTGGCCCCTAGCCGCTCCAGCGCCAGCGGGTGTCCCCGGCGGAGTCCTCCAGCACCACGCCCATCTCCGCCAGCCGCTCGCGCAGCTTGTCGGACAGCTCGAACTGCTTCGCGGCGCGCAGGTCGTTCCGCAGCTCCATCAGCAGCTCGATGAACGGCCCCGCGGCGGCGGCGTCGCCGCCGGGCTGGGCGCCCGTCAGGGCCAGACCCAGGACGCCACCCAGCTCCCGCAGCATCGACTGCGCCTCCTCCGTGCGGCGGCCCTCGTCGCGGGCGCGGTTGATCTCGCGCGCCAGGTCGAACAGCACGCCGAGGGCGCCGGCGCTGTTCAGGTCGTCGTCCATCGCCTCCAGGAAGCGCTCCTTGAACGGCGACGGGCCGGCGGCGGGCTCCCCCTCGCCGCCGGACGCGGCGGCGGCCAGTTGCAGCCGCTCGGCGGCGCGCTTGGATGCCTCCAGGCTCTCCTCGGAGTAGGTGATCGGGCTGCGGTAGTGTGAGTTGAGCACGAAGATGCGCAGGCCGTCGGCGCCGTACTTCTGAATCACCTCGTTGATCGGAACGAGGTTGCCGAGGTGGCGGGTCATCTTCTCCTCGCTCTCGGCGAGGCGCATCAGGCCGTTGTGCACCCAGAAGCGGACGAACGGCTTGCGGTCGTCCGTGTAGGACTCGCTCTGGGCGATCTCGTTCTCGTGGTGGGGGAAGATGAGGTCCTGGCCGCCGCCGTGGATGTCCAGCGGGTGGCCCAGGTACTTGAGCGACATGGCGGAGCACTCGATGTGCCAGCCGGGGCGCCCCATCCCCCAGGGGCTCTCCCAGGACGGCTCGCCCGGCTTCGACTCCTTCCAGAGGACGAAGTCGCCGGGGTACTCTTTGCTCTTGCCGGGCTCGATGCGGGCGCCGGCGAGCATCGAGTCGAGGTCGCGGGCGGCGAGCTTGCCGTAGTCCGCCTTGCTCCTGACGCGGAAGTAGACATCGCTGTTCGCCTGGTAGCCGTGGCCGCTCTCGATGAGGCGCTGGACCATCTCGATGATGGCGGGGATCTCGTGGGTGGCGCGGGGGTAGACGTGGGCCTTCAGGATATTGAGCGGCGCCATGTCCGCGAAGAATTTCTGGATGTGCTCCTCCGCCATCTCGTCGATGGTGAGCCCTTCGGCACGGGCGCGGTTGATGATGTTGTCCTCGATATCGGTGAAGTTCTGGACGTGGCGGACCTTGAGGCCGCGGTACTCCAGGTAGCGGCGGAGGACATCGAAGATGATGTAGCTCATGGCGTGGCCGACGTGGCAGGGGGCGTAGAGGTTCGGCCCGCAGACGTACATCTTCACTTCGTCCCCGGCGGGGGCGAACTCCTCCGCGCGACGGCTCAGGGTGTTGTACAGCTTCACGTCCTACTCTTCCTCCACGGACGAGGGCACGTTCTTCTTGCCGCCCTCCAGCTCCACGATGCGCTGCTCCAGCTCGGCGACGCGGGCCTCCAGACGCTGGATGACGTCCCACTCCGGGTCCGGCAGCTTGAGGATCGTCTCGTCGCCGGGGTCGGCGTAGGCGACGATGTGGCCGGGGACGCCGACGACGGTGGCGTTGGGCGGCACGTTGGTGACGACGACGGAGCCGGCGCCGATCTTGGCGCCATCGCCGAGGGTGACGGCGCCGATCACCTTCGC
>JAUYGU010000035.1 GCA_030690405.1 Dehalococcoidia bacterium | reverse complement strand
ACTGGCTGTACGTGGGGGACCACTGCAACGCGCTGGACCTCGTCGCCCGGAAGGGTGAGCCCGGCGAAGTCTATAACGTCGGAGCCGACAACCACCAGGAGAACATCCGGGTGGCGGAGACGCTCCTCCAGTTGGTGGGGAAGCCGCTGGGCCTGATCCGGTTTGTGGAGGACCGGAAGGGCCACGATCGCCGCTACGCCGTCGACACCGCAAAGCTGCAGTCCCTCGGCTGGGCCCCCGAGCATGATTTCCTGTCGGCCCTTGAGAGGACCGTCCGCTGGTACCAGGAGAACCGCTGGTGGTGGGAGCCGATATACGCGGGCCCCTTCCAGGACTACTACCAGCGCCAGTACGGCGAACGCCTCGCCGGCGGCCGGCCCTACGATCCGGAAGGAGCGTCGTCCCGATGATCCAGGGAGTGGAGATCAAGCAGCTCGCCAGGCATGCCGACGAGCGGGGCTTCCTGATGGAGTTGCTCCGCAGCGACGATCCCATCTTCACCAGGTTCGGCCAGTGCTACGTCTCCATGAACTATCCCGGCGTTATCCGGGCCTGGCACTGGCACAAGAAGCAGGATGATTTCTTCGTCGTGGTGAAGGGGATGATCAAGGTCGGGCTCTACGATCTGCGCGAGGGTTCGCCTACACAGGGTGAGGCCGCCGAGTTGTACCTGGGGGACAACAACAGCATCATGCTGAAGATCCCCGTGGGTGTCGTTCACGGCTACAAGACCGTCGGTACGGAGCCCTCACTCCTGATCAACTTCCCTTCGGAGCTCTACAACCCGCAGGAGCCGGACGAGTATCGCCTCCCCTGGGACACCGACCAGATCCCCTTCGATTGGGACATCCAGTTCAAGTAGGTGCCGATGCGCATCCTCATCACGGGCGGCCGCGGCCAGCTGGGGCGTAGCCTTGAGGATGCCCTGGCACAGCACCAGGTCTCCGCTCTGGGCCACGACGAACTCGACATCACCGACGCGAAGGCCGTGGCCCGCGCGCTGGACAAGCTGCGGCCGGAGCTGGTGATTCACGCCGCGGCGTGGACCGACACGGCGGGCTGCGAGGCGGACCCGCAGCGGGCCGTCCTGATCAACGGCGAAGGCAGCGGCGTTGTTGCGGAGGGCTGCAGCCGCGCCGGCGCCGCTATGGTCTATATCAGCAGCAACGAGGTGTTCGATGGGACGGCGAGGGAGCCGTACCGGGAGGACGATGCCCCGAATCCGGTCAACGCCTACGGCCGCTCGAAGCTGGCCGGCGAAGATCGTGTGCGCTCCACCCTGGAACGGCACTACATAGTCCGGACTGCCTGGCTGTATGGGGCCGGGAGGGTGAGCTTCCCCGAGAAGGTCTTGCAAATGGCCGCCAAGACCGGCCGGCTCAAAGGGGTCGCGGACGAGATCGCATCACCCACCTGGACCGCGGACCTGGCCGGAGGGATCGCTGCCCTCATCGCAGACGCGTCCTGGGGGACCTATCACCTTACGAACAGCGGCTACTGCTCCCGCCTGCAGTGGATTAAGGAAGTTCTACGGATTCGGGGACTGACCGGCGTCGGGGTGGAGCGGACAACCCAGGAGGAGTTCGGGGCGCCCTACCGCAAGCCGGTATTCTCGGCGCTGAACCTGGAGAAGGCGCGACGCCTGGGGATTGAGATGCCCCCGTGGCGAGATGCCCTGGAGCGCTACCTCCGGGGAGGTGCCTGACGCAAGGCGCGTGGACCCTACCGAGAGGCGCCGCCAGGGCACAGTGAGCCGATGCGCGTCCTCTTCCTGACCTCGGAAGTGCCTCACCCTGCACTCAGCGGGGGCACGATAAAGACCGCCAGCGTCCTGGACTACCTGAAGGGGCGGCACGATGTGCACGTGCTCTGCTTCCGAAGACACCCCCTCACGGAGGCGCAGGCAACCTGGTGCGCGAATTTGCAGGAGGTGGAGACCCTGCCCCTGAATCGTGGCCGTACGCCTCTCAACCTCGCGCGCAGCTATCTGAGACGGCTACCGCTGAGCGTGGAACGCAATCGCAGCGCCCGCATGATGGAGCTGGTCTCCGAGCGGTTGCGCGAACGGGTGTACGATGCGGTGTTCGTGGACGGCTGGCTGATGGCGCAGTACGTGCCTGCGGGCTTCAAACGCCTGGCGGTATTGCACGAGCATAACGCCGAATACGTGATGTGGCGCCGGCAGGCGGAGCGCGAGCGGAATCCTCTCTTGCGGTCGCTCATCAGGCTGGAGTACCGGCGGGTGCGCGGTTACGAGGCGGCGATCTTGCCCCGCTTCGACGCCGTCTTCGCCGTGTCGGAAGCGGACCGTCAGGCGCTGGTCGCGCTGGGGGCCCAACCGGAACGGCTTCGGGTGCTGCCGAACCTGCCCGAGCCGTCGCTGCTGGAGAGCCCGCCGCTCTCCTTTGCCGCTACGGAGCCGGTCGTTCTCTACTTCGGGACGCTCAGCTGGCCGGCCAACGTCGAGGGTCTCCAGTATCTCTTCACCTCGGTGTGGCCCCACGTGCGTCAACGGATGCCCGAGGCGCGCCTCGTCATCGCGGGGAGCGGGGCTCCGGCTTGGCTGCTGCGGCTGGCCCGCCGCACGGCCGGAACCGAGTTCCTGGGCCCGGTCATGGATGCCGAGCCCCTGTATCGGCGGGCGCGACTGTTCGTGGAGGCCAGCCGCAGCGGTGGGGGAACGCGGCTCAAGGTCCTGAATGCTCTGGCCCGAGGCCTGCCGGTGGTGACCAGCCCTGAGGGGGCGGAGGGGCTGGAAGTGGTGGACGCGGAGCACCTGCTTGTGAGCGCCGGCCCTGAGTCCATGGCGGAGGCGATGTGCCGCCTCATGGGGGACGAGGGTCTGTGGCGCACGCTCAGCGAGAACGGGCGAACTCTCATCCGCAGCTGCTACACGGCAGAGACAGCCTACCGGGCCCTGGACGAGGTCCTGGATGGTACCGGCGCCAAGGTATGAAGGGACTGTCATCTCCGCAGACAGTGGAGGTCCTGGGCATCCGCTTCCACAACCTGAGCCGGGTTGAGGCGGCCCGCGCCATCGAGGAGCTGGCCCGGGCCGGTGACAGGGCCTACGTGGTCAAGCCCTACTCGGAGTACATGCCCCCCGCCGCGCGCGATGCCAACCTTCGCGAGGTGTTGAACCGGGCTGACCTCTGCCTGGCGGACGGGACCGGAATCCTGTGGGCGGCGCACTATCTGTCACTGTCCGGGGGTCCCCTGCGAGCCCTGGCGCAGCTCGCGCTCTCCCTTGCCGCGCTCGTCCTCAACCCGAAGGCCGTCCGCCATCCACTCAAGGAGAACATGGCCGGCGTAGACCTGACCGAGGAGATGCTGGCCCATCTCGAAAGGGCTCGCTCGCGAATCTTCTTGCTGGGCGGAAGCGAGAAGGAGATTCGGGGGGCGAGGAGATGGGTCGAGGGGCGCTTTCCGGGTCTGAACGTCGTGGGGGCGCGCAACGGCTACTTCGACGTTCAAGGGGAGGAGAACGAAGAGGTCCTGCGGATGATAGATGAGGCGCGGCCGGACGTCCTGCTCGTCGCCATGGGCTTCCCGCGTCAGGAGAGGTGGATCGTCGCGAACCTGCCGCGCCTGCGAGTCAGGGTCGCGGTCGCCGAGGGGGGGACATTCTCCTTCGTTTCAGGCAGCGTATCGCGGGCGCCGCGGTGGCTGAGGTGCGTGGGGCTGGAGTGGCTGTACCGCCTCTTGCGCCAGCCATGGCGGCTGCGTCGGCAGCTGGCGATCCCCAAGTTCGTGTACCTCGTGGTCAGGGAGCGGCTACGGATGGCAGGGGGTGGCTCGGCCGAATCCTCGTCGCGTTTGTCCTGAGGGGGAGGCGCGGGCCGACCGTCCCGGCCCCTGAGACCGCCGGCTAGCCGGCCCGGCGGCCTTGCTTCTCGAAGCTGACGGTGATTCCCCTGTCCACCTTCCCGCTGAGCACGTCGGCGGGGCTCGGAATGATGTTGACGGAGACACCCGCGCCTCTGCAAATCCCGAGCAGCTCGTTAAAGCTGTCCCGTGAGATCTGGGACATCGCGAGCGCGACCTCGTCGATGTTGTGGCGCCGGACGAGGGCGGCGATGGCGTGGCGGTCGCCGGCCACGGGCACGCCGTGTATGCGGATGCCCCCCAATTTCGGGTCGTCGTCGACGAAGCAGACGGGCCGGTACTGCCAGTGGGGGTTCTGGAGGAACTCCCTGGCGACGAGCTGGCCGGCTTCGCCCGCGCCCACGATGAGCACCCGCTTGCCGGCGCCGTTCCGGGCGGCGCCCCTGAACTGCATCGCGTTGAGGTGCGGCCACAGCTTGGTGGCGGCCATGGTCAGGAAGATGAGGCCGCCGCCGATAAGGTTCACGCTCAGGGGGATCTGCTTTCGGGGGATTACGGAGCCGAAGAGGTTGACGAGGAACACTGTGAGGGTGACGAAGGTCACCGCCAGCGCCAGGTAGAGCAGGTCGCGGACGCCGCCGTATTTCCAGGCGGAGTGGTAGACGCCGAAGATGAAGTTCGCCGCTACGTAGCCGGCGGCGAGGGCGGGCGTCACCTGCCAGAACTCCGTCCAGGATAGCGCCGGCACGTCGCCGTCGAAGCGCAGGAGCAGCGCCCCGGCGTAGCTGCCGTAGACGATGGCCACGTCCAGCAGGACGAGCGGGATAACTCGCAGGCCCAGGGGCCGTATCAGCAGTCGCACCGGCTACCGGCCCTTGCCGCCCAGCACCACGCGGATAGTCCGCAGGAGGATTGCCAGGTCGAGCGAAGACGATTGCCGCTTGACGTACTCCAGGTCGTACATCACCTTCTCGTGGTAGGTGATGTCCGCCTGCCCGTTGACCTGAGCGAGGCCGGTAAGGCCCGGTTTGGTCTCGTGGCGGAGGTGGTAGGCGGGCGGGAACTTATCGACGACTTTCAGCGTCTCAGGCCTGGGCCCAACGAGGCTCATCTCGCCCCGCAGCACGTTCAGCAACTGCGGCAGCTCGTCCAGGCTCAGGCGGCGCAACAACCATCCCATGGTGGTGACTCTCGGGTCGCGGCTAGGCGGTTTCAGGGGTTCGAACTTGTGGGTCCGGAAATCGGCTATCTCCGGCTGCTGGCCCTCCGCCCCCACAACCATAGTTCTAAACTTATATAACGTAAAGGGCCGCCCTCGGTAACCTACCCGCTTCTGTTTGAATATCGGCGGGCCGGGCGAGTCCAGCTTGACCAGGGCGGCGATGAGGAGGATGAGGGGCCAGATGATAGCCAGGCCGAGAGAGGAGGCGAGGACATCGCGGATCCGCCGGACCGTGACGTCTCTGTTCCTGGGCGGCCACCTGATCTCCATGGCTAGGATGTCTCGCTCTCGTTGGCGGCTCCGCGACGGGCGGTCATCCTCCCCCAAACCTCCCCGGCATGAGCCGGGCGATCGCGTCGGGCACATGGCTGAAGTCCGGACAGAAGACCGGCCTCACCGCGATCCGGGCCAGGGCCGCCAGCGCCACCGCGCCGATGGCGCTTATCAGGAGGATGTTCCGGCAGGCGACAGGCGTCACCTCGGCGGCGCGCTCGGACTCCATCCGCGTCAGGCACGGCAGCAGGGCCAGCGAGCGGCGCGGGCGTGCTGACGTATGAAATCGGCTGCTATTGGATTCTCCGCCGAAGGGTACCAGGCAGGGATGAAGAGGATCTTCCGCCTCTTGGCGCCGTTCGTCTCTGTCAGGACGTCACACCCCCCTCGAAGCATGCTCTCGACGCTCCAAGAGCAAAGTGGGCTAAACTCGCTTCAGGTCCTCTTCAACCATGATGCTTACAAGCTCCTTGAAGCTGGTGGTTGGCTTCCATCCCAGCTTGCGATGGGCTTTGCTTGCGTCGCCGGCGAGGATTTCCACATCTGCTGGACGCCGGAGTGCTTCATCAACCACGACGTATTTCTGTGGGTCTAGACCAAGTACGCCGAAAGCCTCTTGGACAAAGTCACGCACGCTGTGGGCCTCACCGGTGGCGATGACGTAGTCGTCAGGTTCGTCTTGCTGTAGCATCATCCACATCGCCTCAACGTATTCGGGAGCGTAGCCCCAGTCACGCCTGGCTTCCATGTTACCCAGGTGAAGGTTCTTCTGCTTCCCCACTTTGATGCGCGCCAGCGCGTGGCTGATCTTGCGGGTCACGAATTCCAGCCCTCGTAGTGGCGATTCGTGGTTGAACATGATCCCGCAGCATGCGAACATCCCGTACGCTTCCCGGTAGTTGACTGCGCACCAGTGCGCGAAGGCCTTGGAGATCGCGTAGGGGCTTCGCGGGTGAAACGGCGTCTCCTCGTTCTGAGGCGTGGAGCTGACCTTGCCGAACATCTCGCTGGATGAGGCCTGATAGAACTTGATCTTCGGATTGATCTTCTGTATCGCCTCGAGGAGCCTCAGCGCGCCAATGCCGGTAACCTCTGCGGTGAAAACAGGCTGCTCGAAGGAGACACCAACGAAGCTTTGTGCCGCCAGGTTGTACACCTCGTCCGGCTGGGTGCGCTCAATCACATCTAAGAGATTTGTGTGCTCAAGCAGCTCCAACGGTACGGTTTCCACCTCTTCGGCGATCCCTAAATAGTCCAGTCGCTCCAGGGTATTGTGTCCGTTGCGTCGGACGCCGCCAATGACTTTGTAGCCCTTTTGCAATAGCAAGCGCGCCAAGTAGGCGCCGTCCTGCCCCGTTATCCCGGTAATCAGCGCTGTAGGCATAGAGCAACTCCTAACCTGCCGAAAGCGTCAGCATGGACTACGGGAGCGAGACCAACATGAGCGGATCCGCCGCGCTTGATGATAAACCAGCCCCGAGCCCTAGCGGAAGGTGTCCCGCCCAGCAGGCGAACCTCGACCGGGCGTTTGCCAACGAGCGGTGCGCCGTCAGCCTCCCGGCTTGCTCTCGCTGGCGGCGGCGCGGCCGGCGGTCAGCCGCCCCCAGACCCTGCGCGCCAGCCCGGCGTAGAGGGCTGCATCGCCGGGTCTGGGCAGGACGCACTCCCAGATGCTCCCGGACGATATCTGACGGTAGAAGTGAAGCGTGACCAGCAGGGACGTTGCGTAAGCGACCGAAGAGGCGGCGGCGGCGCCGTTCACGCCGAACTGGGGTATGAGGACGGCGTCGAGGGCCAAGGTCGCGACGAGCGCGACGAGCGCCGCCACGCTGTTCAGCACCACCTGCCCCTGGCTGAAGATGTAGCTGCTCAGCACCTTCGTTCCGCTCAGCGCCACGATCCCCGGCATCAGGAGAGCCATCGCGTCAGGCACGTCGCTGAAGTCCTGGCCGAAGACGGGCCTTACGGCCACCCGGGCCAGGGCCGCCAGCGCCGCCGCGCCGATGGCGCTTATCAGGAGGGTGTTCCGGCAGGCGACGGGCGTAACCTCGGCGGCGCGCTCGGGCTCCATGCGCGTCAGACGCGGCAGCAGGGCCAGCGAGACGGCGTTCGATATCCACCATACGCTCTCGGAGAGCGCGACCGCCACGGAGTAGACGCCCACTTCCGCACGCGTGCGGATCGCCCGCACCAGGAACTGGTCCAGCCGGTAGTTCAGGTACTGCAGCACGTTGCCCGCCTGGCCCGGCACGCCCAGCCGCACCTGGTCCGAGAACGCCCCCCACTCCGGCTTGAGCGCCGCCCGCGCGCTCCAGTTCTCGAGCCCGATGAAGGCGAGGGCGACAACGGTGGCGAAAAGGAAGGACGCCGACCAGACGGCGAGGACGGCGAAGATCGTCATCTCGTCCAGGACGAGGAGGGTGGCGGCGCCGAGCAGGAGGAGCAGTGTCTGCGATAGCTGGGCGGCGTTGAGGCCGACGAACCGGTCCTGACCGACGAGAAGCGCTGTGACCAGGAGGAACTCCAGCACCGCCGGGAAGGCGAGCAGGTACAGCCAGTAGGAGTTGCCCTTGAGGAAGCCCTGCGTCCCCAGGGTGAGGCCGACGGCGAGGAGGACGGCGGCGGCCACCGCCCCGGCTACGAGCACCAGGAACTGGCTGTTGCCCAGGAGGACGCGGACGCTGTGCTTCGCTTTGCCCACGTAGTAGATGGAGCCGAGACCGATCCCCAGGGTGCCCACGGATGCGGCCAGCGTCGTCGAGAGGACGAACAGCGCGTAGTCTCCGCGACCGGCGGCGCCCAGCCCGCGGGCGATGATGACCGTGAGGAGGAACTGGAGGGCGTAGTTGACCAGTTGAGAGAAGAAGAGGACGTTGACGTTGAACAGGAAGCGGGTGCTTGCCGTCGGGGGTTCAGTCGTCATCTCTTCGGGGCCGGGCAGGGCCACGCTGCGGGCCGGGGTTCCCTGCCTGCCATCTGCCCTCGGCCTAGAGTTTAAGCCTTCGCTCTTTCGCCCGTCCAACGGCGGGCGCGGAGCGTAGTGGACGGGACGGGCGAGGCGGAGGCTTCACGGACGCCGCGCTCTCGCCCAACGCTGGCCTCAGGCTCCCGCATATCGTATACAATGTCTTTGCATCTCGTCGGGGTGTAGCTCAGTCAGGCTAGAGCGCACGGTTCGGGACCGTGAGGTCGGCGGTTCGAATCCGCCCACCCCGACCATCCCGCCCCGCCGGTGTCTTCCCGGTGCCGGCATCCGCACCGCCCCCTTGACAGCCAGTGGTAGACTTTAC
This sequence comes from Dehalococcoidia bacterium, assembly GCA_030690405.1. The sequence goes on along the minus strand of JAUYGU010000035.1, from coordinate 951 downwards.
GGTTCGCGAGGGTGGCTGAAGGAGGTGCCGGGCGGTAACGATTAGCGCGAACTCCCGTCTTACACGGGTAGCGGAGACGAAACCTCAAGACCGGTGGTTTCGTTATAACCCTAGTGTAACCAAAACCCCCTTGCAGGCGCCGAACAAGCGGGCCTACAATGCGGGACACTCAGTGAGCGTTGGAGGAAAGCGGAGGGATGGTTTACCAGGCAGAAGACAGGGCAAAAGTAAGAAGGCAGCAGGCGGAAGTGGCGATCCAGCTGGCGCTGCAGGGCCGCTGGGACGAGGCGGCTAACCTCAACAAATCGATCATTGGCCTGTTCCCAACCGACGTGGACGCCTATAACCGGCTGGGCAAGGCGATGACGGAGCTCGGCCGCTACGGGGAGGCGCGGGAGGCCTACCAGAAGGCCCTGGAGATCGACCCGCTCAACTCGATCGCGCGCAAGAACCTCTCGCGTCTGGCTACGCTGGGCGAGGAGGCCGCGCCGCGACAGGCCACGCAGAAGCTATCGCCGCGGATGTTCATCGAGGAGATGGGCAAGACCGGCGTCACCACGCTGCTCAAGCCCAACATGGAGATCGCGGCGCGGATGACGGCGGGGGACCAGATTGACCTGCGCCGGGACAACGGCGCGCTGGTCGTCAAGACGACCGCGGATGAGCTTATCGGCGAGGTGGAGCCGCGCCTGGGCCAGCGGCTGATCAAGCTGATGGAAGCCGGAAACGAGTACGTCGCCGCCATCAGCAGCCTCAACGACACCGACGTCAAGGTGTTCATCCGCGAGACGTTCCAGCACCCCAGCCAGCTCGGCAAGCTGTCCTTCCCGCCGACGGTCACGGAGACTTTCCGGCCGTACCTGAAGGAACGGCTGATCCGGCAGGACGCCCTGGAGGAGTCCTACTACGAATCGGACGAGGGCGAGGACTGGGACACCGGCGGTCCGGACA
>JAUYGU010000031.1 GCA_030690405.1 Dehalococcoidia bacterium | reverse complement strand
GCCACCACGTCGGCGGCGGGGATCTCCGTCGCCACCCGGATCGCGGTGAGCCAGACGCCCAGCGACCCGGCTACCTGGACGGTCGCTGTGTGCGTGGCCGCGTCGTAGGCTTTGATCGTCGCTTTCTTGATGGTGGGCATTGTCGTCTTGGGGAATGCGGGCGTAGGGCCGGCCCGACCCGCTCGTCCTGAGCCTGTCGAAGGATCGGGCCGGCCCTACGTCGCTACGGGCGAACGCCCGTCAGTCGTGCCAGCTTGACGGCGTTGAAGAGCGCCAGCGAGGCGTACCACTTGATGCGGGTGCGCCGGGCGTCCTTGGTCTCCAGGGAGCCGACGCGCTCTATCTGGAGGCCGCCGGGGGCGGTGAGGCCGACGAGGCCGCCCTCGCCGGCCTGGAAGGCGTAGACGGTGGAGCAGTCCGTGCTGGTGCCGACGGTCTGGGCGTCGGAGATGTAGTCGGAGACGCCGACGGCGATGCCGTCGTAGAACTGGAGCATTTGGCCGAACTCGTCGCGGTCGGTCTCCAGGAAGGAGCCGGAGGTGCGGGCGAGCTTGTTGACGATGCGGCGGGAGCGGCGGCTCATGAGGAGGAGGTCGGGCTTGCCGCCGAGGACCTTGTCGATGATCTCATCGAGCTTGTCGAGGGTGAGGGAGCCGCCGTTGGCGCCCATGGAGAGCGACTGGGTGGGGTCGATGACTTTGTCGAGGCCGTCGAAGGACTTGGGGTTGGCGGTGGCGTCGCCGGTGACGAAGGTCTGCTCGAAGAGCTGGCGGACGGCTTTGGCCTTGAGCTCGACGACGGCGGACTCGAGGTCCTGGATGTTGGAGCGGGTGGCGATGAGGAAGTTGTCGATGTCGGCGTCGCCGCCCATGATCTTGAGGGTGACGGTCTGCTGGGTGAAGGTGGGTGTGGATTCGGTCCAGGTGTCGCCGACGTCGAAGAAGGCGGCGGAGGGTGCGGTGGCTTCGCGGTTGTAGGTGAGGCCGTTGCCGGCGATTTCGATGAAGGGCATGCGCTGGAGGATGGGTGAGTCTTTGATGATGGTCTCGATGACGCCCTGGAGGAGGATGTCATTGGAGAGCTTTGCTGCTTCGGCGAGGGTGAGGGCCATGGGGGTCTCCTTTCAGGTGGCTAGTGGTTAGTGGACAGTGGACAGTGGACAGTGGCTAGGGGGCGGTTGATTGATTTCCGTTTTGAGATTGGGGCGGTTGATTGTTTTTTCGTGATGTGCGCCGGCGGGAGCGGCGGCGGGTATCCGGGACGATGGTGACGCAGGCGCCGGGCGGTTGATTGTCTACGAGCTGGAGGGTGGAGCGGAGGAGGTTGGCGAGGATGGTTGTGGCGACGGTGCGGGCGCGGGCTTGCTGGCGGCGCTGGCGGGCCATGAGGCGGAGGAGGGCTTTGCGGGTGCCGGGTACGAGGGCGAGGGCGGTGGCGAGGTGCTGCATCTGGCGGGAGGTCTCGCCGTGTTTCATGGCATTGAGGTTCCCCTTCGGGGCTCCGGCGCCGGGGCGCCGGCCGCCGCGCGGGCGGGGTGAGGTGGGACGGGGGCGAGGGCTCATGGTGGCCCGATATTAGGACTTCTGTTCTGCGATGTGGAGGGGGATGTGTCAGGGAGGGGATGGGGACCGGATCCGCGGGACAGGTCAATCTTGACCGCCGAGGGAGGGCCGTATAGGCTATAATTTAGGCAAAGTGCAGACGGTATGACATTTCCGGAATCACAACGCGTCGTCTACCGGCAAAACCCCCTCGTGGAGGTGATCTGCCAACTTAGGTTCCCCACAATCCTGGAGATCAAGGCTGCCGACCCAGCCCGCTTCCAGGAGAGGGTGCGCCTGTCTGGTTACCCGCTGTACGAAAGGACCGAGGGCGGGGTTCCAAAGGACGTAGAGGAGATCTTGGCTCGTCTTCCAGTCGGGATGCGCCCGGAGGGGGTCACCCATAAATTCCTCGCAGAGGACGAGTCTAGGTTCATCTCGCTAGCTCCCGGGTTTGTTGCTCTGACAGAGAAGCGATACACCCGGTGGGAGCACTTCCGGGAGCAACTGGAACTTGCGGCGAGGGCTCTTGAGGAAGAGCATCATCCCTCCTTCTACTCGCGCATCGGGCTGAGATACCAGGACATCATCGACAAGACTAAGCTGGGCCTGGGGGACGAGCCGTGGAGCTCTCTAGTCAAGCCGTCGATCGTGGGCATCCTCGGCGCTGAGGAGCTGAGTACGGTAGTCCAGCAGGTGCAGACTATGGCCTCCATAAGACTGGACGCCGATGTACCCAGCGGATTTGCTACGCTGCGACACGGACTCATCCGCCGTTCAGATGGCAGCGAAGCGTACGGGATAGACATCGACTTGTATACGGAGGAAAGGAGCGCCAGCGACCATGCCTTCGACATTCTGGACGGATTTAACAGAGTGGCCGGAAACTTCTTTCGGTGGGCCATTACTCCGCAGCTTGAAAGGGCCCTTGAGCCTGAACCAATTGACTGACGAGTCCGCGTATCCGATAAGCGGGTCATTCGCCGTCTTGCACGGCACGGTGAATTCGCTTGGGCAGCAGGTGTCGATGTGGGCTGAGCGGGGTGGCGATGATGTGGCTAAGAGAGCGATTGGATGCTGGATGCTTTTCATCATGCCTGAGGAGGGCGTTGACGAGGCGCTGACATCACTCAAGGAGATGGTCGAATATCATTACGAAACTTCCCGGGGCATTCTTTCGCCCCCAGCGAAGACCCTCACCCAAAGGGGCCGGATTGTCGGCACCGCGGAGCGCCCTGACTTGATCATCTCCGAGTGACTCTACCCTTCCGGCAAATGCCGTGCCTCTCATTTATGAACCGCCGCCGAATTCCGGTCCGCTTAGGCAAGGTGAGATACTGGCCGATATATACGAGCACCGCCCGCTCTACCCCGCCGCAGCACTCGCTGAAGATTCTACGATCGAATTCCGGTCTTACTACCATCGGCTCGCCATCGTCATGACTCCCGACTGCGACTTGGAGTGGGACTGTCAAGCTCGTTCGGAGACGGACGAGGCTGAAGAGAGCGACCATCCGCAACTGCTGCCGCACGTACTCCTGTGCGATGTCTACGGGACGTCAGAGATCCGCCAAAGAGTTGCGGGCTCGGACGTTTGGAAGCGCATCCAGCAGAACCAGGACGAGCGCTACCATCACTTGAGCGCGTCGCCAATTTGGCTGCCGGACATTTATATGGATTTCAAAAAGACGCTGGCGCTGGCCACTGAGAATCTGTACTCGGGAATGACGTCGGGAGGAATTAGGAGGGTGGCTGTGGTTCCGCCGCTCTATCTCCAGGACCTAACGCACCGTTTCTACGGCTTCTTGTCACGTGTAGCCCTGCCCGAGTGAGGCGACCCCTGGCGACCTGAAGGTCGCCTCTACATTCGGGGCCCAGCCCCCGTCCCCGCTCCCCTGCCACAAGCCCCTAACAGGTAGCGTTCCGCGTCGCGTAGGATGCGGGGCGCTATGCGGAGCCTATCGGCGGAGCTGCTGGCGGCGCAGAGGAGCGGGTCGGCGGTGCCGTACCTGCTGGTGACGGTCGCGGACCGGATCGGGGGCGTGCGGCGGCTGGCGTTCCAGCGGCTGTACAGCGGCTCGGAGGGGGACGGCTACCACGCGGCGACGATGCCTTCGGACGGCTCGCTGCTGCGGGCGCGGGCGGCGTCGGGCCGGGTGTACTACCAGCGGGTGACGTCGCCTGGGCCGTCGAGCCCCGACTGGTCGGGGTGGACGGACCTGGAGCCGGCGGGGAACGCGGGCGTGGCGCTGTGCAGCGAGGGGTCAAGCGTGCTCCTCTTCTTCACGGACTCCGCGGCGAAGAAGCTGAAGCTGCGGGAGAGCAGCGACAGCGGGGCGACGCTGGGCGCGGCGGTGGAGGTGGCGAGCTCGGGTACGGCGGTCGCGTGGCTGGCGGCGGATGTGAAGGCGAACGGGGACGCGCTGCTGCTCTACTCCGTGGGGGCGACGGTGTACGCCGTGAAACGCAGCGGCGGCAGCTGGGGCACGCCAACGGCCTGGCCGAACAGCGTGGCGGCGGTGAGCGGGCTGGCCTGCTACCACTCAGGCGACTGGAACGCCGTGATCGCGGGAGAGGACGCCGCGGGGAACGCGATGGTGTGGACGGCGGTCTACGGGGACGGGTTCTCGCAGGCGGTGGGCACGTGGTCGGCGCTGCGGGAGGTGACGCGGGCCAGCAGCGGGTCGTCGGTCAGCTTCCGGGCGCCGTTCCTGGCGCGGCCCGACGTGTTCCGCTTGACGTTCGTCGAGAAGTACACGGGGACGCAGGCGTACGCGCGGCCGTACCACGGGTGGTCGCCGGCGACGGCCGCCTACGCCGATAACCTGTGGCGGGAGCCGGTGCCGTTCGACTTCTCGAACGAGTACGGGCTGGCGCTGGCGCAGAGCGCGACCGCGGTCTGGCTGTGCGTGCCGTCGGGCGTGTGGACGGCATCGCTGGCGGGGACGCCGCTGGACGTGACGGCGGACGTGCTGGAGGCGGTGGCGACGGAGGCCGCCGAGGGCGGGCGGCTGCGGCTGGTCCTCCGCAACGACGACGGGCGGTACACGTCTCAGCCGCTGCTGAAGGCGGGCGCGGAGGTCCGCGTGAGCCCCGGCTACGTGACGACGGCGGGGCCGCAGGCCTCGTCCGGGCCGGCGTACTGGCTGGACGGAGCCGAACTGACGTCGGGCGGCGGCGAGGCGGCTGCGGTGGTGCTGGCGAGCGACGCGTGGGGGCTGCTGGAGGCCTGGCGGGCGCGGCGGCAGTACGCCTGGGCATCGGGGGAGAAAAACGTGTTCGGCATCCTCCAGTTCCTGTTCGCGCGGGCCGGGCTGGAGCTTTCGTCCGCGGGCGCCAGCAGCGAGTCGGCGAACCTGTACCCGGCGTTCACCGTCCACCCGGACGAATCTGGCCTCGTGGCCGTGCGGCGGCTGCTGGCGATGCTGCCGGATGTGGTGTACTTCCGGGGCGAGTTCGGCTTCCTGAAGGAGCCGCTATCGACGGAGGCCGCCGCCTATGCCTACGGGACGGATCACGCGCTGCTGCGGGGCCGCTACGTCTCGGAGGCGCCGGCGGCGAACCGGGCGCAGGTGTTCGGCAGCGGGGTGTTCGCGGAGCGGCTGGACTGGCCCTCGGTGGAGGGGGTGTACGACCGGCTGGAGCAGGTGCTGGACGCGAACCTGACGACGGTGGCGCAGGCGGAAGAGCGGGGCGACGCCATGCTGCGAAGGGCGTCGCTGGGGGCGCGGGACGGCGAGATCGCGGCGCCGGTGAACTGCGGCCAGGAGCTGTACGACGTTATCGCGGTGACGGATGCGGTGGCGGGGCTGAGCACGGCGAAGCGGCGGGTGCTGGGGCTCCAGATGGGCTACTCGGCGGCGACGGGCGCGTACGAGCAGCGGCTGCGGCTGGGGGGAGTGTAGGGGGGTTGTCTAACGACTTGCCGTTGACGTCGAGTCCACCAGCCTTCTAGGATGGTGGAGTCATGGCATCGAAATCTCGCCGATCCACCGTGAGTGCACGAAAGGCGGCCGCGCCCCGTACTACGTCGAAGCAGGTCAAGTCTCGGGTGCGTGACGCTGCCAGAATCACCGTCGGAGTGCACAAGCGAGCCCTAAAGGAACTCAAGAAGCACTGAGTTGCCCAGACTGTGGTACCCCGACGAAGCGGATGTCGAGGAAGTCGCGTCGGTCCTGTCATCTGAGCTTTTCCCGGGCTACGAGTCAACAACCGACTTCCAACTACTGGGGCCAGAGGGAGAGCGCATGCTGTCCTCGGCCCTCGGCCTTGTCCGTCAGCGCTACTACAGGACCGTTTACGACAAAGCTGGTGCCCTGCTCAGGTCGCTAATTAAGAACCATCCGTACCGAGATGGGAATAAGCGCATGGGCATGACCGTAACAACCGTCTTCCTCCTGATGAACGGCCACTTCTTCTTGCCGACTTCAGAAGAGACGGTCGAATACGCCCTCAGAATAGCCAGCAGCGAGCCCGACATGTCATGGCAAGAGATCGCTGCCTGGATTCGAGGACGCACGTTGCCGCTCAGGAAAGACCCAGACACGGCTCTCCGCCAGGTAATGGTGACGATGCCAAGAACGGAAGACGTGCAGCGTCGGCTGCTCCAGAGGTGGGATGATATCAAGCGGTTCGTTGAAGGATTACCCTAGGCCTTCTTGAACTGGGCGACGGGCGCGTACGAGCAGCGGCTGCGGCTGGGGGGAGTGTAGGAGGGGGGCACCCCAGAACCTAGAACCGGGGCTGTAGCCAGGACATAGAACCTAGGACCCTAGAACCTGGAGCCGCGCATCGACAGGCTGAAGCCTGTCCTCACCGGTGGGAGCGGAGCCCAACCGAATGTAGGTCGGGGTCTTCAGACCCCGACAGGTCTCGCGAGGGTCTTCAGACCCTCGCCTACGTGCAGCCGGAGGGGATTGTGGAGGCCTGAAGGCCCCCGCTTTAGCCCTCGAGCTCCCCCGTGACGGGGCGGCCGGCCTCCACGTCGGCGAGGAAGTCGCTGATGGCGCGGCGGAAGGTGTCCGGGCGCCAGCAGGAGCCGTGGGCGCACTCCTTCCGCACGACCAGCCGCGAGCCGCGGATCAGGCCGTGGTCGCGGAGGGCTCAGGGGAGGAAGTCGTCCCACTCGCCGATCATCACTAGCGTCGGGGCCGTGATCTCGGCCAGGCGCGGTGTCAGGTCGGGGCGCTCGGCGATCGCCATCGCGGCGCCGAGGTAGCCGGGGAGGGTCATCATGCGGATGCGCTCGAAGTCCATCTCCGGACGGTTGGGCTTGATGTCCCAGCGGGGGTCGTGCTCACGGTTGTACTCGTGCTCGCGGCGGACCGTCTCCTCGAGGCCGTCCTCGCGGGCGATGTAGGAAAGCATGGTGAGCCCGCGGACCATGCGCTGCTCCCACAGCCCGGCTGGGTCGTCGCCGTTCGCCTCAGGCGAATTGCCGGTGGTGGTGTCGACGAGGAGGAGCGACTCGACCATGCGGGGGAAGTCGACGGCGAACTGGGCGGCGATCATGCCGCCCATGGAGACGCCGCCGATGTGGGCGCGCCCGATGCCCAGCGCTTCCAGCAGCGCCGCCAGGTCGGCGGCGAACGTTGGGATGGAGTACTCCCGAATGTCCTGCGGCACCTCCGTGCGGCCGTGACCGCGGACGTCGTAGGGGAGGAGGGGGCGCTCTTCTGAGAGCGCCAGCGGCTCGTCGCGCCAGCAGTCGGTGGGACCGGCGAAGCCGTGGGTCATGACGAGGGGCACGCCCTGAGCGGGGCCGTGCCGCTCGTAGTAGATGTCGATGCCGTTGGCGGTGACGGTACCTCGCCCTTCGACAGGCCCTTCGGCTGGGCTCAGGACAGGCTCTCGCCCTCGCCCAGGCGAGTCGCCTTTGGCGACAGGGCGAGCGTCTGGTGTCCGGTTGGCGCGGTCGGTGGTCATCGGGGTGATTATACCCGAAGGGCGGGCGCGCGTGCCGCGCTGAGTCTGGACGATGGCCAGCGGCGGGCGACCACAGGGGGTCGCCCCTACGGCGAGGGGCCCGGGCCCCGCCCGACCCGGGGCTTCGCGGAGCGGTGCGGGTTGGACAAGCGGAGCGGTGGGGCTATAATGGCCGAAACGGAACAAGCATTCGAATCGCGCGCAAGAGGAATGGACCCCGCACCCACCAGGATCACATCGGGAAAGCTCCAGGAAGACGACCTCGTCCTGGAGACGACGCTGCGCCCGCGGCGGCTGGATGAGTTCATCGGCCAGGAGAAGATCAAGGACAACCTCGGCATCGGCATCACCGCCGCCCAGCAGCGGCAGGAGCCGCTGGACCACCTTCTGCTGTACGGGCCGCCGGGGCTGGGCAAGACCACGCTCGCCCACATCATCGCCCACGAGATGTCGGTCTCCGTCCGGGTCACGTCCGGGCCGGCGATCGAGCGGGCGGGCGACCTGGCGGCGATCCTGACGAACCTCCAGGAGAGCGACATCCTGTTCATCGACGAGGTGCACCGGCTGCCGCGGGCGGCGGAGGAGGTGCTGTACCCGGCGATGGAGGACTTCGCGCTGGACATCGTGCTCGGCCGCGGGCCGGGCGCGCGCAGCGTGCGGCTGTCCGTGCCGCGCTTCACGCTCATCGGCGCGACGACGCGCTACGCGATGCTCAGCCCGCCGCTGCGCGACCGCTTCGGGGCCGTCTACCGGCTCGATTTCTACGACGGGGAGGCGATGGCGGCTATCGTCCGGCGCAGCGCCGCCCTCCTGGACGTGCCGACCGAGGCCGCAGGCGCCGCCGAGATCGCCCGCCGCTCCCGCGGCACGCCGCGCGTGGCCAACCGGCTCCTGCGGCGGGTGCGCGACTACGCGCAGGTGCGCGCGGACGGCGTGATAACGGCGGAGGTGGCGCGGGAGGCGCTGGCGCGGCTGGACATCGACGAACTGGGGCTGGACGAGGTGGACCACAAGGTCCTGCGCACGATCATCGAGAAGTTCGACGGCGGGCCGGTGGGGATCGAGACGATCGCCGCCTCCATTTCGGAGGAGGCGGACACGATCATGGACGTCTACGAGCCGTACCTGATGCAGGTGGGCTTCCTGCAGCGGACGCCCCGCGGCCGGGTGGCGACGCGGCACGCCTACGGCCACCTGGGGCTGGAGGCGCCGCAGGAGTTGCAGCGCCGGCTGCTGGAGTAGCAGATGGCCAAGCCCTCCCCCACCCCAGGAGTTGTTCTTCCCACCCGCCCGCCCCTAAGGTTTCACCTTAGAATCCGGCCCCGCCTCCCCATCCTGATGGGGCTGCTGGAGTAGCCGCGTGCCGAACCCGTTCGCAGGCAGCCGCGGCTACGCGCGTCTGTCCAACTTGTTCATGCAGCCCCTATATCGGCTCCTGCCGGTACCGCGGGGCTTCGCGCTGCTGACGGTCATCGGGCGTCGGAGCGGGAGGCGACTGCGGCGTCCCGTTCGCGCAATAAGGAGCGACAACACGCTGTACGCCGTCGCCATGCTCGGCGAGCGTTCAGACTGGCTGCGCAACGTGCGCAAGGAGCCGCGGGTGGAGGTGAAGGTCGGCGGCAGACGCTACGGCGGCGTCGCGCGGGAGATCGACGACCCGGGCGAGCTTGGTAAGGCCCTCGAAGTGTACCTGCAGACTTTTCCCGCGGACTATATGGACTACGCCGGCTATCACTGGGGCCTCCCGACGCGGCGCAAGATCGAGGAGGCGCACGGGAAATGGGCGCATGACGGCATCATGGTGGCGATAGATCTGGGGCAGGAGGGCGGGCGATGAGGTGATGACCGAGCGGCGGCGTCGGGCCATTCGACTCCCGCACTACGACTACGCATCGTCCGGAGCGTATTTCGTGACCGTCTGTTCCCAGGGAAGACGAAGAGTCTTCGGTGCAGCGGGGATGCGTAGCCTGGTGGAAGAGGCGTGGGACCAGATACCAGATCATTTCCCGAACACCCGGACGGATGAGTTTGTGGTCATGCCGAACCACGTACACGGCATCGTGTGGATTGTGGAGGGCGATGGTGTTTCTGCCAAGCAGATGCTCCGGCGACGACGGGGCGTAGGGGCGCAGCATGCTGCGCCCCTACCTGAGCATGGCGTTAGGCCCTTCGTTCTGCCGGGGTCCCTGGGCGCCATCATTCGCTCGTTCAAGGCGGCGGTTTCGAGGCGGATCAACCTGGCGAAGGACACGCCCGGCCAGGGTGTGTGGCAGCGGGGGTACTATGAACGGGTAGTACGAAACGAGGACGAACTTCGATCCGTCCGCGAGTACATCCGGCTCAACCCCTTGAAGTGGCGGTTCGATCGCGAAAATCCGCTTCGCGTTGCCGATCCGCATTACGAGCGCGAGTGGGCGTGGATCGAAGCACCCCGGGGTCGAGCGGGGCCATGACCGAACGGCGGCGCGTCTCCTCGAATAGCCCCTACGAGGACGTCATCGGCTTTTCGCGCGCCGTGCGGGTGGGAGATACGGTGTACGTGTCCGGCACCGTCGCCTGGGGCGAGGACGGCAGGTTCGTCGGTGAGGGGGACGTCTACGAGCAGGCGAAGCAGGCGCTACGGAACATTGAGATGGCTCTCCAGCAGGCCGGCGCTTCGCTCCGTGATGTGGTGCGGACGCGCGTCTACCTGACGGACATCGACCGCTGGGAGGAGGCGGCGCGGGCGCACGCGGAGGCGTTCGCGGCGGTGAAGCCGGCGTCCAGCATGGTGGAGGTGAGCCGTCTGGCGGACGCGAAGATGCTGGTGGAGATCGAGGCGGTGGCGGTGGTCTGAGGCGGCGCAGGCCAGCCCGTCGAGGTGCGGATGGTGTAGGATAGTCTCCACCGCCAGGCGGGCGGCCAACGTGACTGGAGGACGATATGAGTGAAGCGACTTCGCGGCCGCGCGCGCTCATCACCGGCGCTTCGAGTGGCATCGGCGAGGCGTTCGCCCGGCGGCTGGCGAAACGAGGCCACGACCTGGTTCTCGTGGCCCGGCGGCGGGACCGGATGGAGAAGCTGGCCGCTCAGCTTTCGGAGGCGCACGGCGTCGAGGCGGAGGTCGTCGAGGCGGACCTGGCGGACGATAGCGCCGTGGCGACTGTGGAGGAGCGGTTGCGGCGGGGCGACATCGATCTGCTGGTGAACGATGCCGGCTTCGCGACGCGGGGCGAGTTCGCCGGCCTGCCGCTGGCGCGCGAGCTGGAGGAGCTGGACGTGAACGTGCGGGCGCTGATGAGGCTGTCCCACGCCGCGCTGGGGCCGATGGTGGAGCGGGGGCGGGGCGCCGTCATCAACGTCGCCTCTGTGGGGGCGTTCCAGCCGGTGCCGCACATGGCCACGTACGCGGCGACGAAGGCGTTCGTCCTTCACTTCTCTGAGGCGCTGCACGAGGAGGTGAAGGGGAAGGGTGTTACGGTCACCTGCCTCTGCCCCGGGGCAGTGAAGACGGAATTCCAGCAGGTGGCGGGGGTGGACGAGGGGCGGCTGCGGGCGTGGAAGAGCGCGGACGACGTGGTGGAGTCGGCGCTGAAGGCTGCATCGGCGCGGCGGGCGATAACTGTCCCCGGCGCCCTGAACGTGGCGGCCATGGCGGCGGTGAAGCTGATGCCGCGCTTCGTCGCCCGGCGGATAGCCGGGTCGATGTTCAAGCAAGAGAAGTGACGGCCATTCCCCCGGCGGCGGCATGATCCGCTTCCTTGCCGTCCTGGGGATCCTCGGCATCTCGTTCTCGGCTGTCTTCGTGCGGCTGGCCGAGGTTTCGCCGGCGACGGCGGCGTTCTTCCGAGCCGCCTACGCGTTGCCGCCGCTGTTCCTGCTGTGGGCGATGACGCGCGGCGGCGACCATCGTTCGGCTTCGATGCGCTGGATGGCGGCGGGCAGCGGCCTCTTCCTGGCGCTGGACCTCACCGTGTGGCACCGCTCCATCGAGCTGATCGGCGCCGGTCTGGCGACGGTGCTGGCGAACACCCAGATCGCGTTCGTCGGTCTGATCGCCTGGGCGATTCACCGTGAGCGCCCGACCGCCCTGGCGTTCGCCACGGTCCCGATAGTGTTCGGCGGCGTCGTGCTCATCTCCGGCCTCGGCCGCGCCGACGCCTACGGAGACGACCCTCTGACCGGCGCGGCGCTGGGCGTGGTCACCGGGATGGCGTACACGGGCTTTCTGCTGGTCTTCCGGGCGTCCAACCGTGAACTGGCGCCGCCGGCGGGGCCGCTGCTGGACGCGACCGCCGGCACCGCTTTCGGCGCGCTGGCGGCGGGGGTGTTGTTCGACCCGCGTTTCAGCCTCACCTTCGTCTGGCCGGAGCACGGCTGGCTGCTGGCGCTGGCGCTGACGGCGCAGGTGGCCGGCTGGATGCTCATCGCGGCGGCGCTGCCGCGGGTGCCGGCGCTGGAGACCTCCGTGCTGCTGCTCATCCAGCCGATGGCGACGGTGGTCTGGGGGCTGATCATCTTCGCGGAGGACCTGTCGGTTGTGCAGTGGCTAGGGGTGGCGCTGGTGCTGGGGGGCGTGGCGGTGCTGACGCTGCGGGGCAGCGTGGAGCGGCCGGCCACGGCGCCGGCGGAGCCGTAGGAGCTTCGCGCACGGGCGACCACAGGGGGTCGCCCCTACGGCGTGTGGCGAGGGGCGAGCGAGGCGGGCGACCACAGGGGGTCGCCCCTACGGCGTGTGGCAGACGGGATGGCTGGTGGACGGAGAGGAACGGTCGTAATATAGACGGCGTCGCCTCAATACCGATTCGTTAGAAGGAGGAATCCCTTGGGTAAGCTTCAGGACAAGGTCGCCATCGTGACGGGGGCCAGCTCCGGCATTGGCCTGGCGATAGCGAAGGCGCTGGGCCGCGAGAGCGCCGCCGTCGTCCTCGCCGGGCGCACCGCGGAACCGATGGAGAAGGCCGCCGACGAGATATCCGCGAACTCCGGTCGCGCCCTGGTGCGCCTGGTGGACGTGCGGGACGAGAAGCAGATGGGGGAGCTGGTGGACAGCGCGGTCAAGGAGTTCGGGAAGCTGGACGTGATGGTGAACAACGCCGGCGTCAACCCGTTTGATAACGTTCTGGAAGGGGACGTGGGGAAGTGGCGGGAGACGCTGGAGACGAACGTCATCGGCCTGGCGCTGGGTTGCCGGGAGGCCTACCGGGTGATGAAGGGCAAGGGCGGCCACATCGTGAACATGAGCAGCGTCGCCGCCCGCTACGCCGAGCCGGACGGCCCGATGTACGCGGCGTCCAAGCACGCCGCGGGCGCGCTGACGGAGTCGCTGCGGCTGGCGCTGCAGGGGAAGAACATCCGGGTGACGGCGGTGATGCCGGGTGCGGTGGCGACGAGCCTGGTGCGAAACATGCCACAGGAGCAGTTGTTCGCCATTGCCCGCATGTTCGGGGTGGATCCGGAGCAGGCGGGCTTCAAGCCGGGGCAGCAGCTTCCGCAGGAGATACTGGACCGGGTGGCGGCGGTGGCGAAGAACGTGGTGCTGCGGCCGGAGGACATCGCGGAGGCGGTGCTGTACGCGGTGACGCAGCCGGAGACGGTGCACATCAACGAGATCATGGTGCGGCCGGCGCAGGCGCTGCAGATGCCGGGGATGAGCCTGCCGGCGTAGGGGCCGCCCGCTCAAGGCGTGAGGGCGAAGGCGGTGACAGGTTCGGCGCGGCCTTTGAGGGAGAGGACGCGTCTCTCCACGTTGGGATAGGCTGCGCTCACCTCCTGGTAGACGCTCTCGGAGACGAGCACCTCCCCGGGGCTGGCCTCCGTCTGGAGGCGCTGGGCAACGTTGACGACGTCGCCGACGGCGGTGTAGTCCTTGACGTCGTTGGAGCCGACTCTGCCCACGAAGGCGGCGCCGCTGTTGATCCCGATCCGCAGACAAGCGCCCTCCCAGCCGGAGGGGAAAATCTGCGCTGCCTTGGCCTGGATGGCGGCGGCGGCTTCGACGGCCTGGCGGACGTGGTCGTCGCGGATGATGGGCGCTCCGAAGACCGCCATCACCGCATCGCCCATCAGCTTGTCGACGATGGCGTCGTGCTGAAGGAGGACCTCGTTGCAGCCTTCGAACATGGCGTTGAGGGCCTGCGCCACCTCCTGCGGCGGCCGGCCCTCGGCGTATGACGTGAAGCCGCGGGCATCGGCGAAGAGGACGGCTACGTCCAGCAGCCGCTCGCCGATGCGTCAGACGTTGCACAGGTCGGGATGCTTGGAGAGGGGGGTGACCCCCCAGAAGGCGCGGTTGAGTAAGCCCAGGGGGCCACGGATCGAGAGGCCGCAGACCTTGCAGCGGGTGGCTGTGCCGAGACGAGCGTAGAGGGCCGTCTGCTCTTGCAGA
>JAUYGU010000030.1 GCA_030690405.1 Dehalococcoidia bacterium | reverse complement strand
TGCCGTCGCGCGGAACGGCCGCATGGACGTCATCCGCGATCTGGCCTACCCGCTGCCGGTGATCGTCATCGCCGAGATGCTGGGCGTACCGCCCGAACGACGGGACCAGTTCAAGCACTGGTCTGACGAGATCGTCGGCGCCCTTGGCGGTCCCCTCGTGCCACAGGCGACCCTGGAGCGCTCGCGGGTGGCCGTACACGAGCTGGCGGAATACCTGAAGGGCGTGATAGCGGAGCGGCGGCAGGCGCCCCGGGAGGACCTGGTTAGCGGGCTGATCGCCGCCGAGGAGCAGGGCCAGATCCTCAGCGAGGACGAGATGCTGGCGACGGCGATGCTGCTACTCGTGGCCGGCAACGAGACGACGACGAACCTCATCGGAAACGGGATGCTGGGCCTGCTGCGCAACCCGGACCAACTGGAGCGGCTGCGCGCCGGCCCTTCGCAGGCGCCGGCGGCGGTGGAGGAGCTTCTTCGCTACGACGGGCCGGTGCAGGCGACGGGCCGGGTGGCGATGGAGGACCTCGAAGTCGGCGGGCAGAAGGTGACGAAGGGACAGGCCGTGCTCACTGTGCTGGGCGCGGCGAACCGCGACCCGGCGCAGTTCGAAAACCCCGATGAGCTGGACCTGGACCGCCGGCCGAACGAGCACGTCGCCTTCGGGGACGGCATCCACTTCTGCCTGGGCGCGCCGCTCGCCCGCGCGGAGGGACAGATCGCCTTCGAAACGTTGCTCCGGCGCTTTGCGCACCCGCGCCTGGAGACCGAGAGTCTGCAGTGGGGCGGCTCGTTCATCCTGCGCGGGCTCAAAGGCCTGCCGATTACGTTCTGACAATCCGCGTCAACGCGGCTGGAGGAGACCGACGATGCGCTTACACGACTACCTGGACTTTCAGGCGCGGGAGCACCCGGACACGGCCTTCGCCGTGCTGGGCGACCGGCAGATTACCTACGGCGAGGCGGCGGCTGAAGCCAACAGGCTGGCCAACGCGCTGTTGAGCGCCGGCCTGAACCCCGGCGACCGGCTGGCGTTGCTCTCGAAGAACAGTATCGAATACGCGCTGGTCTTCTACGGCGCGTCCAAGGCGGGCATCGTGCCGGTGCCGCTGAACTACCGGCTGGCGGCGCCGGAGTGGGCCTACATAATCAACGACGCCCAGGCCAAGATGCTGATCGCCTCGGCCGCATACGCGGGCGTGGCGGACGGGTTCCGGCACGACCTGAAGACTGTCTCGCAGTTCGTGGCTATCGACGCTGAGGGGCCCGAAGGCTGGCAGGACTACCGGCGCTGGACGGGCGCCGCGCCGGCCACGGCGCCGGACTGCCACATCACAGACGACGATGACGTGTACCAGATGTACACCAGTGGCACCACCGGCCACCCCAAAGGCGCGGTGCTTACGCACGGCGCGGTCAGCGCGCAGCTGAGCCAGATATCGCTGACGGTGAAGGGGGAGCCCGGCGAGCGGACGCTCATCGTCGCGCCGCTCTACCACGCGGCGGCGGCCGTGACGGCCTTCATGTCGATATACTGGGGCGGCTGCCTCTACATACAGGAGGACTTCAACCCGCTTGAGGTGGCGCGGGCGCTGAGCGAGGAGAACGTCACGCAGACGACGCTGGTGCCGGCGATGATCCAGGCCTGCCTGGTGCTCGTGCCGGACATCGCCCAGCGCAACTTCGGAAACCTGCGGCGGATCACCTACGGCGCGTCGCCTATCGCGGAGGAGACGCTGCGGCGGGCGGTGGAAGTGTTCAAATGCGAGTTCGCCCAGGGCTACGGGATGACGGAGACAACCGCGGTCATCTCCAATCTGCTCCCGCCGGACCACGAGCGAGCGCTGCGGGAGAAGCCGGAGCTGCTGCTCTCCGCCGGGCGGCCCCTGGCGGGGACGGAGGTCCGGGTGGTGGACGATGATGACAACCGGCTGCCGAACGGCCAGATCGGTGAGATCATCGCCCGCGGGCCGCAGATGATGCGCGGCTACTGGAACCTGCCCGACGAATCGGCGGAGGCGCTCAAGGGCGGCTGGATGCACACCGGGGACGCCGGCGTGCTGGACGATGAGGGATACATCTACATCCAGGACCGCGTGAAGGACATGATCGTGTCCGGCGGCGAGAACATCTACCCAAGGATAATTGAGGAGGTGCTGTTCAAGCACCCGTCTATAGCCGACGCCGCCGTGATCGGCGTGCCGGACGAGCAGTGGGGCGAGACGGTGAAAGCGATAGTCGTGTTGCGCGAGGGGATGACGGCGACGGAGGAGGAGATCATCGACTTCTGCCGCGACAAACTGGGCGGCTACGAGCGGCCGCGCTCGGTCGATTTCGTGGCGGCTCTGCCGAGAAACCCGACGGGGAAGGTGCTGAAGCGGGAGCTGCGCGAGCCGTACTGGACGGGCCACAAGCGCCGCGTGGCAGGCTCGTAGCGCTCCGGCAGCGGGAAAGCTGCCCGAGGGAGGACCCGATGCCCGAATACAGCGATCTGCTCTACGACGTGAGCGCTGGCGTCGCCACGATCACGCTGAACCGCCCTGAGCGGCTGAACGCGATTACCGGCCCCATGCTCGCTTCGCTGAGCAAGGCGCTCCGGGAGTCGGACCTTGACCGCGAGGTACGGGTGATAGTGCTGACGGGCGCAGGACGCGGCTTCTGCGCCGGGTTGGACCTGAAGGATACCGCCGCCGGCACCGGCATCGGCGGCGACGGCGCAAACCTCGCGCTCGCCCGCTTCGACCTGGCCGGCAGCCCGCCCGTGGTCCTGCACACCACCGACAAGCCAGTCATCTGCGCCCTTAACGGCGCCGCCGCCGGCTACGGGCTGGACCTCGCCCTCGGCTGCGATATCCGCGTTGCCTCCTCGCAGGCGAAGCTGGCGGCGGTGTTCACGCGGCGGGGGATCTTGCCGGAGAGCGGCGGCAGCTGGCTGCTGCCGCGGCTGATCGGCTGGGCGAAGGCGGCGGAGGTCGCCTTCCGCGGGATGACCCTGAGCGCCGCGGAGGCGCTGGAGATGGGGCTCGTGAACCGCGTGGTCGAGCCGGACGAGCTCGTGCCGGCCACGAAGGAGCTCGCCGCCGAGATCGCGGCCAACGCGCCGCTCGCCGTGCAGGCGACGAAGAGAATGATGCGCCTGGGGCTGGAGGAGACGTTCGAGGCGAACGTGCACCACGTCTTCCTGCAGCTCCTGCCGCTGGTCCAGACGGAGGACTTCCGGGAGGGCGTGCGCGCCTTCCTGGAGAAGCGCCCCGCGCAGTTCCAGGGGCGCTAGCCGGCCTGACGGTACGAGGGGGCACGGTCCCTTCCCCCGCGGGGGTCTGAAGACCCCCGCCTACGAGGTTGATGCGGGCTAGGAGGGCCGGGTTGGCCGGCCTACGTCTTGAAGGCGATCACGTTGACGCCGCCGATGCCGGCGTTGTGCATGAGCGCCGTCTTCGCCCCCTTCACCTGCCGCGCCCCCGCCTGACCGCGAAGCTGCAGCGTAAGCTCGGTGATCATAGCGCCACCGGTGGCGCCTATCGGATGGCCGCGCGAGAGGAGGCCGCCGTCGGTGTTGATCGGGAGGCGGCCGTTGATCTCGGTGTTCCCCTCCCAGACGAAGGGGCCGCCCTCGCCGTGGGGACAGAACCCCAGCTCCTCCACCAGGAACACCTCGCCGGGACTGAAAGCGTCGTGCACCTGGACGACGTCGACGTCCTCAGGGCCGATGCCCGCCTTCTCGTAGACGCGCTGCGCAAGCATGGTGTTCGGCCCCTCCAGGAAGTCCGACTCGCCACGCACGTACTGCGGCGTGCCGCCGGCCCAGGTGTCCATGAACACGGGGCTCTTCGTGTACTGCTTCGCCCGCTTCTCGGAGGCGAGGATGACGGCAGAGGCGCCGTCCGTCGTGGGAGAGCATTCGTAGAGGGTGATCGGGTCGGCGATCATGCGGGAGTTGAGGACGTCCTCCAGGGTGAGCGCCTTCTGATACTGGGCGTTGGGGTTGAGGGCGCCGTTGCGGTGGGACTTGACGGACACCTGGGCGAAGTGCTCGTGCTTGGTGCCGTAGAGGTGCATGTGGCGCTGGGCCATGAGGGCGTAGAGGGCCGGCATGAGGGCGATCCCCATCTTGGCCTGGTAGCCGCCCTCGGCGCCGCCGACGCCACTCAGGAGCCCGCGCTCCATCTTCTCGACGCCGATCACCATCGCGAGGTCGTAGATGCCGCCGGAGATCGCGTCCGCGGCCAGCATGGCGGCGCGGGAGCTGCTGGCGCAGGCCAGCTCGACGTTCGTGATGGGGATGCCGGTCAGCCCCACCTCGCCGAAGGTGCGGAGGCCGGTCCCGACCCCCTGGACGACGTGGCCGCAGAATCCTACCTGGACGTCCTTGAACTGGACGCCGGCGTCCTTCAGGGCGGCGAGGGCGGCCACCCGCGCCAGCTCGCCGACGCTCTTCTCCGGGTGACGGCCGAACGGGTGCAGGCCGACGCCCAGAATCACTACTCGCTCGCCCATCGCTAGGCCTCCTTCGCCGGACGGAACTTGAACGTCATGACGTCGTTGCCCTCGCTGTCAACGCTAGCCTTCTCGACGACCAGCTCCAGCGGCATGCCGATGCGGGCGGCCTCCGGGTCGATGTCGGTGAGGACGGTGGCAACCTGAACCCCCTCCGTCAGCCGCACCTGCGCGATGACGTAGGGCGGGGTCATCAGGGTGCCGGGCAGCGCCACCCGCGCGATGGTGAACGAGTACAGCTCACCGCGGGTGGAGAGTGCTACCTCCTCCAGCCCCTCGTGGTAGCAGTTCAAGCATACGTACCGCGGCGGGTAGAAATGCTCGCCGCAGCCCGGACAGCGGCTGCCCAGCAGAGCGGGCGAGTCGCCCAGGCGCAGGCGGGTCCCCTTCATCGGGACCTGTTTTCGTTCGGCAGGCGCTTCCTGCATCTTCAGCCTCCTCGCGCGCTCAGGCGGCGCGCTGCCCCGTGGCGGCGTCGATGGTGATCCACTCGCCCCGGCTTACGGCCAGGCCGCCGGGGTCGAGAAGGGTGCGGATGACGTTGAGCTCCTCGTCCGTGGGCGGTTCCATGCGTTCGATCTTGTCGGCGATAAGGGGTTCGAACTCCATCTTGCTGAGCACCTGCTCCACGCTGGTCCAGGGCATCATGGCGGTGAGGCGCATCTGGCGCGTCTCTTCGTCGAAGTCAAACATCGCCTCCTGGGTAATCACCTTGAAGGGGCCGGTGTTGGCCGGGAGGCCCGCCCGCTCGCGGGCGCCGGGGGTGCCGTCCAGGTAGCCGGGCGAGGACATGAAGTCCAGCTTGTTGACGAACTTGCGCTTCTCCAGCTTGGTCATGAGGAGCGTGCGCCAGCACTGGGAGGCGATCTCGTTGGCGCCGCCCGCGCCGCCGAAGCGGCGCTCCGGCTGCTCGTAGGTGCCGCCGATGTGCGTGGAGTTGAAGTTTCCGAACCGGTCCACCTGGAGGCAGGCCAGCAGGCCGTAGTCCATGAACCCCAGCGCCGCGTGGGCGTCCACCACGTTCATGCCGTACCAGGCGACCGCGCGGTAGTGGGAGCGGCTGGCGCCGAGCATCATGCGGGGTAGGGGAAAGCTCGGGTTGGGCGCCACCGCTCCCTCCTCCACAACGTAACCCACGTTGGGAGTGCGGGAGTGCTTGGCCAGGAGGATGGCCATAAGGGGGGCGCCGGCCATCTGCGCGAAGTAGAGCTTGTCCTCCTCGATCATGCCGGCGATGGTGCAGATGTTCGCCTCGATGTCCGTGAAGCTAAGCTGCTCGCTCATTCGTAGTAGCCCTCCCGGACGGTCTCCGCTTCGCGGAGTCGCTCGAGCTTCTCCGATCCCACCAGCTTGTCCAGCATCTCCTGGTGGGAGGAGACGCCGTGCACCCACTTGTCCAGATAGTCGCCGGTCTTGCCCTGCATCTCGGCGGCGCCCCACTCCAGCCAGTGCTCGATGTCGGCGCCGTAGAGCCCGGGCGTGCTCCCGGGGTAAGTGCCGAAGGGCGCGTGGACGACCGCGTCCACGAAGTAGTAGGGGATGGTGGTGCGCTGGGGCTGGCGCCGGATCGCCTCGTTGTCGATGATCTCCTCCGTAGAGAGGATGACCTTGCGGGACGACATTGCGATCTCCATCGGCGCGACACCGGCGCCCATGACGCGGGCGTTGCCGTACATATCGCACTGGTGGACGTGGATGATGGCGACGTCGGGGTAGAGGGCGGGCACCAGGCAAACCGGCTGCCCCGTGAACGGCTCCTCGATCATCTTGGCGCCCGACTGGGTGAACGTGTCCGTCCCGCCGAGGTAGCGCATCGGCAGGAAGTGGACGCCGAGGGAGCCGGCCAGGTGCCTGTAGGCGAGGGCGCCGTTGCTCCACTCGATGAGCTTCAGCCTACCTTCGCGCACCGCCTGGTTGATGGTGCGGCCGGCGGCCATCCAGCCCACGTCGATCTTGCTGACGCAGCCGCCGGCGACCAGCAGGCTGGCGTCGGTCCAGGTGAACTTGGCGGCGATCCACATGTCCTTCCGGCGCTGGCGGATGATCTCCCGCATCAGCGAGGTGGGCCCGCGCACGGCGATGTTCTGATCGAAGGCCAGGTAGTCCCCGTCCGCCACGAAGCGCGACACGGCCTCCTGCTCGCTCATCAGCTTGCTGACCAGCCGCCGCTCCTTGTGTGCGCGCACGTATTCCCGAAACCCGTCGGGGTCCGGTGCGCGGTACTCGCCGGTGCCGGCCGCGAGGACTTCCACCGTTTCCTACTCCTGCGTCCCAGGGATTGGGAAGGCGGTTATACGCTCTTCCAGTCCGAGGGCCCGCATGAGGTACTTCAGCTCGGCGTCCCGCCAGGGGAGGGGGGCCTCCTGCTGGAGCATCTTCGCCTGCCGGAGCTCGTCCCATACAGCGGAATCGGTCTTGAACGGCTTCCCGTACTGCATCTCGGAGAAGAGATCATCGAAGGGGGCCTTCTTTGTCTGGCCGCCGGCCTCCCAGGACTCCGCCGGATAGCCGACCGCCATCAGGCAGACGGGGACGGCGCTCTCCGGGAGGTTCAGCAGCGTGCCCATCTGCTCGATCCGCGGGCTGGCCATACAGCAAACGCCGAGGCCTTCGTCGTAGGCGACGAGCAGGGCCTGGCAGACGGCGAGGCCGAGGTCCATGAAGGCCAGCGGCGCCTCCGCCTGCTGCTGCCACAGCGGCGTGAACACCACTTTAAGGGTGCGGTCGATGAGCTTCTTGGTCTCCTCGGCGTCCGTGCCGATGCGGCGCATGTCGGCCAGGTTCTTCATGTCCTGGACCCACTTGTTGATCTCGTAGGCGTTCTTGTCGTGGTACCAGAGGATGAAGCAAGGAGCGGTCTGCATCTGCTGGTAGCCGAGGAGAGGCGTGATGGCCTTGATGAGCTGCTCGGAGGCCTGTTCCTTCCAGATCACCACAGCCCGCGCTGAGTTCACGTTGCCGACGCAGCTCGACCTGCGCGCCGCCTCCAGCATCTTCTGTATCTTGGCGCGCTCCACGGGCCGGAAGGGAAGGAAGAAGCGGATTGAGCGTCTGCGGCCCAGGACTTCCTTTAGCTCCATACGTGCGCTCCTTTCCGGGCGACGCGAGTCATCGCTACTTTAGAGTAGCGGCCATAGTCCGTCAAACGGCCGACTGTCCTGCACGAGCATTCTATATCCACACAGCGGGCGTCAATCAGGCACGACCCCTGACCTTACGTGGGGCATTCCCCGACACGGCGTCCCCTCCGCCGTATGCTACTATCGCGTCAGGAGGTACAGATGCCGGAACCGCAGGTGAGCGAGCTGATGGTGCGGGGGATAGTGGTGGGCGTGTTCGCGGAGAACTGCTGGATCATCGGCTCGCGGCGGACGAGGGAAGCGATAGTGATCGATCCCGGCGACCAGCCGGAGGAGATCTTGGCGCTGGCCAAGGACATGGGGCTGAACATCAAACTGATCGCGAACTCCCACGGCCACATCGACCACATTCTCGGCATTCGCGGCGTCCAGGAGGCGACCGGGGCGAAGCTCCTCCTCCACGCGCGAGAGCTAGAGATCATACAGGGCGCCGCCGGGGCGGCCGCGAGCCTCCTGGGCCGGCCGGTGGAGCCGCCGCCGGCGCCCGACCACCTGCTGGAGGACGGCGACGAAGTGGAGGTCGAGGGGGTCAAGCTTACGGTGCTCCACACGCCCGGCCACACGCCGGGAAGCCTCTCCTTCTACGGCGATGGGCTGCTGTTCAGCGGCGATACGCTATTCCGCGGCTCCATCGGGCGGACGGACCTGCCGGGCGGGGACTACGCGCAGGAGATGTCGAGCATCGTGGACCGCCTGCTGGCCCTGCCGGACGAGACGATCGTGCTGCCCGGCCACATGCAGGAGACGAAGATCGGGATCGAACGGCAGACGAACCCGTTCGTCCTCGAGGAGCTGGCCCGCCGCAGGTCCGAGTGAGAGCGGCCGCCGTCCACACGGTTGCCGGCCGTTACCCCGTTCCCGCCCGCACCGCCGCGGTCAGCGCGCCGGCCACGCGTGCCAGGCCGGCTTCGATGTCAGCCGGCAGGTGAAGGTGAAGGACGGGCCGCCGACGCCTCCGGAGCGCCTCGAGGTCGCCCAGCGCCTGCGCGCGCTTCAGCACCCCGAAGGTGTACGGCCGGCCCGGGATCGCGGCGTCTTCGGCGTCGTCGGCGGTGAACATCAGGAAGACGCCGTTGTCGCGGCCGCCTTTGTGGAGCTGGCCGGTCGAGTGCAGGTATCGGGGGCCGAACCCCAGCGTCGTCGCCGCCTTCGTCGCATCGCGGAGGGTCAGGCGCATCGACTGGAGCGCCGCGCGCACCGCCGGCGTCTCCGGCAGGTAGGCCGCCAGCGCCAGGTAGCCGCCGGGCCGCACCCGCCGGACCAGAGCAGCCAGCGCTTCCGCGAGACCGCCGGGCGGGTCTTCGGCGAAGACGGCGACACCGTCCTCGTTGAAGGCCGGCGCCTGTTCAGACAGCGCCCCTTCGGCGCGGTAGATATCGAGAAGCTCCTCGGTGTTCGCCTTGCTCTCGGCAACGTTGGGTTCGTCGAACGGATTGACGCCAAGGATGGCGCCGGCCGTGGCGGTGGCCACCTCCCAGCGGTAGAACTCCGCGCCGAGGCCGTAGGGGTCCGCAACCCGGAGGGAGACGACCGGATGGCGGGCGCGCCGCAGCGCTTCCAGCGCGCCGTCGCTGGAGACGTCATCCCCCAACCGCAGCTGAACGAAGAGGCGGTCGTCCGCGTAGACGTCGGGCGCGGCAGGCGGCTCGCCGTCTACGGGCAGGATCCCCTTCCGATCCTTGCCAGTGCTCTCCGCAATGAGCTGCTCAGCCCAGGCGCCGAAGGCGGCCAGGGCAGGCGAGGGCAGGAGCGTGAGCTTGTCGCGGCCGGCGAGCGCCAGCTCGCCGAGGGTTGCGCCGAGCCAGACGCCGGGGTTATCGACGGGCGCCGCGCCTGACGCGCAGATCTCGGCCATCGCCGCCGCCCGGCGCAGCAGGAGC
Source organism: Dehalococcoidia bacterium (assembly GCA_030690405.1). Next base: position 34,821 of record JAUYGU010000030.1, on the reverse strand, counting down.
CGGACATCGGCCCCGATGAGCGCCACGGGCACCATCCCGAAGTGGGACAGCGCTGAGAACCGGCCGCCGACGCCGGATGGGTTGATGAAGACGCGCCGGAACCGGTGTTCGCTGGCCAGAGCCTGGAGGCGCGTGCCCTCATCGGTGATGGCGATGAAGTTCTCACCCTCTAAGCCGGCCTTGACCGCCCGCAGGCGCTCCCAGAAGTAGCCGAACAGCGACAGCACCTCGATTGTTGTACCGGACTTGCTGGCGACGATAAAGAGCGTGCGCGAGAGGTCCAGCCTGCGCTCCAGGGCGAGGACCGTGGCCGGGTCAGTGGTGTCGAGTACGGTCAGGCGCGGCCAGCCGGGCGCGACGCCGAGGGTCTCGGCGAGCACGCGGGGGGCGAGGCTGGAACCGCCCATCCCCAGGAGGACCAGATCGCGGAAGCCGCCGTCGCGCACTTCGGCGGCGAAGGCGCAAAGCTCTCCGACCGTCCCCGCCATCTTCCCGAGGATGGTGAGCCAGCCGAGGCGGTCCCTGATAGCGACCTGGGTGGCGGCGTCGGCGGACCAGAGGGAGGCGTCGCGGCTGTAAAGCCTGGCCACGAAGCCGTCTTTCTCCAGACGAGCCAGCCTTTGGTCGAGGGCGCTCCTGGGCAATCCGGACCGCCGCTACCAGCCGGCGAAGTGGCGGATGCAGACGATGGAGCAGTCGCGGCCGTGGATGCGCTCCGCCTCCGCCAGCGCCTCCTCGACGGTGGCCGTGGGCGTGAAGCCGACGTGGCGCGGCACGGCCGGGTCCTGCGCTCCGGCGACGAACACGCGCCCGGCATGCCTGAGCCGTTTCAGGGGATGAGTGGCCAGGATGGCGTGTATCGGGTGGTAGGCGACGCCGAAGCGGTAACGCTCGATGAAGGCGGGGTGGTTGGCGTACTCCTCGCCGAAGCGTGCGCTGATCTCGTAGGGGTCGCGAGACTGCGGCAGGACGCGCTCCCAGACGTCGGCGTGGGCGGGGTGGTGCTCAAGGTCCCAATCGTTGGGGCAGGGGGTCGCCATGATGACGGAGCAGCCGGGCTTTCCCAGCGCCTCGATGTAGCCGCCGAGGTAGCCCAGGCCGGAGGAGACCAGGGTGAGCAGGGGGTTCATGCGGGCGAAGGTGGCGTAAGGGCTCCAGGCGGGCACGCCGTAGATGACGACGTCCGCCGGCTCGGCCTCGCTGCGCCTGGGCTTGTGCAGCGAGGCCTGCATCTCGACGGCTGCGGCGCGGCACTCGGCGACGCCGCCCGCCCAGACGCGGCCGATCGTCGCCGGGTTGGCGAGGACGGTCTCGACCTTGAACACGGGCCGCTTCAGGTTCGCTGCCACGACCGCGCCCATCTCGTCGAGGACGGTGTGCATGCGGTTCTCCCGCACGGACATCGACATGCCGTCAGGCGTGTGGGTCCAGCGGATGGAGCGCCAGGTGGAGAGCCCCACGCAGACGGACTTCCAGCCCCCGCTGAAGCCCAGGTGAACCGCGGCGTTGACATAAACCGTAAGGTCCGACTCGGCAGCGAGGCGGTGGATTTCGACGTCGTAGCCGCTGGGAGTGGTGCCCAGATAGGTGAGGTTGCCGGCGTCCTCCGCGTCGTGGCAGGTGAGACGGTCGCCGAAGCGGCGGACGAGGTCCGGGCCGAGGATCGAGGTCAGCTCGGCATCCGTCCACTTGCGGTGGAGGGCGTTGGCGCAGACCAGGTTGACGTTCTCCTCGGCGACGCCGGCGGCGGCGAGCTCCTCCAGAATCGCCTCGATCGCGAGCCGGCGTACGGGGCCGAACGAGGGTACCGTGGGGTCGTCGAAGGCGATGAGGACGGAATCGCCGGGCTCCACCGTCTCGCCCACGCGCGGAAGGCCCAGCGGCCGCGAAAGCGCCTCACGCACGGCCGCCTCCTGGTCCGCCGCCGGCTCCAGCCGGGGCCCGCTGGCGGTGCCGTCCCCTCCGCCGACGACCTGCGCGTGGTCGGGGAGCTGGACGTCAACCGTTCCGTCGCCGAAGAGCAGTCTCGCCTCGATCATGCCTCACCCCTTAATGTGGCCGGCGCCTCGGCGCACATTCTAGCATCTGGGCGGCAGTGGCGCAGGGGCTAGACGGCCTTCCTCAGCTCCTCGTAGGCGTGGCGCACCTCGTCCACGGAGGCCTCGTCCTCGAGGGTGGAGATGTCGCCCACATCCGCCCCAGAGGCGATGGCGGCGAGGACGCGCCGCATGATCTTGCCGGAGCGCGTTTTCGGCAGGCGGGTCACGAAGTAGATGTCCTGCGGCGTCGCTATCGCGCCCATGATCTGTCGCATGTGCGCCTTCAGGTCGTGCTTGAGCTGCTCGGTCGGTTCGTGGCCTTCGCCGAGGATGGCGAACAGCACGATCGTCTCTCCCTTCACAGGGTCGCTGACGCCGGCGGCGGCGGCCTCGGCGACGGCCGGGTGGGAAACGGCGGCGTTCTCCAGCTCCAGCGTGCCCAACCGGTGGCCGGCTACCTTGAGCACCTCGTCCGCGCGGCCCAGCATCCAGAAGTAGCCGTCCTCATCGCGGATGGCGTAGTCGCCGGTGTAGTAGAGGCCGGGGAAGCGGGTCCAGTAGGCCTGACGGTAGCGCTCCGGGTTGTTGTGGATGCCCATGAGCATCCCCGGCCAGGGGCGGCGGATGGCAAGCACCCCCTTCTCGCCCGGTGGGAGCTCCTTGCCGTCGTCATCCACTACGGCCGGGTCGACGCCGGGCAGGGGGAAGGCGACGGAGCCCGGCTTGAGCGGCAGCGGCTGGATGCCCGGCGCGGGGGAGATCATGAAGCCGCCGGTCTCCGTTTGCCACCAGGTGTCCACGATGGGACAGCGCTCGCCGCCGATGTGCTTGTAATACCAGTGCCAGGCCTCCGGGTTGATCGGCTCGCCGACGCTGCCGAGCAGCTCCAGGCTCGAGAGATCGTGGCGGGCGGGCCACTGCTCGCCGTGACCCATGAACATGCGGATCGCCGTCGGCGAGGTGTAGAGGACGGTAACGCCGTACTTCTCTATGATGTCCCACCAGCGGTCGAGCTGGGGGAAGTCCGGGGCGCCTTCGTACATCACCAGGGAGGCGCCGTGCATGAGCGGGGCGTAGACGATGGAGCTGTGGCCGGTCACCCAGCCGACGTCTGCGGTGCACCAGTAGACGGAGTCGTCGCGGATGTCGAACACCCAGCGGTAGGTTGAGTGGTTGAAGACGAGGTAGCCGCCGGTGGAGTGGACGATGCCCTTGGGCTTGCCGGTGGTACCGGAGGTGTAGAGGATGTAGAGGGGGTGGGTCGCCTCCAGCGGCTCGGGTTCGACACGGAGCTCCGCGTCTGTCAGCAGGTCGTCCAGGAGGAAGTCGCGCCCCTCGCGCATCGGGACTTCGGCGCCGGTCCGGCGCACGAGGATCGACTTCTCGACGCAGGGTGCGAGGGCCATGGCATCGTCGGCGATCGCCTTCAGGCCCAGGACTCGGCCGCGGCGGTAGCCGCCGTCGGCGGTGACGAGGAGCCTGGCGCCGACGTCGTTCATGCGGTCGGCGAGGGCCTGAGCGCTGAAGCCCGAGAAGACGACGGTGTGGACGGCGCCGATGCGGGCGCAGGCGAGCATGAAGATGGGCAACTCCGGCACCATCGGCAGGTAGAGCGCCACCGCGTCCCCCTTGCCGATGCCGAGCCGCTTCAGGACAGAGGCGTAGCGGTTGACCTCGCGGTAGAGGGTGGAGTAGCTGAGGACGCGGGAGTCCCCCGGCTCTCCCTCCCAGTAGATCGCCACTTTGCTCTTGCGCCAGGAGCGCACGTGGCGGTCCACGCAGAGGTAGGAGGCGTTGAGAAGGCCGCCGACGAACCAGCGGGCGAACGGTGGGTCCCACTCCAGAACCTTGTCCCAGGGACGAAACCACTCCAGCTTGTGGGCCTCATCCGCCCAGAACGCCTCCGGGTCATCCAGAGATCTGCGGTAGATCTCCTCGTATTTCTTGAGCGGCCAGTAGCTTTCGGCCGGCATACTCCCTCCCAATCGCCCACAGCGGGGGCGTCAACGAGGGAGTGTACCACGGGCCGGGAGGGCGGGGAAGGAGGCGATTCCCGTGCGGTGCTCCCGATGTATGGGAAAAAGTACGGCCCGCACGAACGTGCGGGCCGTAATGCCGACGCTTGCGGAATACGGTTTAGTCTTCGACGACGTCGCCGTCGGGGCAGTGGATGGGCGGCGTGCCCTGGACGGGCCGCGTCCCATTCTCGGCGTGCCGATCGATGGCGTTGAACACGCCCTGACCGCTGGGGTTCAGAGCGCCGCCCTGGTTCTCACAGGCGATGAGCTTGGGGCCCTGAGGTAGAAACTGACCGGGCGGGAAGTCCGGGTTGTCGTTCCCCGGGTCGTGCGCCATGGCGCCGGCCACCGTGCTCAGGGCGAGCGCGCCGCCGACGAGGATCGCCGCGAACATTTTGCGAGCTGAAGACACTCTGAACCTCCTCAATGAATCGTTCCGCTTCCCTCGCTTCACGATAACACGGCGGTTCGATTCGATTAACCACATGCGGAGCAACGGCCGGTTAAGAATCGATGTACACGCGAATTGGACGACCGGCGACGAAGGCGTAGTGGCGGAGCGGGTCACGGCGGGAACGGGCCGTTGGGCCCGGCCACATCGGGCCGGATGGACGGTGGGCCTTATGGACGTCATCGCTATTGTGTGTCTGGAGGAAGGCGAACGAGGAAGGAGTGACGCAGATGTACTGGCTGAAAGCCTGCCCCCGCTGCCGCGGTGACCTGCACGAAGAGAGCGACTTCTTCGGGGCGTACGTGGCCTGCATCCAGTGCGGCTATGTCCTCAACACCCGGGAAGAGGAGGATGCGCTTCGCCTCACAGGGATAGTGGAGCGAGAGAAGGCGGGCTCCGCCGAAAGAGCAGCGTGAACCTCTAACCAGCCGGGGAGGTTCCGCCGTCAGTCCAGGCGGCGGGCCTTGCGCTCCGCGATGAAGGCGGCGGCCTCCGAGCGGCGGCGCAGGTTGAGCTTGCTCAAGATGCTGGAGACGTAGTTCTTCACTGTCTTATCGCTCAGGAACACCTCCTGGGCGATCTCCTTGTTGGTCTTGCCCTCCGAGATCGCCGTGAGTATCTTGCGCTCCTGTGGCGATAGCGAGGACAGCTCGTCGCCCTCACCGCTCGCGAGGTTGCGCATCCGCTCCAACACCCTATTCGTGACGGCCGGGTCGAGGAGAGATTCGCCCTTGGCCACTTTATCGATGGCGTCAGCCAGGCTCTGGCCGCGCGTCTGCTTGAGCAGATAGCCGGACGCGCCTGCCATTATCGAGCCGAAGAGCGCCTCATCGTCGGCATAGGACGTGAGCATGATGACTTTGGTCTCGGGGCGTTCCTCACGTATCTCCCGGCAGGCCTCGACGCCGTTGCCATCGGGCAGACGGATGTCCATGATGACCACATCGGGCTGGGCCTGACGGGCGACTCGGACCGCGTCCTGGGCGGTGCCGGCCTCGCCGACGACGGCGAAGCCGGGCCGCCGCTCGAGGAGCGTGCGCAGGCCCATGCGAACGACCTCGTGGTCGTCGACGATGAGGATGCTGACGGTGGCCCCGGACATAGGTCTATTCTCGCACGTCGCGTAGGGGTAGTTCGAGCCTCACCTGGGTCCCGCGTCCGGGCACGCTCTCCACGGAGAGGCTGGCGCCCAGGCCGCGGGCGCGCTCCTCCATGTTGCGGAGGCCACGCCGGTCGGTGGGGCGTTCGGCGTGCGGGTCGAAGCCAACGCCATCGTCGGCGATCTCCAGCCGCACCGAATGGGGGGCCGTCCTCAGCTTCACGCGGAGAGAGGACGCCTGGGCGTGCCGGGTGACGTTGCTCAGCGCCTCCTGGGCGATGCGGAAGAGCGACGTGGCCTCGTCCTCCGTAAGAGCGCCGTTGAGGTCGCCTTCGAGCGTCAGCTCGGTGTCGATGAGGGCGTTGACGCGGACGCCCTGTACGAGGTCCTGAAGGGCAGACTTGATGTCTCCCTGGCGCACATCCGGGCGCAGATCGAAGATGTAGCTCCTGATATCCTGGATCACCTTGTTGAGGTCGTCCATCGCCTTCTCAAGGTCCGCCGCCACCTCCTCGGGCCGCTCGCGCAGACGCTCGGCGCAGTCCTCCAGCCGGAGCACTACGGCGTATATCGACTGGATAGCGCCGTCGTGTAGGTCCATGCCGATGCGCTCCCTCTCCTCCAGGAGGGCCAGGCTGCGCAACTGCTCGTAAAGGCTGCTAGTCTCGACGACGACGGCCGTCCAGTGCGCGAAGGTCCGCAGCAGCTCGGCCTGGTGGTCTGTGAACCCCGTTCGCTTGCGGTTACCCACCGTCAGCGTCCCCAGCACCTTTCCCTTCCCGGAGAAGGGAACCGCTATCAGAGAGACGAGCCCCTCCTCCTTGACGAGCCGGGCCGGCCTATCTTTCAGCCGCTCATCGGACTGGTAGTCCATCACCATCACGGGGGCGCCGGTCTCCAGGGCAAGACCCTGAAGGCCGCGGTCGCGGATTAGCGTCAGCGTTCGCATAGCGCGGGTCTGAAGGCCGGATTCAGCGGCCATATCCAGCTCGCTCCCGTCCGGCGATAGGAGCATGAGCGCCGCCACGTCCGTATCCAGCAGGTCCTTCGCTCGGACCACGATGGAGTTCAGGAGTCCCTGCATGTCGGGGGAAGCTGTGACCTCCTCCCCCAGCTCGAACAGCGTTTTCCACTCTTCGGCGCGTGACCTCTCCAGCTCGCTCAGCTCTCGCAGCTCGCGGGCGCTGCGCTCCAGCTCCCGGTTCTGCTCGTCGATGCGGCCGTAGACACCGTGCAGGAGCCAGAAGATGAATGACGAGAAGATGACGGCGCCAACGGCGACAATGAAGGTCGCGACGATCTCCGGCCACAGCCCTGGCAGCGCATCGTTCAGGAAGAGATCGGTGGTCAGGCCGAGGGCAAGGGCGAACGCCACGGGCGCTACTATCGCCAGCAGCCGCAAGGTGCCGAGGTTTAGGAGGTTCCTGTTATTCCACGCCATCCACGACAATTATAGCGCGGGGCAAGGATCCGGGTCTGGGTCCGAGCCGCGCCTCAGGGGGCGCGGGCGCTGCCCGCCGGTCCCAGCTCGCTGCGGAGCTGCATCAGCCTCAGCACGTCCGCCCGGGTGATGAATCCGATGAAGAGGCCCGCCTCCATGACGGGGAGCTGGTGGACGTTCTCTCGCGCCATTATCTGCATCGCCTCCGTGACGTCCTCACGGACGTCCACGGTGTACAGCTTCTCGCGCGGGGTCATCGCCTTGAAGACAGAGGTGGTCGCCCACTCCTCCTTGGGCACCCGTCGCAGGTCCTGTATGGTGAGCAGGCCCAGGAGCTCCTCGCCGGCGACGATTGGGACGCAGCGCAGACCGAAGGCGAGCATTAACTCCTGCACCAGCGTGTCCAGGTCCATGTCAGGCGGCGCGGCCTTGAACTCTCGGTTCACCAGCTCGCCGACTGCCGTTCCTTCCAGGGTGCTGCGGAACAAGAGCTGCTGGTAGGACGCTTCGGAGACGTTGCGCAGGAACCAGCCGATAACGATGAACCAGGCGCCGCCGACGAAGTTTCCCCCCAGGATGGAGACCACGCCGAGGGCGATCAGGCCGAAGGCGAGGAAGGTGCCCGCTAGCGAAGCCCGCCGGGTCGCCACGAGCAGGTTCCGTCCTCGCGCCCACAGCGCGGCGCGAAGCACCCTGCCACCGTCCAGCGGGTATCCGGGCATCATGTTGAACACGCCGACCGCGAAGTTGATGATCGCCAGGTAGAGGGCGATGGCCGCCGGCGGTTCGCGTCCCACTCCACTGAAGTGGCCGGCGACCGCCGCGGCCGCGAATGCGGCCGCCAGCACAAAGCTCACGAGCGGGCCGACTATGGCGACGCGGAACTCTTGGCCGGGTGTGGACGGCTCCCCGCCCAGTGCCGACACGCCCCCGAAGATGAACAGCGTAATGCTGGTGACGGGCAGCCCTTCGCGCTTCGCCACGAGCGAATGAGCCAGCTCATGCAGGAGGATAGAGGCGAAGAAGATGAGCGCCGCGGCAACCGCGGACGCCCAGCGCTGTCCGGCTGTCCAGTCTCCGTACTCGTCGTGGAAGAAACCCGTGGCAAGCCACCAGGTGAGGAGGGCGAAGATACCGAACCAGCTCCAGTGGACGAGGATGTCGATGCCGAAGACGCGCAGAAGGCGGTAGGACCCTCCTCCCACTAGCTGTCCTCCCCCGCAGCCTCCTGCGGCCGCACCAGCAAGCAGGGCAGCGAAGAGCGGCGGACGACGCCATCGGCGACACTGCCCATGACCCAGCGGTTGACGCCGGAGCGGCCGTGCGTGGCCAGAGCGATGAGTCCAGCGTTGACCTCCGCCGCCACCCGCACCACCTCGTCGACCGGAAAGCCTATCGTGACGACGCTCCGGGCCTTCACCTTGCCGCGGCCTTCGATCTCCTTGGCAACCTCCGCCAGGAACGACTGTCCTTGCGCCAGCAGGTCATCGATGATAGTGCCGACGCGAACCGGGGTCATCTCCGTGCCGGGGTAGATGTCCAGGGGAAGTACGGCGTTGAAGAGGACGATGTCGGCGCCGAGCGCCTCCGCTAGCTCCTCCACATAGGGGAGGATGGATAAGGACACCTGTGACCCGTCCAGCGGGACGAGGATCCGGTCGACAACCGCCGGCGGACCGTCCGTCCGGTCACGGGCTCGTACGAGGAGCAGGGGGCGGGAGGCGGCGTGTAGCACTTTGGTGGCGACGCTGCCCAAAACCCAGCGCATCAGGCCGGAGCGGCCGTGAGTGCTCATAGCGATGAGATTGGCGTCGCCTGCATCCGCCTCGGCCAGGATGACCTGCGCCTCGTCGCCGGACTTCACGCTCATCGATCCGGAGATGGGGCGCAGGGCGGCCGCCCGCTCCTCGAGGTAGGCGCGGGCGTCAGCGGCCTTCGTCGCGCCATTCTCGTCATGGACCACGGTGAGGAGGTGAACCGCCGCACCGGTGCGGGAGGCTATGAGCTCTACGTAGGGGATCACCGCCTCCGCCGCCTTGGAGCCGTCCAGGGGGACCAGAACCGTCCTGATCATCGCAAACTCCTCCGATCAGCGCGACGACTAGAAGAAGCGTGGCGCAGAGCACCACGCTTCAGATGAGCGCCGGCGCCCGTTCCGCAGTAACCACCGCTGCCTGGGGCTGCCCGCCTCCTCTTGCAGAGGTCATCGAGGCTCCTTTGACAAGCGGGCGCCGGCCGTCTCTTCCAACCTCTCTCCAGTCAGATTATAGCATAGGGCCGATCGGTGAAAGGGCCGAACGGCCCCCTTCCCTCGGTATGCTCGTCCCTAGGGCGCGAACCCCACTTGTCATACGCTGACTATGGAGCCAAGAAGGGAGGGAAGGCGATGTACAGAGGTGTTCTGGTCACACTGGACGGCTCGCCGCTATCGGAGGCCGTGCTGCCAGTCGTCGCCGACCTGATCGCCGGCACCAAAGCGGTGGTGACGCTTCTCGTGGTGGGCGAGGTGCCCTCAGCCACCATCGAGGAGCCGACGGAGACCGTGCAGCCGTTCATCTTCCTTAGCCTGTCCGCCCCCGCTGTGCGGTTCGCCAGTGCCGCGCCCAAGTACGTGGAGACGAAGACGCAGGCGCTGCAGCGAAGGGACAACGAGCTGGCGGCTTACCTGGAGCAGAAGGCGGAGCCCCTGCGGAAGCTGGGGGTTGAGGTCAACACGATCGTGCAGTTCGGTAACCCGGCCGAGCGAATTGTCTCCTACGCGCGAAGGCCGGAGATAGACCTCATCGTCATGGCGACGCACGGGCGCACGGGTCTCCGGACTGTCATCTTCGGCAGCGTAGCGGGGCGCGTGCTGTACGCCGGTGTGCGGCCCGTGCTCCTGGTACGGCCCGGAAAGCTGGACGACGAGACGAAGGTCACCTGGCCAACAGGAGCGACGCATGGCGAAGCGGCAACCCAGTAAGCATCTTGCAGGGGACGTCGATATGAGCACAGTGACTCAGACGATCGGGGCTTTTCCAAAAGAGGTTGGACTTCGCGATTGCAACCGTGTGCTTGTGCGGCCTCCCGAAGATGGCGATGAGCAGGCGCTGCTCGAGTTCTTCCTTCACATCCCGGAGGAGGAGCGGTTCTTCCTCAAGGAGGACGTGACCGCGCCCGATGTGGTTCACCGTTGGGTGAGGGAGCGGGACTTCCGGCGCGCGCTGGCGCTGCTGGCGCTGGACGGATCGCGGATCGTGGCGGATGCGGTGCTGATCCGGCGGCGGGGGAACTCCCGCAGTCACACCGGAGAGATTCGCGTGGTCGTCGCCCCGGAGTACCGTGACCACGGCCTGGGCACGGCGCTCATCCGCGAGTTGTGCGACATCGCCGACGACGCGGGACTCGAGAAGGTGATGTTCGAGCTGGTAGCCGACAAGGAGCAGGAAGCGATCAGGGCGGCGGAGTGGCTGGGATTCCTGCGCGTTGCCACCATCGAAGGAGGCGCTGTAGACCCGCTGGGCCACCATCATGACGTTGTGCTGATGGCGATGCCACTCGGTCGTTGGTACCACTGGACGAAGTTCTAACGGGGGGTAGGCAGATGAGAAGAATACTCGTCCCGCTGGACGGCTCACCGCTGTCTGAAACCGCTATCCCTTACGCGAAGGCGCTGGCGGTCGGGACTGGCTGCGAGCTGAGCCTCCTGTCCGTCTGGGAGGTGCTGCCCGAGGAGCTGGAAACCGTGGGTGAGGCGCACGCGCATGTGCTGCGAGATCAGGGGATGCGCTACTTCCGCACGTACCTGACGAACATCGCCGCAGCGCTGGAGGACTGCTTCCCCTCCTGCGAGGTGCGGGCCGGTCACCCGGCGTTCGAGATAATGCTGGCCGCCGCCGAGCTGGACGCGGACTTTGTCGTCATGGCCAGTCACGGCCGCCGGGGCGCCACCGAGCGCAGGCGCGGCAGCGTCGCGGACAAGGTGCTGCGAGGCTCGACGGTGCCCGTCCTGGTCATCGGGCCAGCGATTCTGCAGAACCCGCCCTCCGGACCGGTTGGCGTCCGCTCCCTGGTGCTGCCACTGGACGGCAGCCGAGAATCGGAGTCAGCCGTCGGCGTGGCGGTTGAGATCGCGCGGGCGATGGGGGCGCAGATCACTTTGCTGCGGGTAGTGCCGCCGATCGTCTCGGGCGTGGAGATCGGGATACCGGAGGCGTACCCGCCGGAGCTGGACCGGCGTATGGTGAAGAGCGCGCGCAGCTACTTGAAGCAGTTCAGGACGGCGCACTCGGACGTGATCACATCCGCCGTGGTAGAGCGTGGACCTGCGGCGAAGGCGATTGTGGAATTCCTGAATCAGATCAGGCCGGACCTGATGGTGATGGCGTCTCGCAGTCGCTACTCCACCGGGAGGTGGACGCTGGGCAGCGTGGCCGATGACGTGATCGAGGGTCCCGTGCCCGTAGTCATCGTACACCCGGCGGCGGAGGTCACTGAGGCGTTCGGCCCAGCCGCGCTCGCAGCTCATCTTCGCTGAGGCCCTCCACCTCGATCAGCTTGTCGCGAGAGGTAGCGCCCCGTACGAGGTCGAGGCGGGAGCGCGGCAGGTTGAGGCGGCCGGCAAGCAGCCGCAGGGCCGCTTCGTTGGCCAGACCCTTTTCTGGCCGCGCGCGTACCCTGACGCGAAGCGAATCACCCTGCCAGCCCGCGATACGATCTTCTCGGGCGCCGGGTGTGACGTGCAGCTTCAGTCGGGCCATTTGCGAAGGCCCCCGTGCGCCGGCCGCCTGCCGGTAGAGGGGGGTTTTTGCTATTATAGCCGCGCGATGCCGGATATGCTGGTCCGCCTGTACGACCTCCCTGACGCCTCGCCCTACTACCAGCGCGCGGCCTCCATGGGCGTCACCGTCCGGCGGGCCGACCCCTGGGACCACGCCCGCTACCGCCGGTTTGTGGAGGAGACGTTCGGCGAGCTGTGGGCTGTGGAGGCCGACCTGGCGTACCGGCAGTCGCCGATTACGGCGTTTATGGCAGAGAAAGAGGGACGCATCGTCGGGTTCGGGGCATACGAGTGCACGCGCCGCGGATTCTTCGGGCCGACGGGCGTGCAGCCGGACGAGCGCGGGCGGGGCGCCGGCGGGGCGCTGCTCTTCCGTTGCCTTGAGTCGATGCGTGAGATGGGCTACGCCTACGCGATCATCGGCGGCGTCGGGCCGCAGCGCTACTACGAGAAGCTCTGCGGTGCATTCGTAATCCCGGGAAGCGACGTAGGGATATACGGATCCCTGTACCAGCTGCGGAGCCAGGGCGGGTGAGCGAGCCGGAGTCCCGTTACTACTACTCGCAGCGACTGAGGCTGCACTACGTAGCCTGGGGAAACCAGGGCAGGCCACCGCTCGTCCTGATCCACGGCGGGCGGGACCACAGCCGCAACTGGGACCGGACGGCCCTGGCGCTGCAGGACCGCTACACGGTCTACGCGCCTGACCTGCGCGGCCACGGCGACAGCGGCTGGGCGCTGGGTGGCATGTACAGCCTGCCGGAGTTCGTACTGGACACGGCGACGCTGGTGGCGAGCCTCGGCGACGGGCCACTGACGATCATAGGCCACTCGCTGGGGGGCGCCGTGGCCCTTCAATACGCGGGGACTTACCCGGAGCGCGTCCTCAAGGTGGTGGCGATCGAGGGGCTGGGCCCGCCCACGCTGGAGCACCGGCCGGCGCACATTCGCATGCGCGAGTGGATAGACCACATGCACGAGATGGAGCGCAGAGAGCCCCGGCGGTACGCCTCCGTGGAGGACGCGACGCGCCGGATGCTGGAGGCGAACCCTCACCTGACGCCGGAGATGGCCCACTACCTGACCCTCCACGGCACGCGCCCTAACGATGACGACACGCTCTCCTGGAAGTTCGACAACTACGTGCGGATCCGCTCCCCGTACGAGTTCAACCTGGAGGACGCCCAGGACATCTGGTCTCGCATCAGGGCGCCGGTGCTCCTTATCAAGGGATCGGAGTCATGGGCGCCGGACCCGGAGAAGTCAGGGCGCGCGGCTGCGATCGCCAGCTATCGGGCGGTCACCATTGAGGACGCCGGCCACTGGGTGCACCATGACCAGCTGGATCGCTTCCTTGAAGTCGTCACGGAGTTCCTTACGGAGTGAAGCATGTCCACAGCTAAGACCCCACGAACGGTTGGAGAGCTGACGTCCGGATACCTTTCGGAGGTAGCGGCGAAGCTGCTGTCCGACCCGACGGTGAGGGTCACCTCGTTCACCGTGACGCCGGACCCGTTCGAGTTCCCCCGCTTCGGCGAGAAGGAGTTCTACGAGATCGCATTCGAGTACAGCGGCAGGGACGGCTCCGGGCGTTCGACTGTAATCCTGCGGGTTCTCCCGCCTATGGACGCCGTCATGATGCTGACGGGGGATACGGAGCACCGCGAGCTGAAGGCGTTCCAGACCGGTCTGTACAAGCTGGTGCCGGATACTTTCCACGTGCCCTACGTCCACATCGAGCTGGACCCGGCGCACGACCAGTATTGGGCGTTCGTCGAGGACGTCCGGCCGGAGATGGAGGCGCTGGGGATGCACGCGGCGCTGCCGGACGAGACGATCCGGCTCATCCTGTCACACCTGGCGGCGTTCCATGCGGCGTTCTGGGAGCGGCACGACATCCTGCGCCAGCCCTGGCTGATGCGGCTGGAGCAGCCGGTGGACTACTTCTACCGCTGCGTGGTTGACGTCCTGGACGGCATGAATACGCCGGCTGAGTCCTCCACGTACATCGTGGGCAAATGGCCGTGGTTCGCGGAGGGGGTCGTGAACCTGATGGACTCCCTGGCGCCGAAGACGCGCCGGGCGATCGAGGGGCTGTACCGGCAGCCGGAGCGCTTGCTGGAGAAGATCCGCCATCTGCCACGCACCCTCTGCCACTACGACTTTGACAACCGCAACCTGGGGTTGAGAGAGACGCCGGAAGGCGCGCAGACCGTCGTAATCGACTGGGAGATCGTCGGCGAAGGGCTCTCGTCCGCCGACGTGGGCCGCTTCCTCGCCTACCAGCAACCGCCGAACGTCGAGGAGCTGGTCGGCCACTATCTCGACGAGCTGGAGAGGAATCTGGGCCGTCCCATTGACCGCGAGGCCTGGTTGTACGGCTCGGAGCTGGTGACGATAGCGCTCTGGCAGATCGTTGGGGTGCTGTTTGGGGTGATGGTGAGCGCGCCATCGGCGCCGGTCCCGGACGACCAACGGGAGGCCATGAGGGAGCGGGTCTACTCGGACATCGCCCACGTGGAGTCGCTGGTGCGGAAGCACGGCCTGGCGTAACGGGCCGCGCCCGGGCGGCTCTCCCGGTTGCGGAGGGGCGTCTAGGAGTCGCCGCGCCCTTCGCCGATCGGCGCGGAAGCGGCGGGGATGCCGTCCGCGGCCCCCTGCGCTTTCGACTCGGCGTCCATCTCGATCTCCGCCTGCCGGATGACCGCACCAGCCGTGTCTGCGCCCCAGGGGTAGCCCGACACGCCGAAGGAGACGACGAGTGCGCCGTCCAGCCTCGCATCTCCAATCAGGGGAGACGTGGACATGGATTGGGCAAGGCGCTCGACCATCGTGTAGGCGCCGCGCTTGGAGGTGTCCGGCAGGATGACACCGAACTTGTTGCCGCTCACCCGGGCGGGTATGTCACTGGCGCGGGTACAGTCCATGAGGAACCGCCCGAAGGCGGCCAGGACCTGGTCTCCAGCCTCATACCCGTACGTATCGTTGAGGTGGGCAAGAGACCGCAACTCCATGGCGATGTAGCCCAGCGGACGCTCGAAGCCCCTGGCGGTATCAAGCTCGCGCCCGAGCCGGTCAAACAGGTAACGCCGGTTGAACAACTGGGTGAGCTCGTCGCGCATGGACATGTTCTCAAGCTCAATGTTGTGAACGAGCAGGCCCAGGCGGATCTTTCGCTCCTCGCTGACCGCGTGGATACGGGAGACGGCAGCCGCCGTGAAGGCGTAGAGCGCCATCGCGACGAAGACAACGGAGTCGACGATGAAGGCGCCGGTGCCGACGTCCCGGAGGCTTACGGCGGCCCAGCCAAGACCGAGCACGGCAACGCCTACGCCCCGCAGGAGCCAACGGGCGCACCTGGACTCTTTGGCCGCGACGCTATCCTTCATTTCAAGAGCCGCCGCGGGGCTGAAATCGCTTGGCTTGGTCATCCTGACCTCTCGTAACGCCCGCCGCCGATGGCGGCGCGGGGAAATTTGGCTCAAACCTTGAGACGCGGCGCAGAAACGGCTTGTTACAGGAGTTAGGATCGCTCATGCGGCGCCGCTCGCCTTCCTTGAATACTCATAAGGCCGGATATACAATCAGGCGGGCGGGCCCGTAGCTCAAGGGCAGAGCGACCGGCTCATAACCGGTTGGTTGGAGGTTCGAATCCTCCCGGGCCCACCATTTTTGTGTCATGGTTCAAGCAGAGCGGATAGAGGAGTACCTTCAGAGCCGCCTCCCGCAGGCAGCGCGGCGTCACCCGCGCGACCGGCTGGAAGATGGGGGCCGGCGCGAATCCAGCGGGCCCGCGGCCCGGCTGACAGCGCAGGTGCAAACTGATGGCTGAACGCGCGGCAAAGCCGAGGCTGGTTTCCGACCCCGCAATGGCGGACGCCCGGTGGCTCACCGAGGTGCTTCAGTACGCTGGTGTGCTGTGTGACGCGGTCGTGACCGGGGTTGAGCGCCAGCGGATCGGGACGGGGCAGGTCGGGCAGAACATCGCGTTCTCGCTCACCTACGACAGACCCGCGCCCGACGCGCCCGCAAGTGTGGTGGGTAAGTTCCCTTCGCCGGAACCGCAGAGCCGGGCAACCGCGAAGGCGTTGCGCCTGTTCGAACACGAGGTCAGGTTTTACCAGGAGATCGCCGGGACGGTGGATGTCCGCGTTCCCGCCTGCTACCTTGCCGACATCGATCTGGATACCTGCGACTTCGTGCTGCTGCTCGAGGACCTTCGGCCCGCAGTGCAAGGCGATCAACTCGGCGGATGCAGCCTCGAGCAGGCGATCCTCGCGATGGAGGAGCTTACGGCGCTGCATGCGCCCCGCTGGGGCGACCCGACACTGGCGAGCATCGAATGGCTCAGCCAATACGACAACGCACAATCGCAGGCCATGATCCAAAGCATGTATCAGAGCCTATGGCCGGGCTTCGTCGGACAGTACGGGTCATCACTCAGCGCCGATGAGCTGGCTCTTGGAGAGGCCTTCGGCGCCTCGATGAACGATTGGCGGAGCTCATGGGCACCGCCCTACTGTGTGACGCACGGCGACTACCGTTTGGACAACATGCTGTTCGGCACCGAACAGGGCGGCTACCCGCTGACAACGGTCGATTGGCAAACCGTGGGCCACGGGCCGGGAATCCTGGACGCGGCGTACTTCATCGGCAACGGCCCCCGCGTGTCCGACCGGCGCGCGCACGAGATGGACTTGCTCAAACGGTATCACGACGGGCTGAGGACTCGCGGCGTAAGCGGCTACGAATGGAGGCGGTGTCTCGACGATTACCGGCGCGCGACGTTGGCCGGCGTTCTCATGACGGTTATCGCCTCGCAGGTCGTAGCCTCCGATGACCGCGGGGTCGCGATGTTTACGGCCATGGCGGAGCGCCACTTCGCACACGCCATCGATCATCACGCCGGTGACACTCTGACCGGTGCGTAGGGGTTCTCACGTGACCCTCGACTGCTTCAGGAAACGGATGGCCCGGTTCCGCGCCGGCGACCCCTAGGGCGACTGCCCGCCGCCGTTCGTGGTAATATCAATTCTGGAGCCATGGCTGCGGACGAATGGTTGGAGCGGACTCGCCAGGCGCTGGCGGACTACATACCACGGCGTCTGGAGACCAGCGACGCAACACCCGCTGCGATCCTGCTGCTGGTCTACGACCGGGAGGGCGAGGCTCACGTGCTGTTCACCGAGCGCACACACCAGGTGGAGCACCACAAGGGCCAGATATCGTTCCCGGGCGGCGCTTGCGATGACGGCGACGACTGCCTGGAGACGACCGCCCTCCGCGAGACCTCGGAGGAGATCGGCGTGCGGCCAGAGGACGTGGAGATCGTCGGCCAGCTGGACGAGATGCTGACGATCAGCAACTTCCGGGTCACGCCTTACGTGGGCATACTCACAACGAACTCCGAGTACCCTTTCGTGATCAACGAACACGAGGTGGCGCAGGTCGTCCAGGTACCGCTGCCGCACCTCATGGACGAACGGAACATGGAGCTTGAGGTGCGCGAGCACAAGGGGAAGCAGGTGCTGGTGCCCGCCTACACCTTCGAGGGCCACCGCATCTGGGGCGCGACGGCCCGCATGCTGAGGCAGTTCCTGGAGCTGCTTACCTGAGTGTGACCGCCGGCGAGACGCCACCGGTCCGGGCCGTTCGCCGAGAGGAGAACGGCCCTCCCTGTAAGCGCTGCGGCAACCGGGACTGGGATGTCGAGCGCCGCCCCAAGGCCCGCCTCCGCTGGTGGGCCGAGACGATGATCGCCGCGCCGGATGTGTGGATCTACCAGAGCGAATCCGGTGGCTGGCCCGACAGGCAGTACGAGCTGTGGACCTGCCGCAGTTGCGGCCGCCGCGCGCGGGTCTGACCGGCCTCAGCGATAGGCGCCACCTCCGCGCCGGCTAGGACGCAACCAGCCGCCCGTCCCTCATCTCCAGGATGATGTCGGCCTCCGCGGCGATGTCGGCATCGTGAGTGGCTATTATCACCGTCCGGCCCTCCTTTCGGAAGCTGCGCAGCAGCTCTACGATGAGGCGACCGGTCTTCGAGTCGAGATTGGCCGTCGGCTCATCGGCGAGGATGATGGGCGGCTCGTTGGCCAGCGCCCTGGCGATGGCGACCCTTTGTTGCTCACCCCCTGACAGCTTCGCGGGCCGCCGTTCGTGCCTGTCCTGGGCCAGTCCGACCCGCCGCAGGAGCTCCCTCGCCCTCGACCTTGAGGCCCCGTTAGTGCCGCCGACGAACTCCATGGGCAGGGTGACGTTCTCGGTGGCGGAGAGTTGCGGCACGAGATTGAACTGCTGGAAGACGAAGCCGACCTTGCGCCGTCTATACGCCACTTCGCCTCCGCCGCTCAGCCTGCTGACGTTCACGCCGTCAACCGTGAGCTTGCCGGAGTCCGGCCTGTCCAGCGCACCGATCAAGTTCAACAGGGTGCTCTTGCCGCAGCCGCTGGGACCACGCAGGGCCACCATCTTGCCCCGGGGCAGCCGGAAGCCCACGCCATCGACCGCCTTCACAACCAGGGGGCCGCTCTTGAAGTGCTTCGTTAGCTCTTCGGCTATCGCCACGTAATCGTCGCTGGGCAGCTGGTCATTCATGTCGCAGCACCTCCGCGGGCCTCACCCGGCCCACATACCATGCAGGGACCACGCTGGCCAGGACCGCCAGTCCGGCCGCGATGACGATCGCGTAAAGAAAGACCTCCGGTGAGACCGCGACCTTGACGTCGCCCAAGAGACCGCTGGCTGCCTCGGCGCCCCGTAGGAAGCCTGGGCCACCCCCATCTCCCGGCCCTCCTCCGGGCCCTCCTCCCGGGCCCGCGGCCACACTGGAGTCAGACACGAGACCGTTGGCGACTGTCTGTGCCAGGGGAAACGTCGCCAGAGCGCCGAGCACCGCAG
Organism: Dehalococcoidia bacterium; assembly: GCA_030690405.1. The sequence continues at coordinate 16,115 of JAUYGU010000030.1, read as the reverse complement.
CCACCACACTGATCACCGCCGTCTCGATCCCGAACTGGGCCGTGACGTGCCAGTTCGACGCCCCGACCGCCTTCAGGATGCCGATCTCCTTCACGCGTTGCCGCGCTACCAACCCCACAGAGAAGAGGATTACAGCCGCGCTAGCAGCCAGGGCGGCTATCATGCCGACCTGGCTGCTACTTTGAGCGTCCGCCAGCGGCGCGCTGATGGCGTCAAACGCAAACTCCTGCGTGGTAACGTCCGCCACATCCTCACCCAGCGCCGCGCGAATCGCGTCTGCGACCTCGCTCACGTTGGAGGCCGTGTCCGCCTGGACGTCTACCTCGTCGACCTCGCCAGTGCGGTCAAACATTGTTCGAGCAGTTTCAAGCGGTAGGAAGAGCGAGTTATCCCCAAACTGAGTTCCCGTCGAGTAGATTCCCACGACCTCCATCGTTGTGGTGTTCAGTTGGAAGGTATCCCCGATCGCAAGCTTGTTATTCTCCGCCAGCGTCTGACCGAGGACGGCGACGTTCGCTTGCGCCTCATCGGAGTTGAAGGTCCGCCCTTCGACGATCTGTGCATCCTCCACGCCCAGACTCGCCAGGGAACTGGGGTCTTCGGTTCCGGTGACAAGAATGGGGACCTGAAAACCGCCGGCGGGGGCGCCATTCGGCGCTGGTGCCCCCTCGGGAGGCTCGATTGTCGTCGACTGCAGTTCGTCGCCGGTATACTGCGACGTTATTCGCCTGGAGTAACTCGCTATATGTTCGATTGACGAGAGGTCAGCGAGCGCGTCATCGGTCAGGGTAGCTTGCTGTGCGGTGCTGTCCTCACCAGTGGCCGGATTCTCGCCGCCGGGGTCTCCTCCGAACCCTCCCCGACCAAGGAAACCGCCGCCGAAACTCCCTGCGGGGCGGACTGTAATCGTGGTGCCGACCTGAGCCCGGATATCGTCCAGCCGCTTCGCGAACGCCTCGTTGACCGTGATCATGATCAGTGCTAGCCCCATGGCCACCGCGAGCACAGCCACCAGCAGGCCCGTGCGGAGCGGGCTGCGCAGGATCGTCCGAAGTCCTCGTCTCATGGTCTTCATGGCCAGGCCTTAGGTGAATCGTTCACGGGAGAACCCTCCCTGGTCTCACTGAGCGGGATGCCCCCACCTGGGCCCAGGTGGGGGCCCCGCCGATGGCTGCGGCTCCCGGGCCGAAGGCCGCCCGCGCAGCGAATACGATCAGCAGTCCCTTCATCTCCACACCCTCCTCGGATGTTTGCTTGCTACAGGTCCAGCGTAGGGCGCTATCCTTAAAGGGGAATTGGAGAATCATTAGACTTTTCTAATCCTCGGCGCCTTCTCTTTAACAATTCCTTAATCTTTCCCGTCTACCATTAGCGCGCGGAGCAGGAGACAACGCGAATGTACATCCTGGTAGTAGAGGACGAGCGCCGACTGGCCCAGGTGGTGCGGAAGGTGCTGGAGGAAGAGGGTCACACGGTCGACGTTGCGACCGACGGCGAAGAAGGGCTGGCGATGGCGATGGACAGCTCTCACGATGTGATCGTCCTCGACATTCTGCTGCCGGGCATCGACGGCTTCGAAGTGTGCCGCAGGCTCCGCGCCGGCCGGGTGGACACGCCGGTGCTGCTGCTGACTGCCCTGGACGCCATAGAGGACCGCGTGCGCGGACTGGACGCCGGCGCCGACGACTATCTCCCGAAGCCGTTCGCGTTCCAGGAGCTGCTCGCCCGCCTGCGGGCGCTGGGCAGGAGGCGAGTCCAGGCACGCGACCCCGATCAGCTCGAGACGGCGAACCTGGTGCTGGACCTGCGCCGCCGCCGAGCGGTCCGCGACGGCCGCACGATAGACCTCAGCCCGAAGGAGTTCGCCCTCCTGGAGTTCCTCATGCGAAATCAGGGCCGCGTCGTGACCCGCACACAGATCCTGGACCACGTCTGGGGCTACGACTACTCGCCGGACTCCAACCTGGTGGACGTCTACGTGACGTACCTCCGCCGCAAGATCGATCGCGCCCACCAGCGGAAGCTGATCCGCACGGTCCGCGGTGCGGGCTACGCGGTGGGAGACTGACGTGTTCAGCGCGGCGCGCTGGCGCCTCACGCTCTGGTTCACCATCGCCGTCGGGCTGATCCTGGTGGTCATCGGCGGCGCTGTGTACCTGACGGCGCGGACCGTACTCTTCGACCAGGTGAACAACGACCTGGAGTCGAGAGCGGGAAGGGAGCAGGCGCTCCTGGCCACCCGCCTGCTGGGGCGGCGCGGCGACGACCCCCTCGCCGACATTGTTATCGGCCCGGCGTTCACATCCGGAGGCTACTTCTACGCCCTCGTCAGCCCGAACGGAGAGCTCCTCGCCGGCACGGCCAACGTCGACCCGGCGGGGCTCGCCGGCGCGGGCGCGCTGCAGAACGCGCTGGCGGATGGGAACGCTTTCACGGACAGCGAGTCGTCGGAGCACGATTCGCTGCGGGTATACGTCGTGCGGTTGCGGGGGCCGCGCGGCGCCCAGCTGCTGATGGAAGTCGGGCGCAGCACGGAGCCGGAGCGCCAGGCGCTGCGGAGGCTCCTGCTGGTACTGACCGGCGGAGTGGTGGGGGGCCTGGCGCTGGCGCTGGCCGGCGGTTACTTCCTGGCGGGGCTGGCGCTGCGGCCCATCCGCGCCGCCGTCGACTCTCAGCGCGCTTTCATCGCGGACGCTTCCCACGAGCTGCGGACGCCGCTGTCCGTCGTGCGCGCCAACGGCGAGCTGCTGAAGCGCCACCTCTCGGAGCCGGTGAGCGCCAATCGCGAGGCGGTGGACGATATCATCGCCGAGTCCGACCGCCTTGGACGGCTGGTCGGCCAGATGCTGACGCTGGCGCGGGTGGACTCCGGCCAGGCTGGACTCGCCATGTCCGAGGTAGCGCTGGACGAGATCGCGGATGACGTCAGCCGGGGGATGCGGCTGCTGGCCCAGGAACGCGGCGTCTCCCTGGAGACAGCTATCGAGAGGCCGCTGCGGCTGCGCGGCGACGGCGATCGCCTGCGCGAGCTGATGGTGGTGCTGACAGACAACGCCGTCAAGTACACGGAGGCCGGCGGCCGCGTCCGGCTGGAGCTCAAGCGGGCAGCCGGCGGCAAGCTCACGATCAGGGTCTCGGATACGGGCCACGGCATAGCGCCCGAGGCGCTGCCGCACATCTTCGACCGGTTCTACCGCGTGGACAAGGCGCGCTCGCGGGAGTCCGGCGGCACGGGGCTGGGGTTGGCGATCGCCCGCTGGATTGCGGAGGCGCACGGAGGCAGCATCCACGCCGAAAGCGCCGCCGGCGTGGGCACCACGGTGACCGTCGAGCTGCCGGCGTAGCGGCCAGCGAGCCCGCCCTACGCCACGAGCGCGACGCGACCCTGCACGGATACGAACAGCATGGCCGGGGGCTCCTCCCGGCGGAACAGCACCTCGACTCCGGGGTAGAGCTCGATGGAGGTGATGTCGCGTAGCGCCCAGTACGACTTGCCGAGGCGCACGTCGACGCGGGAGAGCGAGGGCCAGAGGGTGAGGAGAAGCGGCTGGCCGTGCTCGGCGCTGGGGACGGTCATCTGGTAGACGGGCGCCTTTTCGGTGGCGGGCTGGCCCTCGGTGCCAGGGGGCAGCTTCGGCACCTGGAAGGGGGCCTTGCGGGCGCCGACGCCGAGGAGCGCGGCGATCGCCTCCACGGTGGTCTCGTCGAAGGTCTGGCTCATCGTGGCGGTTTGATTGTTTTCGCCATCTGGATACGGGCGTTTGATTGTTTATTCGAGGGGTCGCGGCTCAGGGCGGCTGCGCGGATAGGCGGGGCGCGACGTTTCGTCTGATTGTTTGGCGCGCAGGTGGCTCTCCTGTGGATGTTCGCATCGCGTTCGGGAGGAGGATAGCAGGGGGAGGGGGAAGGTGGAAGGGGCGTTCGGCGGTCACAGGGTGGGTGCCTTCTCAGGAAGGGCGCGGCGGCGGTGACACGCAGGTGACGCCCCGCGGGCCGACCACGGCCGAGTGCGCGGCGCCGGACATCGTGCCGGTGCAGACGCTGGCGCGGGTCAAGGCCCGGCCCGCTCTCCGTTCTTCACTCCGCATCATCAACGACTTCCGCATCCTATCAAGCATACCTCCACTGCATCTCGCCACACCCGCATTGCAAACGCCCACGTGTAGCCTGATCAGCAATCCAAATTGGGTCATGACATGTACTGCACCGGAAATGGCTCAACGCTGTTTCGCATACTTTGATGAGCCCGTTAACCTCGGTGTTGATCAAACTTCCTGTGTGAGAAGCTCTATTGGCCCATGAGATGAGGAGCGTGTGTGCCTCCTTCCAGTCCTTGATTGGGTCAGGGTACTTTGTCCACGATCGACCATCTTTTTTCCTAAGACGCTCTCCCGCTTCCGAAATGATGTGCTCCAGCAAATCAACCGAGGTGCGATGGTCGTTCCGGTCACCCCTAAGATAGGGCATTGGGACGATGAGTCTTTCGGCTGCTACCGCGAGTTCGGCGTCCATGATCGCGCGGGCGCAGTTGCCGGCGGCCTCCGGCCTCACAGCAATCAGGGCCCGCGCGTCATCAAAGGTATCCGTCGACGCGGACCACTGGAGGCCGACATCTGGGCTCTCCCAAGGGCGAAGGGGCATGAACCTCCAGCCAGCGCTCGGCAGGCGCGCCCGTAGTTCGGCGAACCACTCCCGATCATGGGTGAAGAGCAGGACCTGGCGGTCACCCAAGTCCTCCAGTAGGACGTCAACCAGCATTCCCCTGTGCCCACGGTCCAGACTGGAGACGATATCGTCGAGAACGATGGGCCGGTCTTCTGCTTTATCGAGCCCCACTAGAGCTAGGAAAATACACAAACCCAGGCTATTGCGGTGCCCCTCGGACAGCGTGAGCCGAGGGGACGGTTGGTCAACGCCAAAGAATTTCAGACCTATATCGATCGCCCTGTCGGCATCCCCGGGGATATGGAGATGGATATCCTCTATGCGTTCGTCAGGATGCAGCTTGGACCACAACCGCTGAGCCTCACCGGTGATACTGTGAATGATGAGCCTTGTCCGGGTCTTGATCGCATCTCTGAGTCGGGTCTCACTCGCGACCAGTGCGTCAATGATGTCATTGATGCTCGCGGTCTCCAGCTTGAGGTCTTTGATCTTTGGGATGGATGCGGCAGCCTCAACTATCTGTTGGTGGCCAATCAGTTCCTGAGTAGAGGGTGGAGCGGCCTCGATAGCGATTTGAACATGAGCGGTCACAATCGGGATGCAGGAGTTGAACGTGTGCAACTCTTCGGCTAACCAGCCCTCTTCCCAGCGATCCAAATGAATCTGCTTGAGTTTGGTTACTGCTTCTTTGCAGTCGTTCTGAGCCGGTAAGTCCAGCCATCGAGACACCTCTAGTTCCTCGGTCTTTCTTAGAACCTGTCCCAGTGAGGCTTCAAGGGCCTGCCGTGCCCTTCTTGCGGCGGTGCGTGCAGAACGCGCGCGCTCCAACGCGGTGAGTTCATCGCGGACGTGTTGCACGAATTCAGCGGCTCTTATTGATCGCCCACATGCTGGACAGTTGACCTCCTCCTCGTCGCCACCAAGTTCCCTGATGAAAGCCTGAGTGCCCTCGAGAACCGCAATGCGGCGGTCGAGCAGAGCGTCCACCTCTCTTTGGGTCTGGGCCTCCGCCTCAGTCACGGCCTCTAGTTTCTTCGCCAGAGCCTCCCCCTGAATTTGGGCGAGAAGCAAGTGACGCTTGTTGTCCGGCTCCGCCGACCTAATCCTACTGTCAATGCCCGCTGCTAGAGCCATCGTCAATGCTGGGAGTTCCCTTGGGGGCTCCCTGACATACCTTCCCGCAATATGCTTCAGACATTCGACAACCTTCCCCTCCGACAGATCTGGTAGGTGCTGCATCGCTGTGTTGGACAGGTCTCGTAGTCTTTGCTCCTTTTCCGCCAGTTGGCTTCGGCTGCGGACCCGCTGCGCTAGCTGCCGGAGGTTCTCCGCGGCCCTTTCTAAGGCATCCAAGCCTAAGAGCGGGAGCAAGACAGAATACTTCTCGCCCTTGGGGGCATGGACGAAATTGGCTACTTCGTCTTGCCTGAGAATTAGCCGCTGTATCTCCCAGCCCTGGACCGCTCTTCCCAATTCTGCAGGATCACTAGCCAGAGAGAGGCGCCCGTCTGGCGCGATTTCTCCTTGAACGGAATCCCCTCCCTCGAACTGGACCGTTATTGTTGCCGCTTCATTCGGCGGGACATGCGTATTGCGGACTCCCTTCTCCTGTCTGCTTCCGCTGTATTCGTGTGCAAGGTGTTCGATTTTCCCATTCTTCACCAAATACTCGATGGCATCCGCGAACGTAGATTTCCCAGAACCGTTCGCGCCATAGACCACAACACTCTTCGAACCGGTATCTAGGACTGCATGCTCAGCGGCTCCTCTAAACCATGAGAGCGTTATCGTTTCAATCCGCATCTCCACCCTCCCCGTTTCTCAGAGTGCCCAGCAAACGGTCGGCGATGGCATCTAAGGCACCAGAGGTTTGACGTTGCTCCAGTGAGCCCTGTTCGGCTAGTGACCGTAGAATGTCGTAAGCTTCTCTGTTCTCCTGTGCCAAATCCTTCATCGCTGAACGAAGAATTTCCCAAGGGGTTTCGGCCGTCGGTGTATTCTTCTGCGTGGTCACGATCCCTCCTCGCGGGCGCGGTTCCGTAAACGCTCCATGTGTTCCGCGATCTTCGCTTCGTAGCCCTGGGTGGTGGGGACGTAATACGTGCGGCCGTGCAGCGCGTCGGGGAGGTGCTGCTGGCCGGAGTGATGCTCCGGAAACGAGTGGTCGTACTTGTAGTCGCGGCCGTAGCCGAGGTCGCGCATGAGGGGGGTGGCGGCGTTGCGGAGGTGCAGGGGCACCGGCTCGTTCAGCGTCGCCTTCGCGTCGTCGAGGGCGCGGCCGTAGGCGGACTTGATGGAGTTCGACTTGGGCGCGGTCGCCAGGTAGATCGTCGCCTCGGCCAGAGGGTAGAACCCCTCCGGCATGCCGATGAAGTGGACGGCCTGCTGGGCGGCCACGGCCACCTGGAGCGCCTGGGGGTCGGCCAGGCCGACGTCCTCGGAGGCGAGGATGACGATCCGGCGGGCGACGAACAGGGGGTCCTCGCCGCCCTCCAGCATGCGGGCCAGCCAGTAGAGCGCGGCGTCGGGGTCGGAGCCGCGGAGCGACTTGATGAAGGCGGAGACGATGTCGTAGTGCCAGTCGCCGGCGCGGTCGTAGAGGGCGGCGCGGTGCTGGAGGGCTTCTTCGATGTCGGCGAGGGTGATCTTGATTGCGGGGGCGGGCGCGGCAAGCGGCGCCCCTACGTGCGCGGCGGACTGGACGGCGAGCTCGAGGGCGTTGAGGGCGATGCGGGCGTCGCCGCCGGCGGCGTGGGCGAGGGCGGCGAGGGTGTCGTCGGCGATTTCGATGGCGGTGGAGCCGAGGCCGCGCTCGTCGTCGGCGAGGGCGCGGCGGAGGAGCGACTCGATCTGCTCCGGGGCGAGCGGCTCCAGCTTGTAGACGCGGGAGCGAGAGAGGAGCGGGCCGATCACCTCGAACGAGGGGTTCTCCGTCGTCGCGCCGATGAGGGTGATGGTGGCGTCCTCGACATAAGGGAGGACGGCGTCCTGCTGCGCCTTGTTGAAGCGGTGGATCTCGTCGATGAACAGGATCGTCTTCTCGGCGCTCATGCCCAGCCGCTCTTTGGCTTCGGCGACGACGCGGCGGAGGTCGGCGACGCCGGAGGAGACGGCGGAGACGGGCTCGAAGTGGGAGCGGGTGAGGCCGGCGATGATGCGGGCGAGGGTGGTCTTGCCGGAGCCGGGCGGCCCCCAGAGGACCATCGAAGGGGGCTCGCCGGCCTCGATGGCCTTGCGCAGGAGGCGGCCCTCGCCGACGATCTGCTCCTGGCCGACGAACTCATCGAGCGTCTGGGGCCGCATGCGGGCGGCGAGGGGCGCCTGACCGGCGGCCCTGCGTTCCGCCGCCTGAGCGAACATGTCGGAGGCGCGGGATTGCTTGCGGGCGGGCATTACGGCCACAGATTAGCACAGGCGGGCCAAGATACGGATGGCCTGCGGACACGCCTGACTGCCGGCCGGCAGTCAGGTTCGGACAGGCGAGACGCCGAGATTCCCTTCGGCTGCGCTCAGGACAGGCTTCGCTCAGGACCATCATTGCGAGGGCGGGTGCTGTTCGGAGTCGCTCAGAATGACAGAGGGATTGGCCCTTCGACACGCACGACCCGACCTCGCAGTGTTCTGTCCCACCCAGCCGCAGCCGCAGGACCTGCGGAGGCTCATCAGGGAAACGCGGCGGAGGGCGAGGGACGTGTCGTTGGCGGCCGGGGCGGCATGATTAGTGGCTGTGACGGCGGTCACAGCGGGAGGGCCGCTCGCCGCTATAATACTGGGGCACGCGCGCGGGGAGCGGGCGCCGGAGGTGCCGTTGAACGAGACGCGGGAGCTGCAGAAAGTCGCCGAGGGCCGAGAGGCGGAGATGTTCGCCTGGGAGGACGGCTCGATCCTGCGGCTGCTGCGGGAGCCCGGCGCCGAGCAGCGCAACCAGGGACAGGCGGCGGCGATGGAGGCCGCGAGGTCACGGGGGGTGCGCGTGCCGGCGGTGCTGGGCGCGACGACGGTCATGGGACGGCCGGGGCTCATCATGGAACGGATCGATGGGCCGGACCTGCTGACGCTGATCGGCCGCCGCCCCTGGACGGTGTTCCGGGTGGGCCGGATCTGCGGCGAGGTGCACGCGCAGCTCCACGAGGTGCAGGCGCCACACGTTATCCCCTCGGCGAAGGAGGCGCTGAAGCGGCGGATCGAGGGCAGCGGCCCGCTGCCGCAGCACCTGGCGGAGTTCGCGCTGGAGGTGCTGGACGGCCTCCCCGACGGCGACCGGCTCTGCCACGGCGACTTCCACCCGGGGAACATCCTGATGGCGGGCGACGAGCCGGTGCTAATCGACTGGACGAACGCAAGGCGCGGCGATCCCGCGGCGGACGTCGCGCGCACGCGGATGATGCTGCGGCTGGGTGAGCCGCCTCCGGGCACCTCCGTCGTTCTGCGGGCGCTGGCACTCGCCGGACGGAGCCTGCTGGTAGCGCTGTACCTGCGCTCGTACCGTCGCGTGCGGCCTCTGGACATGCGGGCCGTCAAGCGTTGGGAGATACCGATCGCGGCGGCGCGCCTGGCCGAGGGGATCGAAGAGGAGGTGCCGCGGTTGCTGGCGTTCCTGGAGTCAGCGGCGAGGCCCAGGCAGGCCTGAAGACCCGCCGCTCCAGGGCAACCACGGGGGGTTGCCCCTACGGCTGGGGCGGGCGGCGGGCCACTTCAGGGCAACCATGGGGGGTTGCCCCTACGGCTGGGCGGGCGGCGGGCCGCTTCAGGGCAACCATGGGGGGTTGCCCCTACGGCTGGGGCGGTCGGCAGGCGGTCCTGGCAGCTAGCGCGCCGCCGCCGCTCCCCACTTCTCCCAGTAGGTGACGCTCTCGGCGGCAATGCGAGCGGTGGGTCCGAACTTGCCGACAGGGTATCCGATGGGGATGAGGGCCATAGTCTCCACGGCGTCGGGGATGCCGAGCAGCTGTTTGACCTCCGCCTCGTGGGTGCGGTAGACGGTGGTGAGGGTGGCGCCGAGGCCGAGGGCGCGGGCGGCGAGCAAGAGGTTCTGGACAGCGGGGAAGACGTTGGCGCCGGGCGGGGTGACGGGGGCGACGCGGGCGGGATCGAGGGTGACCATGATGAGGACAGGCACCTCCGCGAGGTGGTTGGCCAGACGGTCGGCGGAGGCGTAGGTCTTGGCGATTGCGGGAACGGCCATGGCGGCCTGGCGGAAGGGGCCGTAGGCGGTGTTCCAGCCATCGAGATACCACTCGGCGATCTTCGCCTTCGTCTCCGCGTCGCGGATGACGATGAAGTTCCAGGGCTGGCGGTTGCCGCCGCTGGGAGCCTTCACGGCGGCGTCGAGGAGCTTCCAGATGAGCTCGTCGGGGACGGGGTCGGGCTTGAGGCGACGCATCGCGCGCTGGGTGTTGATGGCTTCGAAGATGTCCACGGGAGCCTCCTTGCCGGTCTGCGGCTATCGGCCACAGGTTAGCACAGAGGGAGTGACGGGGCACCCCTCCCCAGATTCCTCGTCGCTTCGCTCCTCGGAATGACAGAGGGCGGGGTGGTGGGTTGTACGGGCGGATCTACAGGCCGGGGCCAGGGCGGAGCTAAAGGTCCGGCCCTACGGCGGGCTTCACGAGGGGAGGGCGCGGAGGAACTCGAGAAGCGCTTCGTTGAAGGCTTCCGGCCGGCTCCATGGGCAGCAGGTGGCCGCAGCCCGGTAGCACCAGCTTGCGCGTGTTCGCCAGGCTTTAGGCGCCTTTGGTAGATAGGCCCTACGTAGTGGGGTCTACGAAGGGGATGGGGTCGCGGAGACCGGAGTGGGCTGCGAAACGCCGACGCCGCTACCAGTCACGCAGAGCGCAGCTGAGAATACAATCGCCAGCACCAGCAGGCCCACAAGCGACAGAAGGAACCATCGTCGCCAAGGCCTTAGGGCGATGTTCTTGCTAGCCGCCCTGGTTGGACCAGTAGGTACCATCACCCCCTCTGCTGAGTTGCTCCCCGCTTGCGGCAGGAGTTTAGCACAAGAGTCCGTTGTTAAGGGGAATGTGCAAAAGGATACATTTTAGATACATATCCCATTCCGAGGGCCCGCGGCCGGGGCCTAGCGGGAGACCAGGAAGTCTTCGACCCGCGGACCCGGCCGCGCGGGCGGTCCGGCGCCCTCAGCCGGGTAGCCGAGGAGGACGAGGAAGGCCGGCTGCCAGCCGTCCGGCAGAGTGAGCGCTTCCGCCACCGCCGCCCGGCAGAAGAGCGGAGCGCCCTTCAGGTAGCCGCCGAGACCGCGGGCGTGCGCGGCCAGGAGCAGGTTCTGGAGGGCAGCGCCGAGGCTCTGCATGTACATATCGCGCTCAGCGGCGCGGCGGCGGTCGTCCCGCCAGTCGCGGGCGCCCTCCGTCTCAAGGCAGGCGAGCAGGAGGAGCGGCGCGTCGCTGAGCTGGCGGCGCGAGCGCGCAAGAGCACCCTCGATGCGGGAGTCGGATAGTCCATCCGCAGCCGCGTCGTCGCGCCAGGCGGTGGCCATCGCCTCCATCAGACGCGCCCGCGTCTCTGGTAGCACCTCTACGAACCGCCAGGGGCGGCTGTGGTGAGGGGCGGGGGCGGCGCAGGCGGCGGCGACGAGCTCCCGCACGATCGCCAGCGGGACATCGCGGGGAGCGAAGTGGCGGATGGAGCGGCGGGTGGCTATCGCATCCAGCGCCCGCATAGCGTCAGGCCGGGCCCGAAGGGACGGCGCCGGCCAGCCGCTCCGCGATGCCCAGCTCGGCGAGCAGGCGGTGGGTAGCGGTCTCCGCCGGGCGGCCCAGGAGCTCCGAGAGGTCCCTCGGTTCATCGACATCGCGCGCCAGGGAGGCGGCGTGCAGGACGCGGGCAGGCAGACCACGGGCGGCCGCCTCGCGCTTGTGGAGGACGGACGAGTGGCGGCCGTAGCGGAAGGGGATCAGATCCGGCGGGCGCAGGGCGAGGGCGCCGGTGCCGCGGTCTTCCGTGGGGCAGATGGCGATGCCGCGCGCGGGCAGGGCGTCGAGGAGGGCTTCGATGTCCGCCGGAAGGGCGCTCGGAATGTCGGCGGCGACGACGAGGAGGGCGCCGGCGCCCTGGTCTGCCAGCGCAGCCGCGGCCTGGCTCAGGGCCTGGTTGACGCCCCGGACGAGCGGGCGCTCCACCAGCGGCCCGGCGCCGAGGGAGGCGCCGAGGGCGAGAGCGCCGGCGTCCGGCGAGACCACCGCCACGAGGTCGATGCGGGGGACGGCCTGGAGGGCGCGGATCACGTCCTCCAGCATGGCGAGGGCGAGGCGGCGGCGCTCGGCCGGGGCGAGCAGGACGGAGAGCCGCCCCTTCGCCTCATCGAGCCGCTTTACGGGGACGACGGCGGCGATCATCGGCTAACTCCAGCGGCCTGGAGGACGGCGCGGGCGAGGGCGGTCTTCTTCTCCATCGAGACCATTATCGTATCGGTGACGGCAACGACCAAGGGTGGCCTTCCGGCAGGCGTGTCCAGCGCCTCGATCGCCGGCGCGAGTCGCGCATCCACCTCATCGATCACGATGGCGTCCAGGAAATCAGCGTAGAGGCGGGCCACCGCGGCGGGGCTGACCTCCAGCCCCTGGTCGCGGAGCATCTCGGCGGCCGGGCCCTTGATCGCGGCGCCGCCGACGATGGGGCTCACGGCGACGACCTTGGCGGCCGTCTTGCGCAGGGCGTCGCGGACGCCGGGGACGGCGAGGATCGGGGCGATGGAGACGAAGGGGTTGGAGGGGGTGAGAAGGACAGCCTGCGAGCCGGCGATCGCCTCCAGGACGCCGGGCGCGGGGCGGGCCCGCTCCGCCCCCTCGAAGATGACCTCGCGGACGGGGCCGGCGGCGCGCCGGTGCACCATCCACTCCTGGAAGTCGAGCAGGCCGGAGTCCAGGCGGAGCTTCGTGCGGAGGGGGTCGTCGCTGACGGGGAGGAGTGCGACGGGGACGCCGAGGGCGCGGGCGATCTCCGCCGTGGCCTGGGAGAGCGTGAGGCCCCTGCTCAGCAGGTGCGTGCGGGTGATGCAGGTGGCGAGGTCGCGGTCGCCGAGACGGAACCAGGTGTCGTAACCGAAGCGAGTGAGGGCGTCGAGCGTGTTGTAGGTGTCGCTGCGGAGGCCGAAGCCCTGCTCCTCGTCGGCCAGGCCGGCCAGGTGGTAGAGGACGATATCGTTATCGGGCGAGACGTGAAGGCCGAAGAACTCGCAGTCGTCGCCGACGTTGGAGACGGTGGTGATATCCGAGAAGGGGTGGACGGCCAGGAGGCCCTGGAGGAAGCGGGCGGCGCCGACGCCGCCGGCGAGGACGGTGATCACGGGGGCCAGTTTACAGTGGACAGTGGGTAGTGGACAGTGGACCGGGCGGTGCGGGTGGCTCGGGGTCGCTCAGAATGACAAATCGGCTCGCCTTTCGACGGGCCCTTCGACCGCGCTCAGGACAGGCTCGGGACGAGCGGTGTCAGCGGTCACTTTTGCTCCCACATCTGGCGGGTGAGGGAGATCTGGCCGAGGTGCTCTCGCAGGTGCTCCAGGGCGTGCAGGAGCGCCCAGGCTGGGAAGAGCTCGATGTCTCTGCCCGGGTCCCAGTGGTGGCGCAGGGCGGCCCAGTCTACGGTGCGCGAGCTATCAATCAGCGAGAGGCAATCCTCAAACAGGCCGTCGGTGAAGGCGAGGAGCTCGGCGGCGGAGGCGGCCTCGAACTGGAACTCGGTGGGGCGGTCGCGGTCGGGGAGGGGCGCGTCGACGGCGACGGAGAGCCAGGTGCGGGCGGAGGTCACGGCGTGGTTGGCCATGGCGGCGATGGAGTTGGTGCCGTCGCCGGCGGGGCGCCAGTTGAGGGCGTCGGCGGGCAGGCCGTCGATGGCGGCGCGCAGGTCGTCGCGGGCGCGGCGGAGGAGGTCGCGGGCGGACGTGAGAATGGGGTCAGGCATGGCGTTAGTTTACAGTGGGCAGTGGACAGTGGACAGAGGCTGTCAACGGATAGGAGAACGGATTAACGGATATGGCGGGTCGAACGGCTATCCGTTAATCCGTTGGGCATCCGTTGACAGGATGGAACGCGCGAGATTCAGGACCGCCGAATGAATTCGGCGGCTTCGGAGCCGGGAGCCGCGCAATTCATTGCGCGGAGGTGTTTCCCCGCACATCGCCCCTATGGGTTCCCGGCGGCGTCCAGCCGCTTGAGGGCCGCCGCGACGGTCTCCGGCCCTTCACCGCCGGCGCCAATCTCCTCGAAGAGCGCCGCCGCACGGCTGACAAGCTCACGAGCGGCCGCGAGGTTGCCGCGCTGCTCTTCCAACCCGCCCAGGTTGCCAAGCTGGCGAGCCTGGCCCAGCTTGTTCCCGATCTGTTCGTGGATGGCCAGCGCCCGTTCGTGGTGCTCCTCCGCCTTGTCCAGGTCGCCACGCCTGCGGTAAACGAGGCCCAGGTTGCCGAGCTGGCGAGCCTGGCCCAGCTTGTTCCCGATCTGTTCGTGGATGGCCAACGCCCGCTTGTAGTGCTCCTCGGCCTTCTCCAGGTCGCCGCGGTCGGCGTAAACGTTTCCCAGATTGCCGAGGTCCTTGGCCTGCGCCAACTGATTCCCGATCTCTTCGTGGATCGCCAGTGCCCGCCTGTGGTGCTCCTCGGCCTTCTCCAGGTCGGCACGGTCGGCGTAAACGTTTCCCAGGTTGCCGAGGGCGTCGGCCTGGCCCAGTTTGTTCCCGATCTCCTCGTCGACGGCCAACGCCTGCATATAGTGCTGCTCAGCTTTGTTCAAGTCGCCGCGCACACTGTACACGAGCCCCAGGTGGCCGAGGGCGGCAGCCTGTGCCTCCTTGTCTCCGGCTTGACGAGCGGCCATGAGGGACTGCTCATAGTGGTCCTCAGCCTCCCCAAGCTCGGAGAGGTTCAGGAAGCCGTTGCCAGCCAGAAGATGCAGCTGCGCTTTGGCGAGGGACGGAAGGTCGCGCCGGTACGCTTCGAGGAGGCACTCGATGCCTTCGCGCTCCTTGTGCTGACGCTGGAATTGGATGGCCTCGGCTAGCAGGCCTTCGGTGTCGGGAGTGGCCTGGGCGGCGAGGGCTTCGGTGTCCACCGGCGGCGAGCCTGCGGGAGGCGGAGCGACTGTCTTCTGGACCTCGGCCAGCATCGACTCCATGCGGTCGAGCTGGGCGCCGCGCTTCTCGCCAATCTCCTCGTGATGGATGTGGGTCACGGATCCTGCGCCTGCAACAACGTCGGCTTGGCCGACCGTCGTCGCCTGGTCGCCAGTTGAGACAGGGCCCGAGATCGTCTGGTCGCCGCCCGCGACAACGGAGCGGTCGCCGGTCTGAACGGTAGGGCGGCCCTTGATCTTTCCCAAGAGCCACTTACCCGCAGAGGCTATCCAGGGCAGAACTGGTATGGCCATTTCGCGGCCATTATACAGCCGGCGTTGGGTTCGCGGGCGACTTCATTCGAACCCGATCGGCCGACCGTCGCCGCCGGCACGGGGGGCGGCGGAGGCGTGGGGGCCCTCACCCCGACCCTTCGACAGACTCAGGGTCACCCCTCTCCCGCACCCGGGAGAGGGGCCCGGGAGTGAGGCGCTAGGTCGCCAGCTCCGCCACCGTGACGCCGTCGCCGCCGGCGCGGGGGGCGGCGGAGGCGTGGGCGCGGACGAGGGCGTGCTTCGATAGCATCTCGCGGACGGCGCGGCGCAGGGTGCCGGTGCCCTTGCCGTGGACGATCCGCACCTCCGCGAGGCCGGCGCGGAACGCTTCGTCCAGCCACTGGTCGACCAGGAGGAGCGCGTCTTCGGCCCCCATGCCGCGGACGTCGAGCTCGGGGGAGACAGCGCGGGCTCGCCCTTCGAGGAGCTCTCGCCCAGGCGAGTCGCCTTCGGCGACAGGGCGAGCGGGAGGGGGCGTCCACGATTCCGCCATCCCCTTCTCGACGCGCTCGATCTGGCGCAGGCTGATGCGGGCGCGCAGGGCGCCCAGCTTCACCTCGACCTCGCCGTGGTCGTCGGGGGCGGAGAGCGCCTCGCCGGGGAGGGGGAGGTCGCGCAGGAACAGCAGGTCGCCCGGCTCGATGGGCGGCAGCGGGCCCCGGCGGCGTCTGCGCCGCCGCTCCAGCTTCTCGACGGTCTTCTCGACGGCCTCGATCTCCTGCTGGGCCGCCTCGACGGCGACGGCACGCTCTGGCGGGGGGAGGCGGGCCGCCCGCTCCATGTCGCGTGCCGCCTGGTGGAGCCGCGCCCGCGCCTGGCCGAGCTGCTCCTCCATCTCGCGGCGCGTCTGCTCCAGCAGCCGCTCGCGGCCTGACTCCAGGGCGGCGAGGCGTTCGGAGACCTGCTTCTCGGCCTGCTGGGCGCGGGCGGCAGCGGTCTCCTGCTCGAAGCGGGCGGACTCGGCGGCGTCGCGCTGGCGGGCGAGATCGACGATGAGCGTCTCCACCGCGAGGCGGTCGGGGCCGATCGACTCGCGGGCCTCGGCGA
>JAUYGU010000025.1 GCA_030690405.1 Dehalococcoidia bacterium | reverse complement strand
CGTCCTCAGCTCTTCGTACGTCGACATCCTGATTCCGGTGTAGCGGCGACCTTTAGGTCGCCACGTGGAGGGCTAAAGCCCTCCGCTACATCTCTTCCCCCTCCGTCAGGTCCGAGGCATCGCCGGGAGGGGGTGCCGCCTCTGCCGGCGCGCCCTCTCCCTTCTCGCCCAGGCGAGTCGCCCTCGGCGACAGCCCGCGCGCCAGCTCGATCGCGTCGCTCACGGACAGCGGCCCGAGATACTTGCCCTCCAGCCGAATCAGGGGCGCCAGGTGGCAGGTGCCGTCGCACTGAACCAGCCGCAGGCCGAGCGACCCGTCGGCCGTATTAGCGCCCATCGCGCAGCCGAGGACGCTCTCCAGGGCGCGGCGGATGTTCGTCGATCCCTTCAACAGACAGGCGGGGCCACTGCACCACTCAACGGTCGTCCGCGCGGGCGGCACGGTGCGTATCTCCGAGTAGAAGTCGAGCGCCCCGTACAGCATCGCCGGCGTGGTCCCGAACTGGCCGGCGAGCACCGGTATCGCCTCTTTAGGCACGTAGCCGTACTCGTGCTGGATGCGGTGGAAGGCGGCCAGCAGGTCGGCGCTGTCGGCGGAGAGGCCGGCGGTCAACTCTCGCACCTTCGCCGCCAGCCCGGCATCGTCCTGCGGGACATCGACCAGCGCGTGGCGGGAGGAGTGCGGTGGTCCGGCGGTGATCCTGGTCATGCTCTGGCCGCGTTCAGCGGTTCGATTCTAGATGCGGGTCGACTTTGTGTCAGACTTCACACATGATACATCGGCGCCCTGAGGCGGGCAAGGTTCGGCCCCGGACCGGCGCTAACGCCGCGCGAAATCGCTCAGCGGGAAGCGCCGCACCCGTCCGGCCGTGCTCTCCGACGCGAACACGAACTCGTTCGCCGCCTCGAACGCGATGCCGCGCGGCGCCGCCAGCGCCTCGCCGCCGACAGCGTCCAGTGAGTCGGCGACCCGCCCATCCGTCCCCACCAGCATCACCCGCCCGTGCGCCGGGTCACTCACCAGCAGGCGCCCGTCCGGCAGGACGGCCAGGTCCGGCTTATTGGTCGGGGCCCGGTCCGCCCACTCCTTGACCGCGTACTGGGCGACCGGGCGCAGGGCCGCGTCGAAGCGCTGGATGCGCGCGTTTCCCGCATCCGCCACCAGGATCTCCCGCGCCTTCGCATCTATCGCGATCCCCACGGGCTCGCTGAACTCGCCCGGCCCGCCCCCCTGGCCGCCGGCCGAGGCCAGCGGCGTGCCGTCCGGCGAGAACTTGCGGATGCGGTCCGTTCCCGTGTCCGCCACCCAGACGTTCCCGTCCCAGTCAACGGCGATGGAGCGCGGGCCCCACATCTCGTCTTCGCCGGGGCTGATGAGGCTGGTCGCGGCCTTGCCCCAGGCAGCGACGAAGTTCAGATCAGAGTCGAACTTCTGGACGCGGTGGTTCCAGGTGTCCGCCACGTAGACGTTCCCATCTGCGTCCAGCGCCAGGTCCGAGGGCTGGTTGAACTCCGCCTCGCCGCTCCCGGCCACGCCCACCGCCTTCAGGAAGCGGCCGTCCGGCCCAAACTTCTGGACCCGCGCGTTGCCGGAGTCGGCGACGTAGACGTTGCCCTGACCGTCCACCGCCACGCCGCCCGGATCGCTCAGCGCCCCCGGCGCGTCGCCGCCGTGGCCGATCGTCAGCCGCCCTTCGACGTCCGGCCCGGCCGCCGCGTCGTAGGCCAGCGGGAAGTAGGCGCTGGAATCCACGGAGCCCAGCACCCCCGGCGGCTCGCGGTCGCGGAAGTAGCGCCACCAGTTCTCCCAGGTGCTGCCGTGCGTCAGGCTGCGCCCGAAGTCCCGGACCGCCAGCCACAGGTTATCGCGGCCGATCTCCCGGTACGCCTCCGGGAACCACCAGCGCAGGCGGAACGGCACCGGCTGCTGGTAGCGGTCCAGATACGGCGCCACCCTCTCCTCGTGCTCCCGCGCGATGAGCAGCACGGCCCCCTCCGGCGGCTCGAAATCCTCTGAGATGCTATCGTAGCGGATGTCGTAGTCACGCAGGTACCAGGCCCAGGGCCAGGTGTAGGTGGTGTCCACCACCACCGCCAGATCATGGCCCTTGCCGCTCGTCCGCGCCACCCGTTCGATCCGCTCCATGATGTCCGGGACGTCCGGCGAGGTCTGCGTGTAGACGATCATCTCGCGCGGCACGTCGCCGTGCTCGAAGGCCGCCACGATGCCCGTCCTCACACTGAACATCGCCAGCCCGCCGAATACCAGGGAGACGACCATGACGCCTAGCCGCCGCCGGCCAAACGGCGGCGCCAGCGCCAGCAGTAACGCCAGCGCCGCGCCCGCCAGCGCCAGGCGGAGGGTCTGCTCGTCGCTCGGGCCGAAGGCGGCGAACGCCACGGCAGCCGCGCCCAGCGCCGCCGCCGCGAACGGGAGCGCGATCGCCGGTAGGGCTAGCAGCCTCCACGGCCGCGGCAGCCGCTCGAACACCTTCCCCAGCGAGTAGGCGGCCAGGATCAGCAGCGGCAGGCTGGTGTGCACGCTCAGCCAGGGCATCTTCTCACCTACCCAGGAGTAGCCGACGATCGCGGCGGCTGCCCAGAACACCAGAAACCGTTCGAACGGCGAGCCCCGCACCGCGAAGTAGAGCGCGACCGCCGCCACCGGCAGCGATAACGGCCTCACGATCTGCCCCGCCGTCGCCGAGAAGCTGTCCGCCCCGAAGAAGGCGAGCAGGCATACCGTCGCGATGGCGGTGAGCAGCCAGGAGCGCGGCCCGCCGCGGAGGGTTAACCAGAGGAGCGCCGGCCCGGCGAACGCCAGCGCCAGGTACTCGTAGGCCGGAAGGAGCGTCACGTAGTACCAGTCGGGCTGGTCGCCCCGGCGCACCCCGTGCTGGGCCAGCCAGTAGTCCAGCGACTCCCAGATGCCGCTGCCGAAGCCGCCCGGGTTCGTCCCGAAGGAGGTGAACAGCACCGCGTAGGGGATATAGAAGGCGGCCGCCGCGAGAAGCCACACCCGCCAGTTCCAGCGCAGACCCACGATGGCTCCGCCCGCCACAAGGGCGAGGACGGTCGGGACGCCCACCAACTGCTCGCGCTCAAGCGTGCTCAGGTCGAAGCCAATCGCCTCTACCGGCACCTGGATCGCCGCCGCCATCTGCGGCGCCGTCAACGTGCCAAGGACGATCAGGAACTCTCCCGCCGCCGGCAGCTCGCGCAGCCCCAACCGCTCGCGTAACCCCTTCGTAAACGGCCACAGCGCGGTGAGCAGCCAGGCGTAGGGCAGGAACAGGAACAGGTACGTCGCCGCCGTGGAGAAGCGACCGAGGCCAAGCTCGCGCCGGCTCTGGCGGGCGAGGTCGGCCGCCAGCCAGAGGTTCAAAAACACGAGCAGTATCGCCACGTTGACGTACGTGTTCTCCTTCGTCGCGAAGCTGAGCCCCAGCAGGCCGGCCGCCGCGTACAGGAACAGCGGCCTGCGCTCGTCCACGTAGCGCCAGAGGCAGATGACGATCCCCAGTGTGAACACGGCGATATAGATGTCATTGCGGGCGAATCGGCTGAAGTACAACAGCGTCGGCGAGAAGGCGATCAGCGCGGACGCGAACAGCGCCCCCGCCCGGCCCAACCGCTCACGGAAGAGCAGCGGCAGCAGGATGAGCAGGCTGCCGAAGAACGCGGGCAGTATCCTTACCGTGTAGTCGCTGGCGCCGCCGCTGAGGAAGAACGTCAGCGCTGTGCCGAAGAACTGGAAGGGGCCGTGCATCAGCGGATTGTGCTCGTAGCCGTTCCCCTGGTAGAGCTGGTACGAATAGAAGCCGTGCAGGCTCTCGTCGTGGTGCAGGGCGCGCGACCCCAGGTCCCAGAACCGCATCCCGGCGCCGACCACCAGGAACGAGACGTAGGCGGCAGCCTCCCAGGTGAGCCGCAGCTCAAGGCTGAGCGGCCGCCTGACAGCCTGCCCGACAGGGGCTGGCTCGGCGGGCAGCGGAGCCGCGAGCTCGCTCACGGCTCCGGCACCAGTATTTGCGCGTCCACGCCGTCCAGCTTGCCGTAGGGCTCCCGGTACACAAGCCAGCGCCAGAGCGGCAGCAGGCGTATCCGCAGGGGGTACCAGCCCTCGCCCAGCCGCCACGTCTCGCCCACCGGCGTGAACCCCTCGATCTTGGTCCCGGCGGTCGCCACCACCAGCGCGGCGTCCTCCTCCACCGGCCCCGCGGCGACCGGCAGGTCGCGAAGGTACCAGGCCAGCGGCTCCCGCAGCGCCGGATCGACAAACACCGGCCCGGCGCGATCGGCCGCGATCCGTACCACGCCCTCGTGGAACTGATCGATCCGCTGTGACGTGCGCGCATCCACCGCCATCTCCACGCCGCCGTCGTTCCGCACGAGGTTCATGTCCGTGTGGGCAAAAAAGGCGAAGGCCAGTGTCCCAACGACAGTCAGCACGATGACCGCCGCCCTGCGCTCGAGGAGAGAGAAGCAGCCGCTGAGCAACAGCACCGCTCCCCCCAGCGCCAGCACCAGCGATAGCCGGTCCCAGGCGCTTGCCCGGCTCTGAGACCAGCCGGTAGTGATGAGCGCGGCGTACGCCACCAGGGCCAGCGCCGCGACGGCCACGGGCCACCAGCGTTTCAGCAGCGCCCAGTCCAGCGACGGCGCCAACTCCTCCGCCAGCAGCCCGCCCACCACCGCCAGTGGCAGGATCAGCATGAGCAGCTGGCCCGCCTCCCGCTGCGTCGCCAGCGCCGCCACTAACATCCCCAGCACCGTCCACACCAGGGCGAACCGCTGCGCCGGCGCGAGCGCGCCCGCCCCCCCGTGCGCCATCCGCCATACGAAGAACACGGCCGCCAGCCCGCCCGCCAGCAGGACCGGCCACTCGTACGCGAGGAGCAGCGCCAGCTGGTACTCCGGCTCGCGTCCGTCGCGCGCCAGGCCGAACATGTCGCCCCACTGCCTGACCCCGGCCAGCCCCGTCTTGTCCAGGGAGGTGCCGAAGTGCGTGAGCGCGAGCTCCAGCGCCGCCGCCAGCACCAGCGCCACGCTGAGCCAGTGCGCGGGGCTTCGCCGGAACACGCCCCAGGCCCGCGTGACCTCCTCGCCACCGACCACCGGCTCCAGCAGCAGGAACCCCGCGCAGGCGAGCGCCGCCGTCGTCGCCACCGCATCGGTCGAGGGGGCGAGACCGAACGCGACCGCGAACACGAACGCCGTCACCGCCCGCGGCTCGCGGATGTACGACAGCAGCGAGCCGGCCATGGCGACGGCGAGCAGACCGCCGAGGCTGAAGGCGGTAGCGCTGCGGGCGAGCAGGATCGCCAGCGGTGAGAACGCCAGCAGCGCGCCGGCGGCCAGGGCGCCCACCCTGCCCAGGCCTCGCCCGCACAGAGCGACCGCCCCGACCATCAGTGCCCCAGCGACGGCGGGCACCAATCGCGCCACGAGGTCGCTGTCGTCCAGCACACGGAACAGGTACGAGGTCAGCGCTGCCGCCAGGTCGCCGCTCCAACCGTCGGGGACGGCGTTCCTGGAGACGCGCAGCGCATCGAACGCCCGTGCCGACTCCTCGAAGGTAAGCGGCAGGGCGTCCAGCCGGGCGAGTCGCAGGGCGGCCCCCGCCGCGATCAGCCCCACCCAGACCAGGACTTCCAGCCGCAGCGCAACGCCTCCGCCGGGGCGGACCGCCGGCTCCACCGCCCCCTCAGCGAGGACCGTTTCGCTCACCGCCATCGTCTCGCGCTGCCCGTTGTCATCTCACGATAAAGAACGACGGCAGGTGAGCGCCGGTTCCCCCCGCTGCAACGCCTGCCCTCGCGGACATCCCCCGCCGGCTTCATCCGCGCCGATCGCGGGGGTAGGGAGGGGCCATCCGTGTCCATCGGTGACTATCTGTGACCGATACGGCCGCCGCTCAGGCGAACAGCGCGTCCACGAACTGCTTCGGCTCGAACGCGGCCAGATCGGAAGCCTTCTCGCCGGTGCCGATGAACCGCACGGGCACGCCCAACTGGTCGCACACCGCGAAGATCACGCCCCCCTTGGCCGTGCCGTCCAGCTTCGCCAGCAGGATGCCGGTCACGCCCACCGCCTCCGTGAAGTACTTCGCCTGGTGGAGGGCGTTCTGCCCGCTCGTCGCGTCCAGCACCAGCAGCACCTCGTGCGGCGCCGTCGGGTCCTTTCGCTCGATGATGCGGTTGACCTTGCGCAGCTCCTCCATCAGGTGGAACTTCGTGTGCAGCCGCCCTGCCGTGTCGATGATCAGCAGGTCGGCGCCACGCGCCTCCGCCGCCTGGATAGCGTCGAACACGACGGCGCCGGGGTCCGCCCCCTGCTGGTGGGCGATGACGTCCACGCCGGCGAGCTCGCCCCACTGCTTGAGCTGATCGATGGCGGCGGCGCGAAACGTGTCGGCGGCGGCCAGCAGCACCTTCTGCCCGGCCTCCCTGTAGGCGTGGGCCAGCTTGCCGATGCTGGTGGTCTTGCCGGTGCCGTTCACGCCAACGACAAGGATGATCGCCGGCTTCGCCACCCCATGTAGGGGCGCCGCTTGCTGCGCCCCCGCTTGCTGCGCCCAGCCCCCATCGCCACCCCAAAGCTGCCCCTTCGCCGCCCCGTGAACCTCAAGCGCCGCCAGCAGCTCCGCCTTCAGCGCCTCCTGCGCCTGCTCCGGGTCGCGGATCCCCTCCGACTTCACGCGCTCGCGCAGGCCGTCCAGCACCTTCGCCGTCGTCTGCACGCCGGTGTCGGCGGCGATGAGCGTCTCCTCCAGCTCCTCCCACAGCTCGTCGTCCAGCCCCCGACGGAACATCCCGCCGATCCGCGAGAACCACGTCCGCCGCGTCCGCTCGACCGCCTGCTCGACGGTTGCCGGCCCCTCGGCGGCGGCCTCGGCGGGTTCGACGCCAGGCTCGACGGCCTCAGCGGGCGTGGGGGCTTCGGGAGAAGGCGGGGGCTCAGGGGGCTCTTCGCCCTTGCGACGGAAGAATCGCACCATACGGCACGATGATAGGGGGAGGGGCGGGGAGGGGCAAGCGAAGGGAGCGCAGCGGGCTATGCAGCAGAGATCGAAGTACCAAGCTTGGCTAGCTCGAAGTCGACCAACTCGAAAGCGTCAGACTCAAGCTGCTCGAGCAGGGCTAAAGTGATCTGGGAGTCGACAGCCCTGTGAAGGAGATCGTTTCTAATCTTGTAAACCTTTCGCAGACGCTCGTTCAATTCGGCCACCGATAGAGGCGAGCGAACGCCGCCAATGCCGAGGGTCATCGTGTTTGTATATCTGCGAATCCTGCTCATGTCACTTAGCTTCTTTGGCTGCCCGTAACTCGCGAGAGTCAGTACTGCCAGCCACAAGTGGATGAACTTCTCAGGACGCACGCTCGCTGAACGGGCGAGGTTCAGCCATTGGAGCGCCTGCTGAAGCTGTGGCGGGAACGAAGCGACCGATACCTTGGCCAGCTTCAATCCCATCTTATGTAGCCGCGAGGGACTCGCCGGGGTCGCAGATTCGACTGCGAGTGCCGCGCCAGTCATCCTGACACGTCCCTTACCAGGCCAAACGACGGCACCCTCCCACAACGCATCAGAAGGCACGATAGTTGGAACTTCGCGTCGCATCAAAGCCAAGAGCGCGCGCACTGCGGGTCTTCCCCGGTCGCGCGCCGCGTTCGTATCTGTCTCGCCCGTGGTTACACTAAGAACGACACAGTGTGTCGGCACCCTGCGCCACACAACGCGGCCGCTCGGCGATCTCCGTGGCAGCGGAACCCTGAATTCCTTGGGCGGGTAGAACCCTGCAGACCAGTCCATCCCAGCGATCTGTGCAACCTTGTCCCAACTACCAGGTACCGCACCGACTGCAAGCCCCCAGTTCACCGGTAGTCCGGCGGCGAATCCAGGGAATTTGGACTCCAGGTCCGCTTCGAGAACGTCGAGCTCGAAGGGCACTCCACCGGATATGCGGCGAATTGTTTGTTGGGTGCTCATTGTCTGGGTCAACCAGGAGATTATCTACCCCGCTTTGATATCCCCCAGCCGCAGCGACAGCACCCGCGACGCCGCGTCCGGCCCCATCGACACGCCGTAGATGCTATCGGAGACCTCTATCGTCCGGCGGTTGTGCGTGATCACGATGAACTGCGTCTTCTTCGAGAGCTGCTGCAACGCCGAAACGAACCGCCCCACGTTCGCCTCGTCCAGCATCGCGTCCACCTCGTCCAGCACGCAGAACGGCGAGGGGTTCGCCTGAAGCAGCGCGAACAGCAGCGCGACGGCCGTCAGCGCCTTCTCTCCCCCGGAGAGCTGCGTCATATGCTGCAGCCGCTTGCCCGGCGGCTGCGCCTCTATCTCCACGCCCGTGTTGTGCATATCCTTCGGGTCGGTAAGCGAGAGCCGCGCGTGGCCGCCGCCGAAGAACGCCTGGAAATACTCCTCGAACCCCGACGCCACCGTCTCGAACGTACTCTCGAACCGCTTCCGCATCACCCCCTGCAGTTCGTCGATGGCGCGGTGCAGCGCCTTCTCGGCGCCGCCCAGGTCCTCCAGCTGCGACGACAGGAAGTCGTGCCGCTCCCGCAGCTCCGCGTAGTCCTCCTGCGCCTCCACGTTCACCGGCCCCAGCCGACGCATCTCCCCCCGCAGCCGCTCGATGTCGCGGCCCAGCGCCGCCGGATCGATCTCCGCGCCTCCCGATACCGGCCGCAGGCCGCCGCCCTCATCGGGTTGGTCCAGCGATAGCCACTGAGGCACCCGCGGCGCGATGACCTCCGGCGAGAAGACGTCGCCCTCGCGGGTGACGCTCAGCCCGTCCTCGGCGATCCGCTGCCGCAGCGTCTCGATCTCCGTCTCCCAGCGGCGCACGGTGGCCTCCGCCTCCAGAGCGTGGCGCTCCGACTGGAACATCCGGCTCTGCGCCGCCAGCAGTTGCTGGTGCAGCTCGCGCTCCCGCAGCTCAAGCTGGACCGTCTCTCCCTGGTTCGGCGCTGAGACTTCGACCAGCGGGCGCAGCTCCTCCCGAAAGTTGCCCAGCTCCTCCTCGTCGGAGCGGACGCTGGCCGCCAGCGTCGTCTGCTCCATCTCCAGCCCACGGAGCTGGACCGCCTTCGCGGAGAGCTGGGCGTCCTGCCGGGCCAGGGTGGCCTTCGCGCTCTCATCCTGCACCACCAGCGATTGCATCTGGCCGTCCAGCGTCGCCGGCAGCGCCGTCGCCTCCGCCACGGCCCGCTGTAGCTGCGCGCGCCGCTCCTCCACCAGCCCGCTCGCGCTCCGCAGGTAGCGCGCCGACTCCACCAGCTCCTTCGCGTCCGCCAGCGCCTGCTCCCGCTCCTCCGACAGACGCTCGGCCTCGCCGGCCAGCTCCTCGCTCTGGCCGCGCATGTTGCGCTGGGACGAGACCAGCCCGCGCATCTCGCCGCGGAGCTGGGCGAGCCGCCGCTGCCGGTCAGCGACCGCCTCCTGGACGCGCATCCGCCGCGACAGACCGTCGTCGGCCTCACCGGAGGTGGCGGCGAGGGCAGCCTCGCCCTGGCGAAGGCGATCGCGCAGGGAGACGACCTCGTTCTCGGTCACCGCCAGTGACCGCTGCACGCGATCGATCTCCTTCGGCAGCGACTCGAGGTCGCGCTCGTGGCCCAGGATGTACGGCCGGGTCAGCCGGGGGAACCCCGCCGTTATCGCGCCCATCTGGTGGAAGACGACGCCCTCTAGCGTGACCGCGCGTCCCAGGCCGCGCCGCATGATGCGCACGGCCGACTCCACGTCCTGGACGATGATCGTCCGGCCGAGGAGAGCGTTGATGAGCTTCTCGTACGCCGGCTGCACGCGCACGAGCTGCGCCGCCACGCCAACGACGCCCTTCTCCCTCATCAGATTCAGAGGGTAGACCTGCTTCACCATGTCCATCGACAGGACCGTCGTGCGGGGAGCGTCCTGCGCGATCAAGGCCTTGACGGCGTCGATCGCCTCCGACTGGTGCCGGACGATGAACGCCTCCACCATATCGCTGAGCGCCGCCTCTATCGCCTGCTCCAGCCCCCGCGGCACCTTTATCACCTGGTAGATGGCGGCCAGCGCCCCTTCGATCGTGACGGGCGGCTGGTCCGCCTGCGCCGACTGGAGCTGGTGCTGCGCCTCCGTAAGCGCCGTCAGCCGCGCCTCCAGCGCCTCCAGCTTGCCGCGGCGGGCGTTCTGATTCGCCTCCACCTTCGCCAGCGAATCGCGCAGCGTCGCGATCTCCGCTTCCAGTCGCTGACGCTTCTCGCCCACTCCCGCCAGCTCCGCCGCCAGCCGCGCGTCGTCGGCGCGATAGCCGCGGAGGACGCGGATCAGCTCCGACATCTGGCTGATGATCGATTTCCGCAACGTGTCCAGACGGCCGACCTCCCGCTCCAGGTCACGCCGGATCAGGTGCAGCCGCTTGACCCGCGTCTCGATATCCCCTGCGGCGGCCCGCAGCCGCTCGCTCTTCGCCTCGTCGTCGCCGGCCCGGCCCTGCCCGCCGCTCAGCTCCTCCTCCAGCGCTGACAGCTCGCCGCGGCGGCGCTCCAGCTCGGCCCGAGCGGCCTCCAGCGCCACCTCTATCTCCGCCCGCCGCGCGTCCAGCCCGGAGACGACCGTCGCGGCCTGCGCGCGCTCCCCCTCCAGCGCCGTCACCTCCTCACGCAGCTCCTGCTGGCGCCCCTCCAGGATCGAGCGCCGCTGGGCGGACACCGCCAGCGCCTGCTCCAGCTCCCGGATGCGCTCCGCCAGCCGCTGACGGTCGGCGGCGGTGGCGGCCGACGCGCGGCGGCGGTCCTCCAGCCCCTTGCCGACCTCCGTCAGCTCCCGCTCGCACGTCTCCATCGCCACCTTGGCCTGCGTGAACTCCGCCTGTGCCTGGTCGTGGGTGGCCCGCGATACGGCCAGCGACTCGTGGGCGTGGTGCCACTGGTGCCCGTAGTAGCCCCGCAGCGCTTGCGAAAGCTCCCGCGAGATGCGGGTATAGTCGGCGGCGCGCTTCGCCTGGCGTTCGAGCTGGCCCAGGCGCGGGGCGATCTCCTTCACCAGCAGCTTAATACGCTCCACGTTCTCGTGGGTGGCCGCCAGCTTCGCCCTCGCTTCGTCGATGCGCAGGCGGTAGCGCTGGATGTCGGCCGCCTCCTCGATGAGCTGGCGACGGTCCTCCGGCCGCAGGTTGAGGGTGGTCTCGACAAGCCCCTGGCCGATGATGGCGTAGGAGCTCTGCGCGAAGCTCGCCTTGGCCAGCAGCTCCTGGATGTCCCGCAGGCGCACCCGCTTGCGGTTGATCATGTAATCGCTCTCGCCGTTGCGGTAGCCGCGGCGGCTGAGCGCCACCTCGCTGAAGTCCAGCGGCAGCCAGCCATCGGAGTTGTCCAGGGTCAGCGCGACCTCCGCCTTGTCGGCACGCTGGCGCTTGGACGACCCGGCGAAGATCGCGTCCTCCATCTTGCGGGCGCGTATCAGGCGGCCGGACTGCTCGCCCAGCACCCAGCGCAGGGCGTCGGCGACGTTCGACTTGCCGGAGCCGTTGGGCCCGACGATGGCGGTGATCCCCTGACCGAACTCGAAGGAGGTGCGAGTAGCGAAGCTCTTGAAGCCCTGGACGTCCAGCCGCTTCAGGTACATGTGGGCTTCAATCTGAGGCTGCCAGAGTTTCGAGCGCCTGACTTGCCGCCGCCAGCTCCGCCTGCTTCTTGTTGCGCCCCTCGCCGCGGCCCAGCACCTCGCTGTTCACCACCACCTCAACGGTGAACGTCTTGGCGTGATCCGGGCCCACGGACGATATCAGCCGGTACTTCGGGATCTCGTGCCAGCGCGTCTGCACGACGTGCTGCAGCTGCGACTTGCTATCGACGGCGACAGCCCCAGCTGCGACCTTCTCCAGCTCCGGCGCCAGCAGCTTGAGGACGAGCTTCCGCGCCTTGGTGATGCCTCCGTCCAAGAAGGCGGCGCCGATCAGCGCCTCCAGCGCCCCCGCCAGGTTCGACGGCCGCGTCCGCCCGCCCGACATCTCCTCGCCGCGGCCCAGGATCAGGTAATCGCCAAGCGAGATACGCTCGGCGGCTTCAGCCAGCGTGTCCCAGCGCACCAGCAGGGCGCGGATCTGGCTCAGGTGGCCTTCGCTCAGCGCCGGGTAGTCGCCGTACAGCCGCTCGGAGATCACCAGCCCCAGCACCGCATCGCCCAGGAACTCCATCCGCTCGTTGGACTCCAGGTCCAGCTCGGGCGCCTCGTTCAGGTAGGAGCGGTGGACAAGCGACTGCTCCAGCAACGCCGGGCGGCGAAAATCGATCGCCAGTGTCTTCTGTAGGGAAGCGGGGTCGCGTGGCCTGGTGACGGTTGCCATTGGGCTAACCTAAGCGGTGAATGCCGCAGCGCGCCGGCTGCGCGCTATCCCGCAGCGCGCCCGGCGATACGCTGTCTCGCCTGAAAGGAACGTCGTCATGGTGCGGGCGGAACTTCAATCCATCTTAGGCGTCGCCAAATCGGGCTGTCAAGGCGACGGCTTATAATGGGCGGCGGTGCCATCGATGCCTCAGCCTAACTTTATCGATAAGCTCACCACGGCCCTCCCCACCGCCACGCGCGAAGCGCTCGACGCCCTCACGCGCGCCGCCCGCGCCTCCTCCCTCTCCCTCTACGCCGTCGGCGGCTCCGTCCGCGACCTCCTCCTCGAACGTCCCACATTGGACCTTGACCTCACCCTCGAAGGCGACGCCCCGGCGCTCGCCCGCGCCGTCGCCGGCGGCCTCGCGGACGTCCGCTGCACCGTCCACCCCGCATTCGGGACCGCCACTCTCAAGGGCACGGGCTTTCGCATCGACCTCGCCAGCGCCCGCGCCGAGTCCTACGAGCGACCCGGCGCCCTGCCCACCGTCCGCCCCGGCTCCCTCCGTGATGACCTCCTCCGCCGCGACTTCACCGCGAACGCCATCGCCATCGCCCTCAGCGGCGACCTCACCGGCGGCCTGATCGACCCCTTCCACGGCGAGGCCGACCTGGAGACGGGGCTCCTCCGCGCCCTCCACAAAGCGAGCTTCCGCGACGACGCCACCCGCATCCTCCGCGGCGCCCGCTACGAGGCTCGCCTGGGCTTCCGCTTCGAGCCGCAGACGCTGCGCTGGCTCAGGCGGGACGTTCGCTACCTGCAAACGATCAGCGGGCCGCGCCTCCGCGACGAGATCCTGCGGGTCTTCCGCGAGCCCGAGCCCCAACGCATCCTCCTGCGGCTGCATGAGCTGGGCGCGCTGTCGGCGCTCCATCCGTCCCTCTCCTTCGACGAGCGGCGCGCCGCGGCGTTCGCGCGGCTGCGGGAGCTGCGCGAGGAGCCGCCGGCCACCGCCTGCCTCACGCTGCTGGTGTGGGGGCTGACGTCCCCGGAAGCCGCCGCGCTCGCCTCCCGGCTATCGCTAACACGCCGCGAGGCGGAGGCGGTGCGCGCCGCGCCCGAGGCGAAGGCGCTCCTGCCAACGCTTTCGCAGGACATTCCGCCCAGCCGCGCGGTGGAGATGCTCTCGCCGTTGCCGGCGTCGGCCGCGTGGGCGCTGGCAGCCGCCGCTGACGCTCCCGCCAGCGAGCGCACCGTCCGCTACCTCCGCCGCTGGCGCTATCTGAAGCCGGTGCTGGACGGCCACGCACTGGTGGCGATGGGCGTCCCGCCGGGGCCGCGGCTGGGCGAAGTGATGCGCCGCCTCAAAGCTGCTAAGCTGGACGGCGAAGTGCGCACCCGCCGCGACGAAGAGAGGCTGGCGCGGGCCCTTCTCGGCCCCGCCGCCGCAGCAGCACCTTCCCGGAGGGTCAGGCTTCAGCCTGACTGACGATACCGAAGATGACGGGTGTCGATCCTACCTGCGCCGTCTGCGGCGAGCCCGTCGAGGAGGCGGCCTCCGCCCTCTGCGGCGTCTGCGACGGCCGATTCCACCTCAACCAGCGCAACGACGTCGACGGCAAGGACTGCGGCGAGGTCTGGATCGACGAGCAGTACCCGTCGCTGCGCTTCGCCTGCTTCGACTGCCTCGGCCGCCCAACCGCCACCAGCGAGCCGCCCGTGGGAAGCGGACACTAGGGCCGCGATCCCCTTTGTACCCCGCGCCCTGTCATTCTGAGCGGCCACCACCATCGCTCGGGGCCATCACGCTCGCCGCGAAGCCTGTCCTGAGCCCGTCGAAGGGGAATCTGGGGCGGGGCCACCGCCCGTTCTCGCCTCATCTGAAGCCGCCCGCTCGTCCTGAGCCTGTCGAAGGACGAGGCCCGCCCTACCCCGTCTCCCCGAACCGCCCCAGCAGCGCCGCGATCCCCTTCGTCCCGTTCCGGAAGTCCTCCACCCGGATGTTCTCGTCCGGGGCGTGGATGTGCGTCTCCGGGTAGCCGATCCCGATGTCCGCCGTGGGCAGCCCCAGCGTCGCCACGAACGGGTGCAGCGGCCCCGTCCCCGCCATCGTCGGCACCACCAGCGCCTCCTGGCCGTAGGCGTCGCGCACCGCCCGCCGCATCACCTCCACCAGCGGGTCCGTCACCGGCGTGCGGGCCGGACGCTCCGCCCCCAGGCTGTGCAGCGTTATGTCGCCGAAGCCGCGTGCGTCCAGGTGCCGCCGCAGCTTCCCGAAGATGTCGTCCGGGCGCTGGTCGGGCACCAGCCGGAAGTCCATCTTCGCCAGAGCCCGCGCCGGCAGCACCGTCTTCGGACCCTCACCCTCGTAGCCGGACGACAGCCCATCGATCGTCGCCGTCGGCTCGAACAGGTGGCGGAGGCGAAACTCCACCCCGCGCACGCCCGTCAGCGCCTCCTTGACCCCGTACGAGGCCAGCGTCTCCGCCTCCTCGTCCGGCATCGCCTCCACCGCCGCCCGCTCCTCCGCCGTCGCCGGCCGCACGTCGTCATAGAACCCCTCGATCAGCATCCGCTCGTCCGGCCCCTTGATCGACGACAGCGCCCAGGCCAACCGCCAGGCCGCGTTCGGCAGCACCGTCCCGTACGAGGAGTGGGCGTCGCCGCTGACCGTGTTCGACTCCAGTTCCACGTAGAGCAGCCCCTTGACGCCCAGGATGACCTGCGGCACGCCCTCCCAGGTGACCCCGCCGCCCTCCCAGATGCAGGCGTCCGCGGCCAGCAGCTCGCGGTGCTCTTCGACGAACTCCTCCATCTGCGGGCTGCCGATCTCCTCGTCACCCTCGATGCAGAACTTCACGGCGCAGGGCAGCTCGCCCCGCACCGACTTCCAGGCGCGCAGGGCGGCCAGGCGGGCAGCGATGTTCCCCTTGTTGTCGGAGACGCCGCGGCCGTACAGCTTGCCGTCCCGCAACGTCGGCTGGAACGGCGGCGACGACCAGAGCTCCAGCGGCTCCGGCGGCTGCACGTCGTAGTGGTCGAAGAAGAGGAGCGTCCGCGGTGACCGGCCCGCCTGCTCCGCGTAGACGACCGGGTAGCCGGGGGCGGGCTTCGGGAGGATGCGAGCCTCGAACTCCAACTCCCGCAGCAATCCGCAGACGTGCTCGGCCGTCTCGCCGATGGCGCTGTTCTGGGCGCTAACGGTGGGCAGCTTGCACAGCTCCGTCAACTCGGCAAGAGACTCGTTCAAGTGGTCGTCGATGTAGCGGAATATCTCGTCCATGGCGCTCCTTGCACTAGCCGCGGCCGTCGCCGGCCGCTCGCACCATCGTGATGATACCGCGCTCCGGCCCGCCGGGCACCTCGCCCGGGCGGGCCGGCCGGTAGCCCAGCCCCAGCCCGTTCCCGGCATCGACATCCGCCCGGAACCGGCTGGCCTTCGCCTCCGCCTCCAGCAGCCGCACCGCCTCCGAGCCGTACCCCCAGCCCCGCTGCCCCACCACCACGGCGATGAAGCCCACGCTGAGCCAGCCACGGTCCGGGCTGTTCGCCCGGTAGTCCACCAGTCCGATCACCGTTCCGTCGGACACGCGCACGATCGCCAGCCGCTCTCCGTCCGCTGCGCACTCGATGATGGGCGCCACCACCGCCTCCTCGTACCACGGCTCCGCCACCGCTAGGTCACCTTCGGCCAGCGGCCGCAGCGACACCCGGGCTTTGGCGCTACGCCCGGAGCGGTTCATCCGGCGGCGCCTCAGGCGTGGACGTCCCGCCGCCGGAACACCCAGAAGGCGATGGCCAGGAAAGCGACGCAGTACAGGCCCAGGACCAGCGCCGCGATCGCCGGATCGGGCAGCTCGGACGCCGCCAGGGGCGCCCTGGGGCCCAAGCTATTGTAGCTGTGGTAGTCGCCGATGCGGTTGGCGGCCAGCAGGGCGGCGACGTTGTGTCCTATCGACAGGCCCCGCGCGTCCGCGGCCACGCCACCGATGCCCCCCAAGATGGCCAGGATGATCGCCTCCCCAAACATGAACAGCAGGATGCCTGCCACTCCCAGGGTGGTAGAGCGGCCGAACACCGCCAGGGAGAACGCCAGCAGTCCGTACGGCAAGATCCCGAACCCCGCGCGCAGGACCATCAGCCCTATGTCCGGCGCCGACAGGCCTTCCCCGCGCGGCGCGTCGAGGGTGATGGGCAGGTCGGCCACCGCTGTGGCTATTACCGAAAACCAGACGCCGATGCCGAGCGCCAGGAGCAGGCTGACGGCCGCTATCAGCGCGATGCCGAACAGCTTCGCCGTCAGGTACTGGCTGCGGGGCTGGCCCCGGATGAGGGCCTGCCGCACCGTCCCCCAGCTGTGCTCGGTGCCCACCACGGAGGCGGCCAGGATGCCCACGAGGATCGCCCCCCAGAACTGCCCGCTGTCCAGCAGCGTGGGGAGCGACCAGGGCAAGGTGAATGTCCTGAAAGCGTCCAGCCTGAACTCGGCGTCGTCCCCCTTCCATTCCAGGTAGCCGGCAAGCCAGATCTGGATCGCCGCGCCGGCCACCATGACCAGGAGCAGCAGGTAGGGCATCCAGCGCTTGCGGACCTTGAGCAGTTCGGCCGCCAGTATCCTACCCACGGGACTCGCCCTCGCCGGTGACTTCGAGGAAGAACTCCTCCAGGCTGCCCTCCCGCGGACGCAGTTCGGAGAGGTATATCTGCTGCTCAGCCAGGGCCCGGCTTAGCTCCGCCGCCCGCTCCCGCGGCGCCTCCACCACCAGACGGTTGTCCTCGCGTCTCACGCCACCCACCCAGTCCAGGCCCGTCAGCACCTGCACTGCCCCTTCGGGATCGGTCACCCGCATCTCCAGCGCCTCGCCCCGCCGCAACAACGTCGTGACTGACTCCTGGGCCACCATGCGGCCCTCTTTGACGATGCCCACGTGATCGCACATCTGCTCCACCTCGCTCAGCAGGTGGCTGGAGACGAACACCGTCTTCCCCATCTGCCCGATTCCCCTTATCAGCCCTCGGAATTCGCGCATCCCCGCCGGGTCCAGCCCGTTCGTGGGCTCGTCCAGCACCAGCAACTCCGGGTCGTGCACTAGGGCGGCGGCCAGCGCCAGCCGCTGTTTCATCCCCTGGGAATAGGTGCGCACCTTATCCCGCCCCCGGTCCCGCAGCCCAACGAGGTCCAGGGCTTCGCTTATCCTCTTGTCTTTAACGCCGCCCGACAGCGCCCCCCAGATCCGGAGGTTGTCGCGGCCCGATAGCAGGGGGTAGAAAGACGGCCCCTCCAGGACCGCGCCCGTCCGCCGCAGCGTCTCGGACAGATGGGCCCGCGTATCAAGGCCGAACATCTCCACGTGGCCACGGGTGGCCGCGATCAGGCCCAGGATCAGCGATATGGTGGTGGTCTTACCGGCTCCGTTGGGCCCCAGGAACCCGTAGACCTGCCCGCGGGGCACCTCCAGGTTCAAATCGTCCAGCGCGAGCCGCCGTCCATAGCGCTTGCTCAGGCCGACGGTCCGGAGGATGACATCGGACCCGTTCTCTGACATGGTGGCACCCCCTCACTGGGTCTAGCGATTATCACACAGGCGGCCCACAGAGGCCAGACCGCTGAGCCCTGGCGCCACCCGAAGGCCAGGCTTAAGCCTGGCCTTCCGTTCGCTGCGGCTACGCCGGGTCCAGCCCGCTCGTGGGCTCGTCCAGCACCAGCAGCTCCGGATCGTGCAGGATAGCGGCGGCCAGCCCTAGCCGCTGCCTCATCCCCTGGGAATAGGTGCGCACCTTGTCCCGCCCCCGTTCCCGCAGCCCAACGATCTCCAGGACCTCGCTTATCCTCTTGTCCTCGACGCCGCCGGACAGCGCCCCCCAGATCCGGAGGTTGTCCCGGCCCGATAGCAGGGGATAAAAAGACGGCCCCTCCAGGACCGCGCCCGTCCGCCGCAACGTCTCGGACAGGTGGGCCCGCGTGTCAAGACCGAACATCTCCACGTGGCCGCGAGTGGCGGCGATCAGGCCCAGGATCAGCGCTATGGTAGTGGTCTTGCCGGCCCCGTTGGGCCCCAGGAAGCCGTACACCTGCCCGGGGGGCACCTCCAGGTTCAAATCGTCCAGCGCTAGCAGCCGGCCGTAGCGCTTGCTCAGGCCGAAAGTCCGGAGGATAACATCGGACCCGTTCTCTGACATCGCCTTTATAGGGCAGGGCCCCAGCCCTGGTAACCTCTAACCTCCTGCTTCCTACTTCCCGCTTCCTGCCCGAGGTCGAGGCTAGGTCGAGGCTAGGGCTTCGACCTACAGGCATGGTGACGTCCCGCCCGACCAGCGGCCGCAGCATGACACGCGAACCCGTCACCCGGCACCGCCTCGTCAGCACCTCCAACCTCTAACCTCTCCAACTTCCTACTTCCTGCTTCCCGCTTCCTGCCCGAGCCACTCCGCCGTCAGCGCCGCCAGCTCCCGCAGCGGCGCCTCGCGGACGCGGCACGGCGGCAGCGAGTCCAGGAAAGCCGCCCCGTACGACTTGCTCACGATCCGCCGGTCCAGCACCGCCACCACACCGCGATCGCTGCGGCTGCGGATCAGCCGGCCGAACCCCTGCTTGAAGCGCAGCGCCGCCTGCGGCACCGCGTACTCCGCGAACGGGTCGTCGTACTCAGCGGAGCGGGCGGCGAACACCGGCTCCGTGGGCACGTTGAACGGCAGCCGGGCGATGATCAGCAGCGACAGCGCCTCGCCGGCGATGTCCACGCCCTCCCAGAAGCTCGCCGTCCCCAACACGACCGCCCGCGAGTTCGACCTCAGCGTCTGCACGAGGTATCGCGGCGAGCCGTCCACACCCTGCGCGTAGACGTCGATCCCCTCCGCCTGCAGCGGGCCCTTCGCCAGCCCGTAGGCGGTGCGCAGCGCCGCGTGCGAGGTGAACAGCGCCAGCGCCCGGCCGCCGGCCGCCCGCGCCAGATCCACCAGTGCTCGGGAGATCGCTTCCGTGTAGTCCGGCCAGCCCGGCTCCGGCATGTCGCTCGGCACCAGCAGCAGCGCCGCCCGCCGGTAGTCGAACGGCGAGTCCAGCAGCAGTTCGACGGCGTCGTCCAGCCCCAGCCTCCCGCGCAGGTAGTCGAAGCTCCCCTGCACGGCGAGCGTTGCCCCGGTCAGGATGACCGAGCGCCTCCCCTCGTACAGCCGCTCCCGCAGCGTCTCGTCGACCCGCAGCGGCGCCGACGCCACCACCGGCGAGCCATCGCGGCGGTCCAGCTCCAGCCAGACCACCCGCAGCGGGTCCTCTGCTTCGATAGCAGCCGCCAGCCCGTCGGCGAGCTCCCTTGTCTCCTGCGCCAGCGCCCCGACCTCGGCGCGCACGAGCTCGAGATTGACCAGGCCGATGTCGGCGCTATCGCCGAGCGCCTCCGAAAGCTCCTCCAGCAGCGACAGTAGGTTCCGCAAGGTCAGCCGCAGGTTCTCCCAGGCCACTTCCACCTTCGACCAGTCCGGCTGCACGCGCATCGCGCGGTTCAGCAGGAGCTGCGACTGGCTGCCACCGGCCTCGGCCGCCGCTTGCTGCTTGAGGAACGCCGCCAGCTGGCCGGACAGCTCCGCCGCCCGCGGCCGCGCACCCGCCGCCGCCTGCGCGATCGCCTCCGCGATCCCCACCAGCCGGCCGCCCGGCCCCAGCGCCGCCACCGTGCCCCGCAGGGCCGCCCGCACCGCCGCCCGCAGCGCCTCGCTCCGCTCCAGCAGATCGCTCACCTCCCGCTCGCCACCGCTGAACCCGAACTGACGCGTCGCCTCGCCCTCCAAATGGTGCGCCTCGTCGATGATCAGGTGCTCGTACGGCGGCAGCACCCGTCCCCCATAGGCGATGTCCGAGAGCAGCAGGGCGTGGTTCACGACCACCAGGTGCGCCGCCTCCGCCTGCTTGCGCGCCCGCTGCAGGAAGCACGTCCCTTCCACGACGTACGGGCTGTTGTCCGCGCTGCACTCCGCACCCTCGGCGCAGAGCCGCCGCCAGGCCGCCTCCTCGCCCTGCGAAAGCCTCAGCTCGGACCGGTCTCCGGTCTCCGTGCGCGTCAGCCAGATCAGGATACGCGCGGCGATGCGCGCCTCGTCGTCTGTCAGGGCGGGGCTCGCCCGCAGCGCCTCGAAGCGGCGCAGGCAGAGGTAGTTGCTGCGACCCTTCAGCAGGCAGGACCGAAGCTCGCCGTCCGCCGACAGCAGCGCCTTCAGCGCCGGGATGTCCTTCCCGGCGAGCTGCTCCTGAAGGTTGATCGTCGCCGTGGAGACGACGACGCGGCTGCCGTTGGCGGTGGCGTGGGCGGCCGCCGGGATCAGGTAAGCCAGCGACTTGCCCGTCCCCGTGCCCGCCTCCAGCAGCAGCTTCTGCCCCTGGTTCAAGGCCTCGGTCACCGCGCGCAGGGCAGCCTGCTGCTGCGGCCGCTCCTCGAACTGCGGTAGCACGTCGGGCCGCCCGCTCGCCGAAGCGAGGACGGCCAGCGCCTCCTCCGCGTCCACGGGGCGCGGCCGCTCGCGCGGCTGCAACGGCTCGGCGGTGTCCGGCCGTCGGAGCGCGAAGGGGCGCGACGGCCGGCCCGCGGCCGCCGCCTCTTCCCACACCTCGCGGAAGAAGCCCCGCCAGGGCCAGGCCGTCGGCGCCAGCCACTCCGCCACCTGCGAGAGCACGTCGGCCGGCAGCGCCGTCGCTTCCCGCGCCAGCGCCAGGAACACCTGCCGCGACGTCTCGGCGTCCGCCGGGGCCCGGTGGTGCACCGGCATATCGATCTCGAAGTGGCGGGCCAGGCCGGCGAGGCCGTACTCGGCGAGCCCGGGCAGGAGCAGCGACGCCAGGTCGTGCGTGTCGTAGATCTCCGGGCTGCGGCCCACGCCCCGCGCGTCGAGCAGGGGCGCATCGAACCCGATCACGTTGCTCCCGACCAGCGGGCAGCCCTCGATGAACGTCTCCAGGTCCGCGGCCACCGCCTCCAGCGGCGGCGCGTCCTGCACGTCCTCCTGCCGGATGCCAGTCAGTATCTGGACGCGCTCCGGTATCGGCCGGTGGGGGTTTACGAGGGTGGCGAACTGATCGACGACGCCCTCACGGGTGAACTTGACGGCGCCGATCTCGATGATAGCGTCGGACTGCGGATCGAGACCGGTGGTCTCCAGGTCAAGAGCTACATAGGTGACGGGCAACGCGCCGCTATTGTAGCACCGGCGGCTCTGAGACGCCAGAACAAATGCTCGGAACCCGTACCTGCAGGGCTTCAGCCCTGCCCAGCGGGTGGGCCAGGCTTAAGCATGGCCTTCTCGAATCCCGCCACCCTCTCCCTCGTGAGGGAGAGGGCAGGGTGAGGGTGTGCTCCGCTACTTCGCGGGCAGCGGCTGCTCAACGTACGGCCGGAACTCGCCCACGTTCAGCCCCTCGTACGCCTGGAACCGCCGCTGGTGCAGCAGCTCCAGCATGTGCGCTTGGCCTGCCCTGAGCGAAGTCGAAGGATCCCGCAGCTCCTCCTCGAACACCGTCGTGTAGCAGCCGACGCCCTGCGTGGAGTGACAGTCGCTGGCGCCGATGCCGCGCTTCCCCAGCGCCCGCGCCACCCGCAGCGCGAACTGGTTCTCCCTCGGCGTGCAGCCGCCGTTCGCCACCTCCATCTCGTCCACCAGCTTGAACACGGCCATCCGCTCGGCCGCCTCCTCCGGCGTCATCTCGAACGGCGGCCGCCCGTCGCGCCGGAAGTGGATCGGGTCGAAGAAGTGGCGGAACGGGTGCGCCACGATCATGAAGCCGCCGGCCTCGTCCACGGCCCGCCGCAGCTCCGTCGCCCGCCGGATACCCGGCAGATAGGACTCCAGACCGATGACGATCATGTGCCCCAAGTCCGTGGAGACCTCCATCCCCCGCGACACGAACAGCCCGCTGCGCTCCCGGAACTCCTGTATCTGGCGCGCTTCCCACACGCGGTCGTGCTCGGAGATGTTGACGCCGCTCAAGCCGATCCGCTTCGCCTCCTCGATCAGCTCATCGGGAGTGAGCGACGAATCGGCGGCCCCGCGCACCGTGTGCACGTGCATATCGACGATTGTGCCTGACATCAGGTCTGGGCAACCCTTCCGTTTACGTGAAGTCTTCCCCATGGTAACCCGCGGGCGCGCTCAGCCTCAACCGCAGCCCGCCCATCTGTGGCCTTCTACAGCCCGAGCTCCGCCAGGTGCGGCATCCCCCAGCCGAACATCCCCACGAACGCCGCCGCCGAGAGCAGCACCGGCCAGTGCAACCGCCGCCAGGCGTAGTAGACGACGGCGAGGAAAGCGGCCGTCGCCACCAGCACGCCGAGCGTGAACCCCCAGTTCGGGCTGCCCAGCCCTCCCCCCGCCAGGTTCAGGCGCGCCGCCCGGTAGGTCAGCCCCAGCAGCAGGCCCGCCAGCGTCCAGGCCACGAACGCCATCAGCGAGATCGGCACCGCCAGCTGCACGGCGCTGATATTCGGCGCGATCGCCCGTGAGAGGAACGGCACCCGGCTGCGGGCATCGATCACCATCATCGCCGTCACGCCCGTGAATAGCAGCGAGAACGCGTAGCCCACGACGAACCCCGCGAACGCCTCCGCCACCGCTAGCCCTCCCGCCGCAGCGACTCAGCCGCCGTCAGCGTCCGCGCGGCGAACGCCTCGCCGCCCGGCGCTCGCAGGCGCGACAGCATCGCCCGCGCCGAGGCCTCGTCTTCCGCCAGCGCGAACATCGCCGGCCCGGCGCCCGCCAGATGCACACGCTGGGCGCCCGCCGCCA
>JAUYGU010000023.1 GCA_030690405.1 Dehalococcoidia bacterium | reverse complement strand
GCGTCATGCCGGCATGCGTTGACGAAGGAGGCGTTCGGTCATTCGCAGTGACAGCTTCTCCATTTCAGTAACGATCCGATCGAGCTGACGTCCATTCGCAATCCACTCGCGGATACGCTGGGCTTCTTGCTCCGTGAGACGAACGGTGACGGTTTTCCCGCGAATCTTTCGGGTCCACTGGTAGTACGGGCCGTGAAGCTGCGGCGGCCTCGCCTGGCAGCAACAGCCCTGCTTGCCGCACGGCATGAAGCGCTTCACGACACTGCCGCGTCGAAGTGGTCCCAGGTCGGATACCAGGCGCTTGAGCATTTCGAAGCGCTGGTTGTCGGTGTCGGTGGTGGTGGACATCTTGACTAGCAGTTAATATACTGCCAGGGATACGCAGGAGTCAAGAAGAGATGAGCCGCCTACACGATGTGTTCGCCCCCTACTGGAGTTCTATCCAAACCGCGCTCTTTCCATGGGTCGAGGTGACCCTGGGGCCTCTGACAAACAACCAGCAGCAGTTGGTGACCACCCTGGAAGTGATTCGGGTGGAGGAGCATCTTCCTTACTTGTGGAAAGGTTTTCCCGGTCGACCTCTCAAAGATCGCGCCGCCATCGCCCGAGCCTTCGTCGCGAAGGCCATCTACGGCATGGCGACGACGCGGATGTTATTGGATCGGTTAGCGACCGATGCCGCCCTGCGGCGGATCTGCGGATGGGAGAAGAAGCGCGACGTCCCGAGCGAGTCCGTGTTCTCTCGCGCCTTCGCCGAGTTTGCGGCCAACCACTTGACCGAGCGGGTGCACGAAGCGTTGATCAAGAGCACGCTGCACGACCGATTGGTTGGCCATCTCTCCAGAGACGGCACCGCCATCGAGGCTCGGGAGAAACCGGTCCAGAAGCCAGAGCAGCCGCCACAACCACCGAAGAAGCGAGGTCGCCCGAAACACGGCGAAGAGCCGGTGAGGAGACCGCCAACCCGGTTGGAGCGTCAGCAGACGATGACGCTGGAGGAGATGTGCGCCGATTTGCCGACCGCCTGCAATGTCGGCACGAAGAGAAATAGCCAGGGCCACCAGGAGAGCTGGATTGGCTATAAGCTCCATCGGGACACCGCCGACGGCGATATCCCGATCAGCTGCCTGCTCAGCTCGGCATCGATGCATGACAGTCAGGCCGCCATCCCCCTTGCGACGCTCTCCGCGCAGCGGGTGATTAGCCTCTATGACCTGATGGACGCTGCCTACGATGCACCCGAGATCAAAGCGCACAGCCGCTCGCTGGGACACGTACCGCTCATCGACACGAACCCCCGACGCAATGCCGCGCTCAAAGGGGAACTCCAGGGGGAGGCACGACGGCGAGCCTTGATCCATCTGCCATCCGCCGAGGACGTTCGCTACCACGAGCGCAGCGCGGCCGAACGCGTCAACGGTCGGCTGAAGGACGAATTCGGTGGCCGATACGTACGGGTTCGCGGACACGCCAAGGTCACATGCCACCTCATGTTCGGGATCCTGGCGCTGACCGCCAACCAGTTGATGCGCCTGATCACGTAGCCCGGCCAGCACAAGCAGAACGCCAGGCCAGCGAGCGA
>JAUYGU010000020.1 GCA_030690405.1 Dehalococcoidia bacterium | reverse complement strand
TGTGAATGCTAGCCTAAAAGGCACCCACCCTCAAAGGTGGAGTGATGGTCGAAAATGCACCCACCTCAAGAGGACTCCGGCTACGCTAGGGTTGTCCAATGCCAATCCAGCGACCGGAGGTCAGGGGTGCACACAGTGGACCAGCGAGAACAGATCCGACGGGCTTACTTCATCGAGGGCAAGAGCATCAGGCAGATTGCCCGAGAGAGACACCACGACCGCCGCACCGTCCGCAAGGCCCTTAGCGATGCTGGCCCACCCAGGTACACCATGCGGGCGCCACGTTCACGGTTCGTGCTGGGGCCGTTCCTGGCGCTCGTCGACCACTGGCTGGAGGAAGACCAGCAGCGCCCACCCAAGCAGCGTCACACCGGCCGCCGCATCTACCAGCGGCTGGTGACGGAGTTCGGCTTCCAGGGCGGGGAGTCTACAGTCCGCCAGTACGTCCGGGAACAGCGGCCCCGGCCGGAGGTGATGATCCCCCTTGACCACGATCCCAGCGAGGCGCAGGTTGACTGGGGCGAGGCCCATGTCTACCTGGACGGCCGCCAGACCCGGGTGCAGCTCTTTTGCTTCCGCCTGTGCTACTCTCAGCGGCCCTTCGTCATGGCCTTCCTTCGCCAGAGCCAGGAAGCCTTCTTCGCCGGCCATGTGGCCGCCTTCGAGGAGCTGGGGGGCGCGCCCAGGAGGATCACCTACGACAACCTGACCCTGGCGGTGAAGAGGGTGCTGACGGGTCCGCACAGGGAGGAGCAGCAGGGGTTCGTGGCCTTCCGCTCCCACTACCTGTTCGAGAGCAACTTCTGCCGGCCCCGGGAGGCTCACGAGAAGGGGCTGGTGGAGAACCTGGTGGGCTACGTCCGCCGCAACTTCCTGGTGCCCCTTCCGCGCGTCGCGTCCCTGGAGGAGCTGAACGCCCTCCTGGGGGAGCGCTGCCGGGGCGGCCTGGGCCGCCGGCTCCAGAGCCGAGACCAGACGGCAGCCGAAGCCTGGGAAGAGGAGCGTCGTCATCTTCTGCCTCTGCCGCCGCGCCCGTGGCCGTGCTGCGTCACCCGGCCGGCCAGAGCGACCCTCTCATGCCTGGCCTCCTTCGACAGCAACCGCTACTCGGTGCCGGCGGCGTACGCTGGACGCAACGTGATGGTGCGCGCCTACGTGGACCGGGTGGAGATCGCCGCCAGCGAGCGCGTGGTGGCCTCCCACCGGCGCTGCTACCAGCGTGGGCAAGACGTCCTGGACCCCTACCACTACGTCCAGGCCTTGCTCCACAAGCCCAGGGCCTTCCACCAGGCCAGGGCTGTGCGGCGCTACCCCTGGCCGCGGTCCTTTCGGGAGGCGCTGGCCTTCCTGGAGGAGCGCCACCCGGACGGCAGGGGCGTCAAGGAGTTCCTGCGCATCCTGGCCCTCAAGGAGCAGGTGGGTGAGAGGCGGCTCAGCGAGGCGCTGGAGCTGGCCCTGCGCTACCGCTGCGTGGGCGCCGACGCCGTGCGCCATCTGCTGCACCAGATGGAGA
Source organism: Dehalococcoidia bacterium (assembly GCA_030690405.1). The sequence goes on along the minus strand of JAUYGU010000020.1, from coordinate 8,226 downwards.
CCACCTGGCAGCCACCTCTCCCGCTGGACGCCTTGCCTCAGGAACTCAGCCTCAAGGTGCCGGTCCGCGACCTCTCCCAGTACAACCTCCTGCTCTCCCGGTCATGACGGTGGAAGCCGACCTCCTGCTGAAGATCTACCTTAAGCGGCTGAAGCTGCCCACCGTCATCGCCAACTACCGCCGCTTCGCCCAGGAGGCCTCCCAGAGCAACCAGCCCTACGAACGCTACCTCCTGGCCCTGGCGGAGGCCGAGGTCCACCACCGGGAGGCCAACTCCGAGCGCAAGCGCATCGCCCAGGCCCGCTTCCCCGTGCTGAAGGGCCTGGACAGCTTCGACTTCGCGGCCATCCCCTCCCTCAACAAGCAGGCCGTCCTGGAGTTGACCCAGGGCAACTACATCCAGGGGAAGGAGAACGTGGTCTTCGCCGGGCCCACCGGGACTGGGAAAACGCACTGCGCCATCGCCCTGGGTGTCGCCGCCTGCCGCCAGGAGAAGCGAGTTCGCTTCGCCACCGCCGCCGGTCTCATCAATGAGCTCACGGAGGCCCAGGCACAGCTGCGGCTGAGTAAACTGGAGAGCGCTCTCCTCAGGCTGGACCTGCTCATCCTCGACGAGGTCGGGTTCGTCCCCTTCTCCAAGACCGGCGCTGAGCTGCTGTTCGGCGTCCTCACCGAGCGCTACGAGCGGGGGTCGGTGCTGGTCACCACCAACCTGGACTTCGCCAGCTGGACGGAGATCTTCGGCGACGCCCGCCTGACCGCTGCCCTCCTGGACCGCCTCACCCATCGCTGCCACATCCTCGAGTTCCAGGGCGACTCCTACCGCTTCAAGGAGAGCCTGCGCAGGAAGGAGACAGCCCGCTCCTAGACCAGGCTCTAGTGGTGGCATTTTCCATCATCGCACGGGGTGGGTGTCTTTTCGATCATCACAGTGGGTGGCTTTTCGCTTGACATTCACATGGGCTAGGGGTGAGCTTCCGAAGGTGGTGCCAGGCGACAGGGCCAAACGAGATTTCCTCAGGTGGGTTAACGACGCCTCCGGGGCGCTGGGGCGACGTGTCGAGTTCGTCTGCGGCATGGAGTACCAGAAGAACGGTTGGCCGCACTTCCATGCCCTGCTCGACCTCGGTGGGTTGGACGACGGCGACATCGTGCGCGCTGGGTCGCTCTGGTACGCGCGTTACGGGTACGACCGTCTGGAAATCCCCCGGTGCGTCGCCGACTGCGCCGCGTACGCGGCCAAGTACCTGGTGAAGGACATCTCCCGTGGCGACGTGCTGTTCTCGAAAAGGCTCACAGAACCGCTCGATGCCGTACAGCGTCGGCTACCTGGCCAACGTTGGTAGCGAGTCACTGCAGCGCTTCGGAACGGTGCGAGGGCGAGGGCGTCGAAGGGAGCGAGACCGGACGGCTGCCCTGGCGAACTTGCCTCACGCGCACCTTGACGCCCGCGATGACGCACCCATGCTGGACAGCGGCTGCCGACGACCGGGGGAGTCGGCAGCCTACATGAAGGCCAAGCGAGGTGTCGATTATACACTGCGAGATTGGCGCCAGAATCGCGCCTCTCCTTCATCGGGTCATGGTTTCCGCCACAACCTTCTTGGTGAACGGCTCCGTGCGGATGTTGTCCCGGTGGAAGTTTCCGGCAGCAACGGAGTCAACCACCTTGGCCGCGGTAATGATCAGCTCATCTGCTTTCGTCGGGTCCCAAAGGATGGCCATTATTGTCTTGCAGTAGCGTTCCATCTCGTGGGAATTCGCGGGCGGCAACCGGTCAGGATTTGCCAAGGACCGAGCCGCTAAGAGGATATGAAATCGTGCCGGCTTATACTTCGCTTCGAGTCTACCGGTGCGAAATAGGAATTCCAGCTTGTAGAGAGCGTATGCGGCGGCGTAGTAAGGCTCCATACGGTGACCTTGCACAAAGATTTCTGTTCCCACCTTCGCCTTTAGAGCTGCATAATTCCTCGTAGTTCTGTGCGGCTCGGCCAAGAACATGGCGGCATAGGCTTTGATCATATTGGCTGGAGTGACGATGCGAGTCTTCTCAATCGGTAGGCGGTGATATTGCCTCGTTCGTCTCTCGTAATAGAGCTTGTGCTGGGCGTCCGTGAATGCTTGGCAGAACAGTTCTAGTGTCTTCGAGAACTCCTGAAGAGCATAAAACTGCTCTGCCTTCACTTCGGTCTGTCTATTGGTGGCTCTAATGATGCCGTTGATGATGTTCTCGTCCTGCGTGCCGATCAGCCGGATTGGCACCATGACTGATTCATCAAGCTGGTCCCGTTCTCCAAAGAGGACATGGCTCGTCTGGCAGCCATTTACGATGGAGAAATCCTCGATGAGAAACTTGTTTCCAGTGGGTTGAAGGTTCCTTGCGATAATGGTGATCCCATTATTCATTAGCACGAAGCGAGCACGGGCTTCAGACCCCAGGGTGACCCTTATTTCATCATTGACGGGGTTGGAGTCGAGCCAGTCTCTCACGTTGTCGTAGAACAAACCGCTGATTATTTCGCCACCATCGTCTTGAATGAGTTTCACAAAGTCAGTGGCCGGAAGAAATCCTAGATACGCCTCCTTCACCCCCGGAACGTCTGGTATTACCGTTCTGTTGACGAAGTTGAACTCTCTGGCGATCGCGTTCTTCGTCTGTCTGTAGAGGCGCTGTAGTCCGTCAGCATCGACCGGAACGAAGTCAGCCTCGCGGAAAAGACCAGTCTCCTTAAGATCATTTACGACTGCCCTTCGCCGCGTCTCTAGCGTGGGATCCTCTACCCATTTGCCCGTTGTCACATAGTAGAGCCGGCAGACCGGATTGCCCCGCTTGAATTTGCTGCTTTGCTTGTAGATAGCGGCCATAATTGCAGCCGCTTCGGTAATTCTGTCGTTGCGCTGGAGGCTTGGAGTTTCCTTGAAGAAGTCCAGCACTCCAAAGCCAAAATTGCCGATCTTGGCACCGTCAAAGGACGAGCTCCGTTCGGCTTGAACGAACACAAACGTTACGTCGAGATTCCCTGCGGTGTCAGCTTGCTCCTCTACCGTTTCAATGTCAGTTATGAGTGAGCCATTGACAAGTATTGCAACAGCGTCGATTCCAGTGTCGCCGCCGGCGCCGGTTACAATCTCGTCGGTATCAAACGTCTCAGAGTAGTGACGCTGAACCGTTATTGAGGCTGCGAAGTGCTCAAACCTTTCCTCTTCGGGCCGCGTGAGGATACCGTGTTCTTCAGAGAACTCATGAAGTAGTGACTCAGATACCCGGTCCATAACTTGTGGGCCCTCCCGTGAGCCAAAGACGCGTTCGAGTAATCATCGCATACGGTGCTTAGGACACGGTACCATGAAAGCGAGGATAGTGCTGCCGAGCCTACAAACCCCATCATTGCACCAACGGCGCAACTGTCTGCGTCGGGATCGGTAGCGGGGATGAGAACCGATAACTGTGCGGCTCTCGCTGGTTATCGGGCTATGTGCGGGACAGCGCTGAGAGGCGGAGACTTGGAAGAAAGACTTCCTCGGCTGGGCCAACGACGCAAGCGGAGCGCTGGGCCGGCGCATCGAATTCGTGGTCGGCATGGAGTACCAGAAGAATGGCTGGCCTCACTTCCACGCTCTGCTCGACCTCGGTGGACTGGACGACGGCGACATCGCTCGTATCGGCTTGCTCTGGTACGCCCGGTACGGCTACGACCGCCTGGAAATCCCCCGGTCCGTCGCCGACTGCGCGGCGTACGCGGCCAAGTACCTAGTCAAGGACATCTCTCGCGGCGACGTGCTGTTCTCTAAGAGGCTCACAGAACCGCTCGATATCGTACAGCGTCGGCTACCTAGTCAACGCTGGTAGCGGGTCAAGGGCGGGCCGCAGGCCGTGCGCGAAGCGCATCGAAGACCCTTGACATGCGCGGCATGAAAAGAAGCTTGCTCCAGGCGGCCCGGCCGTCCGGGCCGTCCTAGTGGGAAATAGCGGTTCAGGATCGGATTGGGACAGGTTGAGCCCGGTGAGGGACCGTAGTGCGTCAAGGCGGTTGCGATGGCCGATGCCACGTGCGGGCCCATCGCAGGTCTCTTCCGATCAACAACTCGGCCATTTCGGCGTGGTGTGTGTTCTTCATCGGAATCGGCTCAAAGTCGAAGCCATGGCGAATAGCCATTGCCTGGACGTCCTCGGCGTTGTCGTAGGTCATGAGGAATTGGCCGAGTACAGAGCGTGTGAGAGCGAAAAGCGCTTCGTGATCCAGTTCGTTGTGAGTGTAGAGGCGCCTCCCAGCTTTCTTGCCAGCGGCGGTATATGGTGGGTCGATGAAGAAGACGGTGTCGGCGTCGTGCGCGTGTTGGCGCATGACGGTTAGTCCGTCTCCGTGGACGAACCGGATTCTGTCGTTCAGTCGCGCAAGATTGCGGATCCGTTTGCTGAGGGTTTCGGGATACCAGCGGGATCGTATGCCCTTGCCACTCTCGCCGTTGCGGATGGGCGCGCTTCCGGGGGCCATTATGCCGCCGTGGTAGGTGCGGTTGCGGAGCAAGGCTCGGAATGCGGTGTCGCGAAGAGAGTTTGTCGTCTTACTTAGCTCTTCGGCGACGGACTCTCGGGTCAAGTCGAAGTTCAATATACGGTCTGCGAGCCAATCAGCGTCGTGGCCAAGAAGTACTTGCCAGACGCTAGCGACGTTCTCGTCAAGCTCCACTAGGAGCACTTGGTCGGCTAGGTTCTCGAATGCGGCGGTGAGGCCTATAATGCCGCCGCCGGCGAAGGGTTCAACCAGCAGATGCGGCTTGGTTGGAAGGCCGGAAAGCCACTGGCGGATGTAGGGTACTAGCCATGTCTTACCGCCAGGGTAGCGGAAGGGGCTCCTCTGGGGGACGGACGCGACGTTGACGACCCTCTTGGGGCCTGGAACGTCAAAGGGCCGTGGTTGGTACATGGGTCAGGAGTTGAGATCGATGGTTTCTGTGTCCGGAGGGTTGTTGTTCTCCAGTTTCTCATCAAGTTTGGCCTGTAAGTGGCGAAGAAAGTGATCCGGGTCGCCGACATCAGGACGGGTTATGTGCTCCAAAGCTTCAGTGAAAGTGGTGTGAATGGTTGTCTGTTGGGTCAGAGAGTACCGATCAGCCGTGTCGTCCGGATGTAGATCGTAGACTAGCCAGGCGATCTCGGCGTCGTGGGGCTGCGCCTCCTGTAAAGTTGGAAGCGTTGCAAAGAAACCCTTATCTAGGGCGACAGCGATCTTCTTGCCCCAAGCGTTTAAGATACCCCCCTTGAAAAGAAGTTGCGGGGCGAGGCGTTTGCGGCTCGAGGACAAGTAATCGGGTCGCGGATAGTTGACTTCTTTGGTCCAATCCATGTGGGCTCGGGAGGGACGGTCCTGCATGTAGTAGTCAAATGGCCGGCGCACGTTTCCCGAAATATAGACTGCTTGGACTTCGAGTGCGCCAAAGTCGAGGAGTTTGCCTGCAGAGTCATAGGCAACAAGCACGATGTCGATGTTGCCTGCTGATTTCCCATGGGCATCGTTAAGCCGGACCTCAGTAAGCGAGGTCCATGTCGTCCCGTCTGGAAAAAAGAATCGGGCTGCGTCCTCCGCGATCAGCCAGTCCTGGCGAAAGCGTATGGGGCATGTAATGGCCGTCTGGTCCCCATTGAAGACGCTGCAGACTCCGAGTGGGTTATCGGCTTTGTCTTTGGTGCAATTGGGTACCTTGTTGTTGTAGGGGCAAAGCTTGTAGGTGCGGTACCTCTCCGCCTGGAGGGAAAGGTTCGTTGGAGGGAATCCGAAAACCTCAGCCAATGGATGTGTAGGCATGTGCGTTCAGATTACCACACGGGACGGGAAACAAGCGCCCCTTGCGGGCGATAGAACAGTCGATAACTGTGCGCGTATCGCTCAGGGGGTAGCTATCTGACGGACAGCGCCAAGGCGGGGATGTTTGGAAGGCAGGTGCTCTACCACTGAGCTACGCCCGCCCGCTGCAAAGTCCATTATAGCGGAGGGGAGGTTCAGACCAGGCGGTAGCCTCTTCGGGGCACCGTCTGCACTAGCTCCGCTCCGCCCGTGGCGATGCGCAGCTTGCTCCTGAGGTTCCTCACGTGCGAGCGCACCAGCTCCGAGGAGCCCGTGCCGGGGAAGAACTCCCACACCTTTTCCAGCAGCTCCTCGGTGGGGATGATGGTGCCGCGCCGGTGGGCGAGATACTGGACCAGGCGGAACTCCGTCGGCGTGAGCTGCACGGAAACGCCGTCGCCGCGCAGCTCGTGCGAGCTCCTATCCAGGGTGATATCTCCGATCATCAGGGCGGCGGGGCTGCTGTGATGCGCCGAGTTCAGCGTTTTCTCCACAGCCTGACGGATCTCCTTCCCATCGCAGGGCTTGACCACAATCTCGTCACGCTCAGGCTCCATCGGCAGTGAGCCCAGCCAGCGGGCTCCGGGAGAGGCGAGGAACACGACGGGGCAGCCCGTCTCTGTACTCCGGAGCCATGAGCAGAACTCGCTCATCGCCTCTTCGCCCACCGTGGTATCCAGGACAGCGGCGTCCACCCGCACGTTCAGCAGGCTGCGCAGCGCCGCGTCGGTGCTGTCGGCCGTGATGACATCATGACCGCCGGCGACAAGCGCGCGCTCCGCCAGTACCTCGGTACTACGGTCTCGCGTGATCAGCAGAACACATGACATGGCGCTTGCGGGTTTAACTAGCCTATTATAGGCAGCAAAACCGACAAGGCAAGGGCGTGCTGTGTCTGCGCTCCTGAGAATATTTCAACTTCGCGTGCTCTGGCCCGTCCTCGCGCTCCTGGCGGCGTTCGTCATCTTCTTCGAGTTCATCGCGGACGTCGGCGGCAGCGCCGAGCCTCTCCCATCGCCGCCGTTTCAGGCCATCCCTACCGCTTCCCCCTCGCCGGCGCAGTCGCCCACGCCGTGAGCTCCCCGCTCTACTGCAGGGAGAGCAACTCGAACATCAGGCTCCCGTTGTCGTAGCGGACCAGCGGCCGCGTGGCCGTATCGGCGTACCAGGCTTCCTGGCTGCCGTCGTCTGAGCGTATCTCGAGCCGCCACGCCTCGAACGTGCCCGCCGGCACTACCACCGTCTCCTTGCCCTTCACGCGAACCGTTTGCGAGATCACCTGCGGCCTGGCCAGCGTCGCCGATAGGACATCGGAGTAGCTCGCCTCGTACCCATCACGGAAGCCCATCGTCCGCCAGAGGAAGACGTCCGTCCAGCTGTCGTAAGAGCGGGTGGGCACGGAGAGGTTGTCCTGCCGCTCATCGTCTTCGCTGTGCTGCACAACCTTCGCTACCCCTCCTTCGTACAGCACCTCCCAGCGCCGCTCCCCGTCCGGCCCATCGATCACCCGCTGAACGGACTGCGGCTCCATCGTAGCGCTGTCCGCCGAGGCCTCGGTTTCGTCCTTGAAGTTCTCGCTCTCAAACGCCTGGCGGAAGGTCACGCGCCCGCCCTCGGAATCGATCGTAAGGATGCCGCTGCCCTTCTCGTCGTCGCCGTCCATCAGGCGGTAATGCGCCTCTTCGCTGGCCGGCCAGGGGATATCCGACACGATCGCCTCGCCGGACAGCGAAGTCGTCTCCGACTTGCAGCCGGCGAGCGTGAGCGCCGCCAACGAGAGCGTTGCGATCAGCAGAACGGCGCGCAAGCCGTTCAGGCCCCCGCCGCCACCAGCGAGCGCACCAAGGCGGCGGCATGCTCCACGTCGTCCCGCTCGATGCCGTAGTGCGTTACCATGCGGATGCGCCCGCCTTCGTCGAGGCAGAGCACCCCCCGCTCGCTGAGCCGCCGCACCAGCTCGCCGAGGTCCCAGCCCTCCGCCGTGAAGAACACCAGGTTGCTCTGAGGCGGCGGCGCCAGGGCGATGCCCGGAATCGCCGACAACCCATCCGCCAGGACGCCGGCGTTCTCGTGGTCCTCCGCCAGCCGCTCCACCATGTTCTCCAGCGCGTACACCCCCGCGGCGGCGATGATCCCCGCCTGGCGCATGCCGCCGCCCAGCATCTTGCGGAACCGCCGCGCCCGCCGGACGAGCTCCCGGCTGCCACAGAGGACGGAGCCGATGGGACAGGCCAGCCCCTTGCATAGGCTGAATGATACGGAGTCCGCGTGCTGCGCCAGCTGCGAGGCCGGCACTCCCAACGCCACGGCGGCGTTGAACACCCGCGCCCCGTCCATATGCAGCGGCAGCCCCTGCCGGTCCGCGACATCGCGCACGGCA
>JAUYGU010000018.1 GCA_030690405.1 Dehalococcoidia bacterium | reverse complement strand
AAGATGATGTAGCTCATGGCGTGGCCGACGTGGCAGGGGGCGTAGAGGTTCGGCCCGCAGACGTACATCTTCACCTCGTCCCCGGCGGGGGCGAACTCCTCTAGCCGGCGGCTCAGCGTGTTGTACAGCTTCACGTCTTACTCTTCCTCCACGGACGAGGGCACGTTCTTCTTCCCCCCCTCCAGCTCTGCTATGCGCTGCTCCAGCTCGGCGACGCGGGCCTCCAGCCGCTGGATGACGTCCCACTCCGGGTCCGGCAGCTTGAGGATCGTCTCGTCGCCCGGGTCCACGTAGGCGACGATGTGGCCGGGGACGCCCACGACGGTGGCGTTGGGCGGGACGTTGGTGACGACGACGGAGCCGGCGCCGATCTTGGCGCCATCGCCGATGGTGACGGCGCCGATCACCTTCGCGCCGGCGCCGACGACGACGCCCTTGCCGAGCGTTGGGTGGCGCTTGGCGCGCTTGGTGCTGGTGCCGCCCATGGTCACGCCCTGGTAGAGGTGGCAGTTATCGCCGATGACCGTCGTCTCGCCGATGACGACGCCCATGCCGTGGTCGATGAAGAACCTCTCGCCGATCCGGGCGCCCGGGTGGATCTCGATGCCGGTGAGGGCGCGGCCCAGGTGGGAGATCAGGCGGGCGGGAAGGCGCAGGCCGCCGTTGTGGAGGGTGTGGGCGAGGCGGTGGAGCTGCCTGGCGTGGAATCCCGGGTAGGTGAAGATGACTTCCAGGGTTGAGGTTGCGGCGGGATCGCGGTCCTTCGCCGCTTGGATGTCGCCTCTAATGCTTTTTAAGAGCCCCATATGGCCGTGCCTCCGAAGAATCAGTATACGCCGCTGCCGCCGGCCCCGACTGCTGGGTCGGGGCCCCATTACAGGCGCAGCGTAGTGCGGCGGGGAGGCCCGGCCTCTCGCTGAGGGATGGAGCTTGCCGGTTGTGCCGTTCGATCATCTTCACGTTTCGCTCAGGAGGGCCACGGTGATGGCGGCGATCCCTTCGCCGCGGCCTATGGCGCCGATCCCCTCGTTGGTTGTGGCCTTGACGTTCACCCGGGCCGCGTCCAGTCCCAGCGCTTCGCCGATCGCCTGGCGCATCAGCGCCAGGTGCGGCGCCAGCTTCGGCCGCTCCGCGATGAGCGTGGCGTCCACGTTCTCCGGCCGGTACCCGGCCTCCTCCACCGCGGCGCGGACCTCGGCGAGGAGGTGGCGGCTGTCGGCCTCCGCGTAGGCCGGGTCGTCCGGCGGGTAGCGCTGGCCGATGTCCCCCAGGCCGGCGGCGCCGAGGAGGGCGTCGATGACGGCGTGGAGGAGGACGTCGGCGTCGCTGTGGCCGCCGAGGCCGGTCTCGCCGGGCAGGGTCACGCCTCCCAGGACGAGGGGTCTCCCTTCCTGAAAGCGGTGTATATCATATCCGATGCCGATTCGCATGTCGATTCGATCCGGTCAGGTAGGGCGAAAGCTGGGGCTCACAGCTGGCCTGCGGGGAGTTGGAACGTGCCGTCTTTGCCCGGCGTGAATTCTAGCACGTTGACGATGGCGTCCAGGTTCAGGGGGCCGTAGATGTGGGGGAAGAGCTCGCCGGCCGAGGGGCCTTCAAAGCGAACCTCAGAACCTACCTTATCCAGGTCGATACAAAGGAGCAGCAGGTCCCTCTGCCCACGGAATGACGTGTTGGCGACTGTCAATACCTGGTTCTCCGTAGAGCAGTGAATGAAGCCCACGGAGTCCAGCGTGTCGCCGCGATATAGCCTCACCGATTTGGCCTGTTCCCAGTCGCCACGTCTCGTGATGTGCAGGATGAGCTGCGATGCCGTCTCTGCGCCGCGATTCCGGTTCTCGGATCGCAGAATGGCCTCCGCCAGGCGCAGGTCCTCCGGCGTCGTAACCTTGATGTTGGTGGGGGAGCCCGCGTACAGCCTCACCGGCAGCCCCAGCGTTTCCAGCATCGCCGCGTCGTCCGTATAGCCTGCCCTGTCGCCAGACCCGCCCAGCCCGGCCCCGCCGGGCGACCCTGGCGGGAGCGAAGTCGAAGGGTCGGTGGTGATCTCGCGGTGCGCGCTCAGGAGCAGGTCGTAGCGGAAGACCTGCGGCGTCTGCGCCGCCCACAGCCGGCTGCGGTCCAGCGTTCGCTCCACCGTGCCGTCCGCCGTGGCCAGCTTCACGGTATCGGCGACGGGCACGGCGGCGACGGCCGCCCCCGTCTCCCGCGCCGCCGCAAGCCCCCGCTCGATGAGCTCGGCGCTGACCAGGGGGCGGGCGCCGTCGTGCACCAGCACCCAGTCGCAGGGGCCAAGCGCTTCCAGTCCCAGCCGCACCGAGTCCTGGCGGCGCGGGCCGCCCTCGCAAACCGCGGACAGCTTGCCGATCCCGTACTCGGTCGCCAGCGCGCGGCCGCGCTCAAGGTTGGCGGCCGAGAGCACGAGGACGATCCGGTCGACGAGCGGCGAGTCCTGGAACGGCTGGAGGGTGCGGGCGAGCAGCGGCCGCCCGCCGAGGGGCGCGAACAGCTTGTCGCGAGCCTGCTCTGAGCTTGTCGAAGGGCCCATGCGGCGGCTGCCGCCGGCGGCGACGATGATCGCCCCGACCAGCCCTCTTTGCCCGGGGGAAGGAGTAAGAAGGTCGGAGGAAGGCACGGGTGCCCCTCTTCCCTCTTCCCTCTCCCCTCTTCCCTCCACTAGACGCCTTTCGGCTGGGCGAAGATCATCCGCCCGGCCACCGTCTGGAGGACGCGGGTGACGATGACGTCCAGCTGCTCGTTCAGGTAGCGGCGGCCCCCCTCGACGACCACCATCGTGCCGTCGTCCAGGAAGCCGACGCCCTGGCCCATCTCCTTCCCCTCCTGGATGATGCGGACGGCCATCTCCTCGCCGGGCAGGATCACCACCTTCACGGCGTTGGCCAGGCTGTTCACGTTCAGCACTTTGACGTCTTCCAGCTCCGCGATGCGGTTGAGGTTGAAGTCGTTCGTGAGGATGGGGGCGTTCAGCTTGCTGGCCAGGCGGATCAGCTTGGCGTCCACGTCGCGGGCGTCGGGGAAGTCCTCGTCCGTGACGCGGACCGGGACCACGCCGTCCTTCTGGAGGCGGCTGAGGACGTCCAGCCCGCGGCGGCCGCGGTTGCGCCGCAGCGTCTCCGGCGAATCGGCGATGTGGCGGAGCTCATCGAGGATGAAGCGGGGGACGATCAGCGTGCCCTGGAGGAAGCCCGTGGCCGCCACGTCGGCGATGCGGCCGTCGATGATGGCGCTGGTGTCGACAACGATCTCACGCGAGCTGTTGCCCGTCTTCGCCACGCCCGGCAGGTAGCGCGCCAGGAAGCCGGCGAACTCCTCTTCGCGGCTGACCATGACGGCGACGCCGATGAGGCCGAGGAGGAAGCTGACGACGAACGGGGCCACCCAGCCGCCGACGCCGGGCAGGGTGAGGAGGAAGGGTGTGGCCAGGGCACCGAGCAGGAACCCGGTGAGCAGGCCGAAGGTGCCCAGCACCAGCTGCAGCGGCGGGATGGTCTTCGACCACTCCTGGAGCCTCTGGAGAGGGACGGTGATGAGGAAGGGCGCCGCCAGCACGCCGAACAGCGTGAAGCCGGCCGGGGTGAGCGTCCAGTACAGCACCCGCTCGAGGCCGGTGTCGCCCTCCGCCAGCGCCTGGCCCGAACGCAGGCCGAGGAAGCCGAAGAATATCGCGCCCAGGACGCGTACAACGACGGTCAGTCTTTCGATCATCGGATAATTGCTCACCACCCCACCCCAAGAGAGCGCCCTTGCGGGCGTATTGTCAGGGTCAGGCCGGAAAGGCGGCTTGACCCGGCTGGAGTATACAGCGGCCCCAATAGGCTGTCAAAGTTAGCATTTTGGCTCAGAGGAGGTGGGCGAAGATCGTCGCGCCAAGCCCGCCGATAGCGGCCAGGTACGTGTCCTTGATTATCTTGCCGCACAGCACGGCCGGGAAGAAGCGCTTGATCGGCATCCTCACAGCGCCGGCGGCCACCCCGGCCAGATCGAACAGCGGGTTGGGGAAGCTGGAGAGGATCAGCATGCTGACGGTGCCGTGGCGCTCCATCCAGCGGTGGACGCGCTCGTACTCCGGCCGGTTCTCGAAGACGATGCGGCCGCCGTAGCCGGCGGCGTAGCCGGTGAACTCGCCGATGGACTCGCCGAAGCCGGCGATGAGGCCAACCCAGATGAAAGCGGGCACGCCCAGGATATCGTCGAGGAGGGCGCCGCCGCCGAACACGCTGGCCGCCGCCGGCGAAGGGAGGAGGATTGAGGCGCTGCCCACTACGTTGATCAGGAACACGCCGGCGTAGCCCCAGGACTTGAGGTTGCTCGTATCCGTGCCGAAGTAGAAGAAGGCGATCGCGAAGGCCGTCATCAGGAGGGCAACGCTGATCAGGAGGGTGTACTCCAGCCGCCAGAGAGAGCCACGCCTCTCCGGTGGCGGGGGGGACTCGTCTTCACGTCGAGTCATAGTGCGGACGCCTTCCCGCGTAGTCATGGCTTTGGATACGGAGAGGGGCGGGAGGTCTAGCCTCTCGCCCCTCAAAATAAGGTTTGAACCTAGCCTCTCCTTCTAACGCCTGCGAGGTTAGCTGACGGGTTCGGCCTGAAGGAGCTGGCCTACTCGCCTTCGCGAGATTCACCCCAGGGGCTGCCTCCGAGACAGACCTGACGCGGCGTCCTCGGTTGGGTCCCCCGCTCCCCGCTGCGAACGGGGATTAGGCGTAGCGCATATATACGGTTGTCAATTGGGAAGCTATCAACTAGCTCCATCTATGTCAACGCGTCCCCTCTGGCAAAGGTTACGACCAGCCGGCCGCGGTTTTTCGTGAAGGAGCGGCGAGAGGGTTGACAGGGCGGGCGGAGGCCGCTATAAAAGAGAGCGAGCATTCGTTTTATAATACATACCCCAGTAGGGACCCACCTATGCCAAAGGTAACCGAAGCCCACCTAGAGGCCCGCCGCAGCCAGATCCTAGACGCCGCCTGGACCTGCTTCGCCCGTAAGGGGTATCACCAGGCCACCATGCAGGACATCTGCCAGGAGAGCGGTCTCAGCCCCGGCGCGATCTACCGCTACTTTGAGAGCAAAGAGGCGATCCTGAAGGCGATCAACGAGCGCAGCCAGGAGATGGGCAGGGCGCTCGTGGAAGAGGCTCGCTCCCTGGCCGGCGGGCCCCTCAACACGCTGGAGGTCATCGGGGAGACGATGCTCTCGTACTTCAACGACCCGATGGTCGAGACGACGAGCCGGGTCAACATCGAAATCTTCCCGGAGATCATCCGCAACGAGGAGCTGCGCGCCGGCCTCCGTGAGGAGCTCACCTTCTGGCACCGGGCGGTGACCCAGCTGCTGAGCGAAGCGAAGGAGCGGGGTCAGCTGAAGGCGGAGGTGGACCCGGACTCCCTGGCCGCCCTCCTCATGTGCGCCTGGGAGGGCGTGCGCCATTACAGCCTTATCGACCCCCACATTTTCAGGCCGGAGAGGCTCATAGAGCTCATGCGCGCCCTTGTCTCGGAAGGCGTGGTAGTGGAGCCGGAGAAGTTCGTCCGCGAGCTGGCGGCTCGCGAGCCGCTGGCGCCGCCGTTGGGCACGCCGTTCGGGCGCCGCCGCCGCAAGGAAGGGGACTGACTTGCGCGCCCGCTCACAAAGGCCGCCCACTGTGACCGCCGTCACAGTCTTCGCCGCTGATCCGCTGCTAAAACAGGACTTGAGCGTGGATTCCAGACCGCCGTCCCTACTCGCCCGTCCACGCGACGCTCAGCGGTCCCACGGCTGCATATAGAAAGGTGATCCGATGGCCCTGAACCTATCTACGGAGACACTGGCCCGCGCCAGCGCGCGCCGCCCCTGGCTGGTCGTCGGCGCCTGGGCCGCCGTGTTCGCCATCTCCATCGCTCTCATCTTCGGCCTCCTGAGCGGCGCCCTTACCAACGAGGTCGGCTTCACCAGCAACCCGGACTCCAAGCGCGCCGATACCCTGCTTGAGCAGCGCCTGCGCGGGCCCGAGAAAGTGAACGAGATCGTGATCGTTCGCTCGGCCGACCGGACCGTGGACGCCCCGGAGTTCAAGGCGTTCGTGGAGGGGCTGTACGCGGACGTCGCCGCTCTCGGCCCCGGCATCATCGAGCAGGGCGCCAGCTACTACCAGACCGGAGACGAGTCGCTGGTTTCGTCCGACAGGCGGACGACGATACTGCCGTTCGTCATGGCCGGCGGCGAGGATGAAGCCGATGAGAACATCGATGACGTCCTCAAGGTTGTTCACGACGCTGACGGCGGCGGCGGCTTCAGGGTGCTGATCGTCGGCGGCGCCAGCATAGACAAGGACTTCCAGGATGTGTCAGAGAGCGACCTCCAGACCGGTGAGGCGTTCGGCATCCCCATCGCCTTGATCGTGCTGGTGATCGTCTTCGGGACGGTCACGGCGGCGCTGCTGCCACTGGTGCTGGGCGTCTTCTCCATAGTGGTGGCCGTGGGGCTGACGGCGCTGCTGGGACAGGAGTTCCAGTTCTCCTTCTTCGTCACCAACGTCATCACCATGATGGGGCTGGCCGTTGGCATCGACTATTCGCTGTTCGTCGTCTCCCGCTACCGTGAGGAGCGAGGCCGGGGCCGCGAGAAGCTGGATGCTATCGCCACGGCGGGAGCGACGGCGAGCCGGGCGGTATTCTTCAGCGGCATGACGGTGGTGTTGGCGCTGCTGGGCATGCTGATAGTGCCCACAACCATCTTCCGCAGCCTCGCCGCCGGCGCGATCATCGTCGTCATCGTCTCTGTCCTCGTCTCGCTGACCCTGCTGCCGGCGCTCCTGGGCATCCTGGGCGATAAGGTGGATGCCCTCCGTCTGCCCTTCACCGGTCGCCGCTCCGTCCATGAGAGCGGGAGCCGCCCCGGCGGCTTCTGGGACCGCGTGACCCGCACGGTGATGCGCCACCCCGTCGTGAGTCTGGTGGCGACGGCCGCGCTGCTTATCGCCCTGGCAGTGCCGTACTTCGACATCAACACCGGTGCGGCGGGCGTCAGTACGCTGCCCGACGACAGGAAATCGAAGGAAGGGTTCCTGGTCCTTGAGCAGGACTTCTCCTTCGGCTTGGTCACGCCGGCGGAGATCGCCATCGACGGCGACGTGAACGGGCCCGAGGTCCAGCAGTCGATCAGACAGCTGGAGTCTGTGCTAGGACAGGACTCGTCCTTCGGGAGGTCCACCGTCCAGGTCAACGCCAGCGGTGACCTGGCACTGCTCAGCGTCCCCGTCTCCGGCGACCCCTCCGGCAGCGAGGCGAAGGGTGCGATAGAGCGGCTCCGGGGCAGGTACATCCCGCGGGCGTTCTCCGGCACCGGCGCCGACGTGTTCGTCGGCGGCACCACAGCCAAGCAGATGGACTACCTGGACGTCACTGATAGCTACACGCCTATCGTCGTGGCGTTCGTCCTGGGCCTGAGCTTCGTGCTTCTCACGGTCGTCTTCCGCTCCCTGGTCGTCCCTCTCAAGGCGATCATCATGAACCTCCTCTCCGTGGGGGCCGCTTACGGGCTGCTCGTTCTCGTGTTCCAGAAGGGCGTGGGGAACGAGCTGTTCGGTTTCCAGAAGGTCGACATCATAGAGGCGTGGGTGCCGTTGTGGACGTTCTCCATCCTGTTCGGCCTCTCCATGGACTACCACGTGTTCCTTCTCAGCCGCATCCGGGAGCGGTTCAACCAGACGAACGACAACAGCGAGTCGGTGGCGTTTGGCCTTCGCTCGACGGCGGGCATCATCACGGGCGCCGCCCTGATCATGGCGGGCGTCTTCGGGGGTATAGCCGCCGGACAGCTCGTGATGTTCCAGCAGATGGGCTTCGGCCTGGCCGTGGCGGTGCTGCTGGACGCCACGATCGTCCGTTCCATCCTCGTTCCCGCCGCGATGCAGCTCCTGGGCACGCGCAACTGGTACCTGCCCTCCGTGCTCCGCTGGCTTCCGGAGATGCGGGTGGAACGGAAAGACGGCGCCGCCCCGATCCGGATCGGGGAGGCCTCCTGAGGCAGCCCATGCAGTCCGCCGAGACGCCACAGCCCGCGACGCAGGTAGCGCCCCGCAACCCGCCTGCCGGCGACCCCGGTGAGCCCGCGTCAGCGGGCGCGGATGTCGTCCTGGGCGTCGACGCCCTCACCAAGCGCTACGGAAGCCTGGTGGCGGTGGACGGCATCTCCTTCCAGGTGCGCCGCGGCGAAACGTTCGGCATCCTTGGCCCCAACGGCGCCGGCAAGACCACTACCCTCGAAATGATCGAGGGGCTGCGTAAGCCGGATTCCGGAAGCATTACGCTGCTGGGTCTGGACGCCGTCCGCCGGCGGCGGGCCGTCCAGGACCGGATCGGCGTGCAGCTTCAGTCGCAGGCGCTCTGGCCCGAACTGACCGTCGAGGAGACGCTCAAGACGTTCCGCGCTCTGTTCAAGAAGCGCGTCTCGCTGGAGACGCTGCTGGAGCGCTTCAGCCTTGGCGACAAGCGCCGCTCGCTCGTCCGCGACCTCTCGGGCGGGCAGAAGCAGCGGCTGTCCGTGGCGACCGCGCTGGTGAACGACCCCGAGGTTGTCTTCCTGGACGAGCCGACGACGGGGCTCGATCCGCAGGCGCGGCGCAGCTTCTGGGACCTCATCCATGATATGAGCGGCGAGGGCAAGACGGTTATCGTGACCACCCACTACATGGAGGAGGCGGAGGCGCTGTGCGAGCGCGTGGCGATCATGGACCGCGGCCGCATCATGGCCATGGACAGCCCGCGCGAACTGGTCCGCGGCCTGGACTTCGATAACACCGTGGAGTGCACGTTCGCCGGCAGCGTGGAGCGGGAGCGGCTGCTCGCCCTGCCGGCGGTGCGCGATGTCAAGAAGGAGAACGGGGCGCACCTCCTGTTCACCACTGACGTGTCCGCGACCCTGGCCGGCCTCATGGGCCTGACCGACGGCAGCGGCGAGCGCGTGCAATCCCTCCAGGTACGCACAGCGACCCTGGAGGACGTCTTCATCTCCCTGACCGGACGCAGGCTTAGGAACTAGCGATGAACGTCCGCGCATTCCTCCAGCTCGTCGTCACGCAGGGGACCATCATCCGTCGCGACACGGGCTTCTGGCTCAGCAGCATAATCATGGCCGCGCTCTCTATGGCCGTCTTCGGCTGGCTGTTCAATCCGGACACGCAGCCGTTCGACCTGGCGCTGGTGGACGAGGACC
>JAUYGU010000017.1 GCA_030690405.1 Dehalococcoidia bacterium | reverse complement strand
GAGACAAAGGCGAGGGTGCCCATAGAGCCCAGCAGGACGAGTGTCGCCAGGTAGTTGAAGGCGGTGGGCTCCTGGCCCATCAGCAATACGGCCATGGAGGCGAGTGTGGTCACGACGCCGGCTATCCAGACCCACTTGCTGGTCTTGTGCGGCGGCCCGCCGCTGCTGCTGATGCGGTGGGCAGCCAGCCGGGCCCGCCTCTCCAGCCTCTCGCTGCTATCTGCGTGGTGGTTGTCGTCTCCGGACATGCCGCTCCTTTATCGAGAAGACGAAGGATTCAACAACAGAGATGCCGGCGCCCATACGCCCGTTACGGCGGAGCGCGCCGCCCAGGTTAAGGCTTGGTGAAGCGCGGCTGCGCGGCGCGGCAGCGGCAGCGGCGGTTGACAGCGGGCGCCAAATCTGGTTTCTTGGCGTCACGGTCACCCGCCAGAGGAAGAGAGGCGCCCCATGCCCGAACAGCCGTCCCAGCAGCAACTCCTCGACAACTTCGCTGGATACGTATCGCCCCAGAAGGTGAACATGTACCGCATGTGGGGCGTGGACTTCATCCCCGGCCGCCGCGAGGGCGTGCGCGTCTGGGACCACGACGGCAAGCGCTCCTGGATCGACTGCCGCAGCGCCGGCGGCGTGTTCAACCTGGGCCACCGGCCGCCACGAATCATCGCCGCCCTCAAGGCCGCCCTCGACGAGATCGATATGAGCGACCACATGCTCGCCAGCGGCTACCGCGGCCTCCTCGCCAGGCGGCTCGCGGAGCTGACCCCCGGCGACCTCCAGTACACGACGTTCGGCTCCTCCGGCGGCGAGGCGATAGACTTCGCGCTGAAGCTCGCCCGCGGCTACACGGGCCGGGCGGGCGTGATATCGGCGGAGAAAGGGTACCACGGCCACACCGGCCTCGCCCTGGCCGCCACCGACGAGTTCGGCTCCAAATTCGGCCCGCTGGCTCCCGGCTTCCGCCGCGTCCCCTTCGGCGACTTCGAGGCGCTCCAGGCGGCCGTCACGGACGACGTCGCCGCCGTCATTATGGAGACGATCCCCGCCACCGCCGGCTTCCCCATCCCGCCCGACGACTTCTACCCGCGCGTGCGCAGGCTGTGCGACGAGCGGAGCGTCATCATGATCCTCGATGAGGTGCAGGCGGGCCTGGGCCGCACCGGGCGCCTCTGGGCCTACGAGGAGTGGGGTGTCGTCCCGGACATCATGGTCTGCGGCAAGGGGATGAGCGCGGCCATCTACCCGCTCTCCTCCGCCACCTATCGCAAGCACCTGCAGTCCTTCTTCGACGACAACGCCTTCGCCCACCTCTCCTCCACCGGCGGCTCGGAGCTGGGCTGCGTCACCGCCATGACGATGCTCGATCAGATCACGGAGCCGGGGTTCCTGGAGCACGTGCAGGCGATGGGTCAGCGGTTCGAGGACGGGTTCGCGGCCCTCCGCGAGAAGTACCCGGAGGTGCTGAAGGGGCTGAACCGCCGCGGGCTCATGATCGGCGTGGTGATGTCACACAAGGACTGCGGCATGCTGATGGCGCGCGCCCTCGCCGCCCGCGGCGTAATCGCCGTCTACGCGCACTACAACCCGAACATCCTCCAGCTCATGCCGCCGCTCATCATCCAGCCGGACGAGATCGACGAGGTGCTGGACGCCTTCGACGGCGCTTTCCAGGAAGTCGGCACCGCTCTCACGCTGGTGCGCACCGTCGACGAATCGTCCAACCGGTACTAGCCCCCGGGAAGATGCTATAGCGTGACCGATCCGGAGTTCTCCGCCGCCACGCGCCGCTGGATGGCCGAGGGCCGCCACATGGAGGTGGGCGGACAGCGCATCTTCGTGTACGAGCGCGGCAGCGGCCCCGCCGTCCTCCTCCTGCACGGCTTTCCGACCTCCTGCCACGACTGGCGTGGAGTAGTGAGCATCCTCTCAGGCGATTTCCGCTGCGTCGCCTTCGACTTTCCCGGCTACGGCCTCTCCGATAAGCCCGTTGCCTACAGCTACTCGCTGTTCCAGCAGACGGACGTGGTCGAAGGGATCGCGCGGGCCCTGGACGTCGCGGAAGCCCACGTGGTCAGCCATGACGTGGGCCAGACGGTCCACGCCGAGCTCCTGGCCCGCGAGCAGGAGGGCCGCCTGGCCTTCCGCATCCTCTCTTCCACCCTCCTGAACGGCAGCACGTTGCAGGACAAGGCGACGATAACACCCATCCAGCGCCTCCTCGGCGCCAACGAGACGCTGCCGCAGGCGATAGCCATCTGCGAGAACGTGGGCGCCAACTACATCGAAGGCCTCAAGGCGATCATGAAGCGCCCGCAGGCGATAAGCGACGAGGACG
>JAUYGU010000016.1 GCA_030690405.1 Dehalococcoidia bacterium | reverse complement strand
TTCGCGTCCAGCAGCGCCAGAGACATCTCGCGGTGCGCCAGCGAGTAGACTCCGGCGCTGCCGCAGCAGCGGTCCGCCTGCTCCATCTCCACCAGGCGCAGTCCGGGGACCGCGGCGAGCACCGCCCGCGGCGCGTCCTTGATGCCCTGAGCGTGGGCCAGGTGACAGGCGTCCTGGTAGGTGACGGCCGCTTCCAGGCGGCCGCTGGGCGGCTCGAACGGTATCCCGGCGAGCAGTTCGAGGACGTCCTTCACGATGGCGGAGAACCGCTTCGCCCTTTCCGCGTATTCCGGGTCGTCTGCGAGCAGCTCGTCGTACTCCTTCATCGCGGCGCCGCAGCCGGCGGAGTTGACGACGACCGCATCCAACCCCGCGTCCAGGAACGCATCGACGTTGCGGCGGGCCAGCGCCTGCGCCGTCGCGCGGTCGCCGGCGTGAGCGTGGTGGGCGCCGCAGCAGGCCTGCCCCGGCGGCGCCACGACCTCGAAGCCGTTGCGGGCGAGCACGCGCACCGTGGCCTCGTGGACGCGGCCGAAGGCGTGGGGCATGATGCAGCCCGTCAGCAGGGCGACCCGGCCTCGCGGCGTCCCCCGCGGCCGGGCGAGCAGGCCACGGCTCTTGAAGGGGCGGCCGGATACCGTGGGCGTCAGGAGGAGCCGCTCCCCCAGGTACGGCAGGCGCTCCGCCAGCCCGCGCAGTCCGGAGGCGCGGTACAGCCGCAGGAGCGCGGCCAGCGCCGCCATGCGGCCGGGCCGGGCGATGACCTGTCGCAGGAAGAGGGCGCGCAGCCGCCAGGCCAGGGGGGCCTTACCGCCAGCCAGGACGCCGGCGCGGGCGGACTCCATGATGCGCCCGTAGGCCACGCCGGAGGGGCATACGGCCTCGCAGTTGCGGCACTGGAGGCAGAGGTCGAGGTGCGCGAGGGCGCCCGGCGTCGGCTCGATCCGCTCCTCGGCGATCGCCCGGATGAGGTAGAGCCGTCCGCGGGGCGACTCCGTCTCGAGGCCCGTTTCGGTGTAGGTGGGGCAGTGCTGGAGGCAGAGGCCGCAGTGGACGCAGCGGGAGAGGTCGGCGTCGCTGGGAGCGAAGGGGCGCTTCGTCGCCATCAAAGCCTCCCGACGAAGCGACCGGGGCTGAGGACGCCGCGCGGGTCGAATTGCTCCTTGATGCGCCGCATCAGCTCAAAGGACGCGGGAGGCTCGCCGAACACGTCGGTGCGGCGCTTGAGGTCGAGCGGGCAGCGCTCCAGGACCAGCGTGCCGCCGGCCGCGGACGTGAGCTCCCGCACCGCGCCTGCGATGCTCTCCGCGTCGAGCGGCGACGCCCAGGCGGCGTAGCAGACGCCGACGGCCGGATACGCCAGCAGCCGGGGGGCCTCCAGCGCCTCCAGGGAGTGGATGAGGGCAGGGAGACGGGAAGGGAGTACGGAGGCTTTACATAATAGAGAATCGCTGTCGCCGGGCTGGTGCGCAGGCATCTTAGCGAGGGCTTCGAGCGGGGTCAGGCCGGCAACCTCCCGTCGCGACCGGTCGACCGCCGCGGGGGTGCCCGCAAGCTCGACGGCGAAGGCGTACCGGCTGCCCCCGGACGCCTCCGGGCGGTTCATGAGAGAGATGGCGCGCACGGCGAGGCCGCGGCGTTGCAGGGCGGAGGCGAGGCCGCAGGCCTCCGCGGCTGATTCGCAGGCTGTGGCGACCGTGGCTACCGCCTGCGGCATTGGCGCCAGCTTGAACGTCGCCTCCACGATAATGCCGAGGGTGCCCAGGGAGCCGATGTACAGCTTGCAGAGGTCGTAGCCCGCCACGTTCTTCACCACCCGGCCGCCCGCCCTGGTGATCCGCCCCTCGGCGGTGACGACGCGCAGGCCGATCGTCATGTCGCGGGCGGTGCCGAAGGCGTGACGCCAGGGGCCCCAGGCGTTCGCGGCCAGGATGCCGCCGATCGTGGCGCGCTCTCCGCCCGGCGGGTCCAGCGGCAGGAGTTGGTTGGCGCCGCCGAGGTGTCGCTGGAGCTCGCCGAGGGGTATGCCGGCCTGCACGGTGGCGGTGAGGTCAGCCGGCTCATGCTCCACGACCGCGTTCAGCCGCGACAGGCTGAGGGCGATGTCGTAACGGCATGGCACGTTGCCGGTGTGCATGTGGGCGCCGCCGCCCCAGGGGATGACGGCCAGCCCCTCGGCGTGGGCGTATCGCATCACCTCCGCGGTCTGCTCGTAGCTGGCGGGCGCGACCGCCGCCTGCGGCGTCAGGCCGTCGACGGCGAAGGCCGCGACGTCCGCTAGGACGCCTTCGCGCCCGACGGTGGACTCCAGCCGGTTGAGCAGGGACGCTTGCTTGGTCATCGTTCGATATGCGGTGGGTCAGCCTTCAGGCTGACAACGACAGGCTGAAGCCTGTCTTTCGGTTGGGAAGAGGACGGGATACGCCATCGCACTCACACGTAGGCGTCCGGCCCGGCCTTGGCGATAGCCGCCCGCATCCGGGACGACACCTCGCCGCAGCCCTTGGAGGAGGGGAAGACCTTCCCCGGGTTGAAGGCGTCCCCCGCGCCGAAGGCCAGCTTCACTCGCGCCATCACCTCCAGGTCGTCCTCGGAGAAGATCCAGGACATGTAGTTCCGCTTCTCGTAGCCCACGCCGTGCTCGCCGGTGATGGAGCCGCCCGCCTCGACGCAGAGCCGCATGATCACCTCGCCCAGGTCGAGGACGCGCTGGGTGGCGCCGGGAACGCGCTCGTCGAACATGATGTTCGGGTGGAGGTTGCCGTCGCCGGCGTGGAACACGTTCGCCACCTGAAAGCCGAAGCGGTCGCAGGCCTCGTAGACGCCGCGTAACACAGCCGGCAGCTTCGTCCTCGGCACGACGCCGTCCAGTATGTAGTACGAGGGCGCCAGGCGGCCCAGCGCGCCCAGTGCCCCCTTACGGCCCGCCCAGAGCCGCTCGCGGTCCTCCACCGAGAAGCCGATGCGCAGCTCACGTGTCCCCAGCTCCTGACAGATCGCCTGCACGGACTCCGCCAGCTCGCGGGTCTCCTCCTCCAGCCCGTCCACCTCGATCAGCAGCGCGGCGCCGGCGTCCGGCGGGTAGCCGGCGTGGACGGCCTCCTCCACGGCGCGCATCGTGTTGCCGTCGATCATCTCCAGCGCCGAGGGCACTATCCCCTGGGCGATGATGGCGGAGACGGCGCCTGACGCCTGGTCCACCTCGTCGAAGATCGCCAGCAGCGTCACTGTGGACTCCGGGCTGTGCAGCAGCCGGACGATGACCTTGGTGACGATGCAGAGCGTCCCCTCGGAGCCGACGGCGAGGCCGGTGAGGTCGTATCCGGCGGGGTCCGGCGCCCTGCCGCCCAGCCAGACGATATCGCCCTCCGGCGTAACGACTTCGAGGCCGAGGACGTGGTTCGTGGTGGTGCCGTAGCGGAGGCAGTGAGGGCCGCCGGCATTCTCCGCCACGTTGCCGCCGATGGTGCAGGCCTTCTGGCTGGACGGGTCGGGCGCGTAGTAGAGGCCGTGGACGGCCACCGCGCGGCTGACGTCCAGATTGACGACTCCCGGCTCTACCACGGCGATCCGGTTCTCCGCGTCGACCTCCAGGATGCGGTTCATGCGGGAGGTGACGATGACGATGCCGCCGTCGCAGGGGATGGCGCCGCCGGAGAGGCCGGTGCCGGCGCCGCGCGCCGTGACCGGCGCCTCATGGCGGCGGGCGATTCGCACCACTTCGGCGACCTGCTCCGCGCTGTCCGGCAGGACCACGGCCTCCGGCAGGCCGCGCTCGATCGTCGCGTCGTACTCGTAGACTATGAGGTCCTCGGGGGTGTGCAGGACCCATTTTCGGCCCACGGCCCGCTGGAGCTCCCGAACGAGCTTGAGGTTCGGCACGACATAAGAGTCTAGCACAGGCCAGCGGTTGTATACTGAATGTTCCTCACGTAGAGGACGGCAGAAATACAGCGGATAGTGCGGAGATGCAGAGCGTTCGGCATTCTAGCGCGCGCAAACTGGTATCCTTGGCGTTCATTATGGCGTTACTTCTATTGGCGGGGCCGCGTCTATTTCGTCGAGAACGGCTGGCGCCTGCCGCGGGAGAACGCATGGCAAGTAGCAGAGCACTAGACGGCACAACCATCCGCCACGCAGCGATGGCGGTCGGCGGCGTGGCCGCGGCGCTGGCGGTCATGGGCGGCAGCCTCGCCCTGGCGCTGGGTGTCCTCGGCGATGAGCGCCCGCTGCCGACACGGCCGCCGAGCGCGGTCGTGGGCGGTGCCGGTGGGGCCGGTGGGGGCTCGGTCTTCTCCGGCGACCCGCCGCAGGAGGAGAGAACGCCGGTCCCGGAGGGGAGCGCTTCGCCGGCAGGCGAGGCCGTGGAGACCCCCACTCCCAACGGCGTGATCCCCGAGAACGTGAACGTCTCGCCGGAGTTCCTGGCGCTGCGTGACACGCTGGCGAAGGAGATCGAGGCGTACGCGGCGCAAGTGGGTGGCATCGAAGTCGGCATCGCCGTCACCGACCTCCAGACCGGCGAGACGATCTCCCTGGGCGGCAACGACCTCCACCGCACCGGATGCACCATCAACATGTTCGCACTGTTCGCGGCGGTCGGCGAGTTCCAGGCCGGTCGCGCGGACCCGGACAGCGTCGCCTATAACGTCAACGTGGGGATCGGCCACAGCTTCCCGCCACAGGTGTACCGCCTCCTGGGCGCGGTGTTCCCGAGCTACCCGGCGGGAGTGGCCCGCGGCCAGGAACTGATGCGGTCGTGGGGGATGGTCGCCTCCGAATTCAACCAAGTGCCCTTCTTCCCGCTACAGCCCCGGCTGAACCGTTTGACCGCGCTGGAGACGAATATGGTGCTCACCAAGCTGTACCGGGGGCAGCTGTTTGAGCCGGAGTGGACAGAGTACACGCTGGCCCGCCTGCGCAACATAGCCCCCTACCTGAACTACATCCTGCCCGGGCAGCTGCCCAGGGCGGCGACTGTGGCCCACAAGATAGGCTACTTCTGGGACCGCGACGGCTGGGTCAACAACGACGCGGGATTGGTCACATTCACCGGCGCCGATGGGAAGGAGAAGGCTTACGTCATCACCTACCTGTCGCAGAAGGCGAGGACGGAGTACACCGGCTACTCGTTCGGCGCCCGGCTATCCGGCATCG
Source organism: Dehalococcoidia bacterium (assembly GCA_030690405.1). The sequence continues at coordinate 56,201 of JAUYGU010000016.1, read as the reverse complement.
TCTGGGACTACTTCGAGGCGACCTACGAGCCGAAGGCAGGAGTCCTGGACCGGTCGCAGCCGCCTTCGCCCCCTCCGCCACCGCCCCCGGCGCCGCGACCCTCGCCGACGCAGCCCCCCGCCACGCCCACACTGCCGCCGGCGCCTTCGCCGACGCCGCCGCCCCCGCCGCCATCGCCAACCCCCACGCCTTCGCCGGCAGCGACCCAGAGCCCCACGCCTTAGCCTTCCTTCGCCCAGCCCAGCGCCCGCGCCACCGCCCGCTTCCAGCCCGCGTACAACTCCTCCCGCCGGTCCGCCGGCATCTGCGGGCTGAAGCGCCGGTCCACGCGCCAGTTCGCGGCCACTTCTTCGGTGCTCTTCCAGAAGCCGGTGGCCAGCCCCGCCAGGTAGGCCGCCCCCAGGGCGGTCGTCTCCGTGACGGCCGGTCGCACCACGTCGCGGCCCAGGATGTCCGCCTGTATCTGCAGTATGAGGTCGTTGGCGGCGGCGCCGCCGTCCACCCGCAACTCCTCCAGCTTGACGCCGGAGTCGGCCTCCACCGCCTCGATCACGTCGCGGCTCTGGAAGGCGATCGCCTCCAGGACGGCGCGGGTGACGTGCGCCTTGCTGGCGCCGCGGGTGAGGCCGAAGATGGCGCCGCGGGCGTGCGGGTCCCAGTGCGGGGCGCCCAGGCCGACGAACGCCGGCACCAGGTACACCCCGTTCGAATCGGGCACGCTGGCCGCCAGCGACTCCGATTCGGCGGCGGTAGCGATGATCCCCAGCTCGTCGCGCAGCCATTGCACGGCCGCCCCGGCGATGAAGATCGACCCCTCCAGCGCGTAGGTGACGCCTTCCGGCAGCCCCCAGGCGATGGTGCTCACCAGCGACTGCGACGCCACCCGTCGCTCGCCGATGTTCATCAGGAGGAAGGCGCCGGTGCCGTAGGTGTTCTTCGCCATGCCGGGCGAGAAGCAGGCCTGGCCGAACAGCGCCGCCTGCTGGTCGCCGGCGACCCCGGCGACGGGGATCGCGCCGCCCAGCAGCGCCGTCTCCCCGAATACGCCGGACGACGGCCGCACCTCCGGCAGCAGCGAGGGCGGCACGTCCAGCGCGGACAGCAGCTCCTCGTCCCAGCGGCGCTGGAAGATGTCGTACATGAGCGTGCGGGAGGCGTTGCTGTAGTCCGTCGCGTGGGCGCCGGTCAGGCGGTAGATGAGCCAGCTGTCCACGGTGCCGAACATCAGCTCGCCGCGCTCCGCGCGTCCGCGGGCCCCGGCACGTTGTCCAGGAGCCACTTCACCTTCGTGCCGGAGAAGTAGGGGTCCAGCAGCAGGCCGGTGCGCTCCCGGAAGAGCGGCTCCAGCCCGCGGGCGCGGAGCTCCTCGCACGTCCCGGCGGTGCGCCGGTCCTGCCAGACGATCGCGTTGGCGATGGGGCGGCCCGCGCGGTCCCAGATGAGCGTCGTCTCGCGCTGATTGGTGATGCCGATGGCGGCGACGTCGGCGGGCGAGGCGTTCGCCTGCGCCATCGCCTGCCGCGCGGTTTCGATCTGCGTCCGCCAGATCTCCTCCGGGTCGTGCTCCACCCAGCCGGGCTGCGGGTAGATCTGCTCGAATGGCTCCTGAGCGGAGGCGACAGGCGCGCCGACGCGGTCGAACAGGATGGCGCGCGAGGAGGACGTGCCCTGGTCGAGGGCGAGGACGAAGTCGGCCACGATGCCGCAAGGTTAGCATCCGCCGTTCGGCGGTGTCGAGAGTTGACTTCGGGCGGTCGGGCCCCGATCATTGCGGCACAGAGTCGCTGTCCGCAAGAGGAGGTGCAGCCATGCCCCCCAAGAAGCCGATATGGGGCGTCATCACGCCCACGGTGCCGCCGGGCGCCCTCGCCCTCCAGGCGAAGATGTTCGAGGCCGCCGGCCTGGAGGGGCTGTTCGCGCCCCAGGTCTACGGCCCGCCCTTCGTGCCGCTGGCCGCCGCCGCCTCTGTCACGGAGCGCGTCCGCCTCGCTACTGGCATCGCCCTCGCCTTCGTGCGCAGCCCGTTCGAGACGGCGGTCGCGGCTATCGACCTGGACCGGATCAGCGGCGGACGGTTCACGCTGGGCCTGGGCTGCAGCGTGCGCGCCTGGAGCGAGGGGGCCTTCGGCATGCCCTACGGCAAGCCGCTGGAGCACATGCGGGAGGTGGTGGAGATCGTGCGGCTGGTGATCGCGAAGGCGCACACGGGGGAGCTGAAGCGCTACGATGGCGTCTACCACCACCACGACTTCAGCCAGCTGCCGCCGCCGCCGCCGCCGCTGCGGACCGATATCCCCATCTGGGTCGCCGCCCTGCGGGGGCCGTTGCTCGCCTTGGCGGCGGAGATCGCGGACGGCGTCATGGGCCACCCGATCTGGTCCGTCCCCTGGGCCACCGAAGAGATGCCGCAGTTCATCGAGCGCGGCCTCAAGCGGGCCGGCAAGAAGCGCTCCGACATTGAGGTGAGCATCTGGCCCTGGGTCAACATCAACAACGATAAGAAGGAGGCGATCAACGACGCCCGGCCGACGATCGCCTTCTACGCCGGCGCGGAGCAGTACGAGGAGTACTGGGCGGCCCACGGTTTCCGGGAGGAGGCGCGCCGCCTGCAGGAGGGGGTGAAGCGGGGCGACTTCGCGGGCGTCGCCCACCTCGTGCCCGACGAGATGGTGGAGACGTTCGTCGCCTGCGGCCCCGTGGACGAGGTGCGCAAGAAGGTGGCGCCGCTGTGGGAGGTGGCGGACTCGCTCTGCCCGGTGCCCGCGCCCTACGCCCTGCCGGCGGAGAAGGTGATGGCCTACGCCGGTGCCATCGCCAGCGCGTTCTACGGCTAGGCGGCATGGTCGTCCACGTGGTGAAGGCCAGCCTTGAGCCTGGCCTTCGGTTCGTGTTGGGCGCTCCGCGGCGGTCTTCGGCCCGCGGGTGTAAGCTGGAGCCGATGGCCCTGCGATTCCTGGAGCGGGAGCTGCGGCGGGAGCTGGCCGGCATCGGCCGCGAGGAGCTGATGCAATCCGCGGTCGAGGGAATCGGCCTCACGGACGACGGCGGCACGATATACGTGCATCTCTTCCCGAAGCCCGGTTCGGCGAAGGCGCCGGGGCGGGCGTTCGTCCTCGCCTGGCACGACTACGCGGAGGACGCATCGCAGCGGCTGGGCTGCTACCGCTGGCTCATCGGCGAGGCGAAGCTCAGCCTGCGCGACAACGCGGGCAAGATCGCTCGCTGGCTGGAGGGACGGTGAGGCCGCCCCGCTTTCGAGCGGGGCGGCCTCTGCTTACGCAATCGGTTCGCCGTTAGCGCCTGCGTCTGGCGGCGGCTGCCAGCGTTCCGACGCCGCCGAGGATGGCCAGTCCGCCCAGCGCGAGAAGCAGCGCTGAAGAGTTGCTATTGTCTCCGCCCGGCTCATCGCCTGTGGCGGGGAGGGTGCTCGGGGCCTGGGTTTGGCCCAACACAGCGGTTGGCACGGCCGTAGCTGTTGCCGTGGGCGTGGCCGTAGGCTGAACGGTGGGAGTTGGCGTAGGCGTGGGCGTAAGCGTGGGTGTTGGGGTTGGCGTAGGCGTAGGCGTGGGTGTGGGTGTGGGTGTGGGTGTGGGTGTTGGCGTGGGTGTGGGCGTGGGTGTGGGCGTGGGCGTAGGCGTGGGTGTTGGCGTTGGCGTGGGTGTGGGCGTGGGTGTGGGTGTGGGTGTTGCCGTGGGCGTGGGCGTAGGCGTGGGTGTTGGCGTAGGCGTAGGCGTCGGCGTTGGCGTGGGCGGAGGGGTGGGTGTCGGCGTGGGGGTGGGCGTCTCCACTATCACGTCGATGTGGGAGATGGCCTGGCAATCGCTCTCGTCGCCGGTCCTCTCCACCGTCACAGAGGACGTGCCGATGCCGCTGATCGTGTAGCAGTCTCCCGCCTCGTCCGCGTCGAAGAATGTGTGGGTCTCCGTGTTGCCCGCTTTAAGGCAGACGCCGGTGATAACGTCGCTGCCGGCGTCGTACGTTGCCAGGTCGTCGCTGTCGGGTGCGATACTCACTATGGCGCCGGTGCAGTCGCCGTGGTTATCCACCGCTGACGCTCCCGGTGACCCGAGTGCGCCCAGGCTGACGGCCGCCAGCATCGCGCCGACGGCGATGACGATAGCGACGACTACGAGGACGCCGGTTGAGAGCGTCTGGTCTTTCCTATTCAAATTTATCCTCCCCTTTGGCTTCAACCTCTTGTTGAGCCCGCCATCCTCGTCTGGCCGCCAGCCAGGCAATCGGTAGACACTCCGTTCATGAAGATTTTACGATAATGACACGCGCGCAGCACAAGAAATGTATAGGAATTCAGTTAGAGCCATCACTGCTTCTACTAGCCTTTCATGCTGACCGTGAGAATTCATCCCCGCGACGACGCGAGGCCGTATTCTAGCATAGAATGTCAAGCGAAGCATAATCGAAATCTTACGGATGGCTGACTGCCGTCGCTGGCCGAGTGATGAGGGTGACTCAGCTCTCGAGAGTCCTGGCGGTACCCGGCGAAGCGAGGAGTCAATGATTAGCTTTCGGCGGAAGGACGAAATCTACCACAAGGAGGGCGGCTGGTTCTCCGCCAACTGGCACTTCTCCTTCGATGAGTACTACGATCCGCAGAACATGGGGTTCGGCACCCTGCGCGTGTTCAACGACGACCGCCTGGTGCCGGGGGCCGTCTGGCCGATGCACCCCCACCGCGACATCGAGGGGCTGACGTACGTTGTGGAGGGCACCTTCAGGCACGCCGACAGCCTGGGCAACGGCGGCGTCCTGCCGGCCGGCTCCGTGCAGCGGATGACCCTCGGCTCAGGGGCCTACCACTCCGAGCAGAACGCCTCCCAGACGGAGCCCATTCGGTTCATCCAGATGTGGATCATGCCGCGGGAGCGCGGTCTGCCGCCCTCGGTGGAGCAAAAGGTGTTCACGCGGGAGGACCGCACCAACGTCCTCCTGCCGGTCATCACGCCGGACGGCTCATCCGGTGTCAGCGTGCACCAGGACGCATCGGTCTACGTGTCGCGGCTGGAAGAGGGTCAGTCGCTGGAGCATCAGTTCAAGCGCGGCTTCGGCGCCTACCTCTTCCTGATAGAGGGAGAGGCTGAACTGAACGGTGAGAGGCTGGCGGCGGGGGACGCCGCCCGCATCCGGGACGAAGAACGGCTGGCGCTACGGGCCCGCCGGCCGGCGGAGCTGATTATGGTCGAGGTGCAGGTCTAGGCCGGGACCTCGTCCTCGATGTTCGCCTTGATCATCTCGATAATCTCGGGCGTGACGTCCACGATGCCGTGCTCCTTGGCGTGCGCCTCGGCGTTCTTCAGCAGCTCCTCTTCCGTCTCTCCGCGCACGACGTGATGGCAGCCGCTGGCCGGGTTCACCTTGGTGCAGTCTATGATCTTGCCCATTGCACCACCTCCGGTATTGTTGAGCCAGTCGATACAGTAAGTAGGGTATAGCCCGCGCGGTCCGGCGTCAAGGCTGCCGCCGTGCCGGAGGGCGACCTCACCGGGCGTATAATGGAGGCGGAGGTAGCCCCAGGTGCCCAGGCTTGCCGGCAAGGCGATACCCCTCTCCGAGCGCATCGATGCCCTCACCCGTGAGGGTGAGCTTTACGAGCGGCTTCCCGGAAACAAGGTCCGCTGTTACGCCTGCGGCCACCGCTGCCTCGTCCCCGATGGACAGCGCGGCATCTGCCAGGTGCGGTTCAACCGCGGCGGCACGCTCATGGTCCCGCACAGGTACGTCGGCGCGCTCCAGTGCGACCCGACCGAGAAGAAGCCGTTCTTCCACGTGCTCCCGGGCTCGCGGGCGCTCACGTTCGGTATGCTGGGCTGCGACTACCACTGCGGTTACTGCCAGAACTGGCTCACCTCCCAGGCGCTGCGAGACCCTGCGGCGGGCATCGCGCCGGAAGAGATCACCGCAGGCGGACTGGTGGCGATGGCGCGGGAGCTGGAGGCAGCCGTAATCGCCAGCTCTTACAACGAACCGCTGATCACCAGCGAGTGGGCGCTGGAGGTGTTCCGGCTCGCCAGACCGCAGGGGTTGGTCACCGCCTACGTCTCCAACGGCAACGCCACCCGTGAGGTGCTGGAGTACCTGCGCCCCTGGCTCGACTGCTACAAGATCGACCTCAAGTCGATGTCGGCGAAGAGCTACCGGGCGCTGGGCGGGAAGCTTCAGAACGTCCTGGAGACGGTGAGCATGGCGCACGAGATGGGGTTCTGGATGGAGATCGTCACCCTGCTCGTGCCCGGCTTCAACGACTCCGACGAGGAGATGCGCGAGGCGGCCCGCTTCCTGGCCGGCGTCTCGCCGGACATCCCCTGGCACGTGACGGCGTTCCACAAGGACTACAAGATGACCGACCCCGACGACACCGGACCGCGGACGCTCCTGCGCGCGGCGGAGATCGGCCGCGAGGAGGGGCTGCGGTTCGTCTACTGCGGGAACCTGCCGGGGCGCGTCGGGGATAACGAGAACACCGTTTGCCCAAGCTGCTGGCGGCCTCTGATCAAGCGCCTCGGCTACACGATCCTGGACTACGCCCTGACGCCGGAGGGCCGCTGCCCGGACTGCGGGGCGTCCATCCCCGGAGTCTGGTCGCCGCCCGCAGCCTGAACCGCCAGCACCAACCGCCGCGGGCAGTAGCCTCCTTCCTGGCGTTTGTCTTATACTTGTACTGGCGTTCCGTTTCGGGGCGCCCCCGTTCGGGCCGAGAGGAGGTACGAACGATGGCGAATGTCGTAACCAACGACATGAGCATCGTCATCGGGGGGGATGCGGGACAAGGGGTGGAGTCCAGTGGGGCGGGCTTCGCCTTATCTTTTGCGCGGGCGGGGCTGCACGTCTTCGGGCTGCAGGACTACCGGTCGCGCATTCGGGGCGGCCACAACTTCTACCAGATCCGCCTATCGGAGCAGCAGCGGCTGTCTCACAGCAACCCGGTGCACCTCGTCCTTGCCCTGACGCCGGAGACGGTAGAGCTCCACCTTGACCAGCTCGCCGAAGGCAGCGCGGTCATCTTCCCCGATAAGTTCGAGATCGACCCCGAGCCCCTGAAGAAGCGCGGCGTTCGCCTGGACGCCCTCCCGCTCACCCGCATCGCGGAGGAGCACGGCAGCCGGGTGATGACGAATACGGCCGCCCTGGGCGCCGCCGCCGGCATCACGGAGTTCCCCCTCGAGTTCATGGAGAGCGTCATCCGCGATAACTTCGCCGCCAAGGGCCAGCAGGTCGTCGACGCCAACCTCAAGGTCGCCGACGCCGCCTACAGATTGGCGCGCGAGCGCTACGGCGCCGAATTTCGCTTCAAGCTGGCGCCGGTGAAGGGAGCGCCCCGGCGGCTGCTGATGAACGGCAACGAGGCGCTGGCGATGGGCGCCCTGGCCGGCGGCTGCCGCTTCATCTCCGCCTACCCGATGACTCCGGCGACCTCCATCATCGAGTGGCTGGCCGCTCTTCCCCACGAGTATGGTGTGGTGACCAAGCACGCCGAGGATGAGATCGCCGCCGCCTGCATGGCGATCGGCGCCTCCTTCGCCGGCGCCCGCGCGATGACGGCCACCTCCGGCGGCGGCTTCTCCCTGATGGTGGAGGCGATGGGGCTGGCCGGCATGACCGAAGTGCCGCTGGTGATAGTGGAGGCGCAGCGGGGAGGGCCGTCTACCGGCCTGCCCACCCGCACCGAGCAGAGCGACCTGCTGTTCGTCATCCACGCTTCGCAGGGCGAATTCCCTCGCATCGTCACGGCCCCCGGCACCGTCGAGGAGTGCTTCGAGGCCGGCTGGCGCGCCTTCAACCTGGCGGAGAGGTACCAGTGTCCGGTCGTCGTGATGACGGATACGTGTCTCGCCTCCTCGCTGCGTACTGTCGATGCCAACGCTATCGACTTCGCCGCCGTCGAGATAGACCGGGGACCGACGCTCACCTACGAGGAGCTCGATCGCCTGAGCGATGGCTACCGGCGCTTCCAGCTGACGAAGACTGGCGTATCGCCGAGGGCGTTCCCCGGCCACCCGAGAAGCGTGTTCGCCTCCTCCAGCGATGAGCACGACGAGACGGGCCACATCACGGAGGAGAACGATAACCGCCGCCGTATGATGCGGAAGCGTATGGGGAAGCTGGGGGAGGCGGAGAAGGAGATGCGGCCGCCATCCTGGTACGGCCCGGAGAAGGCGGACTTCACCCTCGTCTGCTGGGGCTCCCTGTACGGCCCCTGCAAGGAGGCCGCCGACGAGATCAACGACGCCGGTGGCAGCGCCAACGTACTCCACTTCTCGGACCTGTGGCCGCTGCCGGAGGAGGCCGTCGTGACGGCGCTCCGCCGCTGCCGGCGCGCGGTCGTGGTGGAGCAGAACTACACGTCGCAACTCGCCCGGCTGCTGAGGATGACGACGGGGATCCAGGTGGACGGGACGCTCAACAAGTACGACGGCCGGTCCTTCGCGCCGGGGGAGATCGTAGCCGGGCTAAGCAAGGAGGTGGCCAGTGGTCACGCGGCTTGACCCCAAGCTGTTCGACGCTACATCGGAGATAACCTGGTGCGCCGGCTGCGGCGATTTCGCAATCCTGAAGGCGCTCAAGCTGGCCCTGGCCGATCTCAACATCGAGCCCCACCAGGCGCTGATGGTCTCCGGCATCGGCTGCGGCAGCAAGCTGCCGGATTACATGACCATAAACGGCTTCATGACCATTCACGGGCGGCCCCTGCCCGTCGCCACGGCGGCGAAGCTGGCGAACCCGGACCTCCACGTTGTCGTCGTGAACGGTGACGGCGACTCCTACGGGATCGGCGGCAACCACTTCGTACAGAGCTGCCGGCGGAACCCGAACATCACCCAGATCGTGGAGAACAACCAGATATACGGCCTCACCAAGGGGCAGTACTCCCCAACCAGCGATAAGGGGTTCGTTACCACCACCTCGCCGGACGGCGCCATCGAGATGGCGTTCAACCCGATGTCGGTAGCCCTCGCCGCCGGCGCCACGTTCATCGCCCGCGCCTTCGCCGGCGAGCCGAAGCACTTGGCCCAGCTCATAGCCGAGGGCATCCAGCACCGTGGCTATGCTCTGATCGACGTCCTCCAGCCGTGCGTCACCTTCAACCGCGTCAATACGTACGACTGGTACCGCAAGCGTATCTACCACCTGGAGGACGAGGCTTACGACCCGACGGACCGGGAGGCGGCCTGGCTAAAGGCGCACGAGTGGGAAGAGCGCATCCCCATCGGCGTGCTGTACCGGATGGACGGGCTGCCGACCTACGAGGACCAGGTCCCGACGCTGATGGACGGTTCGCCGGTCAGCCGTATCATTGAGCTTGCGCGCAACCCTCGCCCGCAGCAGTACGAATCGCTCAAAGACGGGTTCCTCTAGACCCGCGAAGAGGATAGGGCCTAGAAGGAGGCCGGTTTGGACTACACCCAGTTCCTGTCCGAAGTGCAGAAGGACGGCAGCTTTGGCAGCCGCGAGGAGGCGGAGGCCCTGGTGGTCGGTGTCCTCATGGCCATGGCGGAGGTCCTGCCCACCGCACAGCTTGACGCGCTGGCATTGCAGCTGCCGCCGGAGGCGATGGTCTACCTGCGGCGAACGGGCAGCGAACCCGACCCGCTGTTCGATAGCCACCTCTTCCTCGGCTGGGTCGTGTCCACGCTGGACGCGACCGGTTCCCGCGATAAGACGGTCGGCGGCCTGGACCTGACCGCGGCCTACTCCGGCGAAGAGGCGATCCGGCGCATGCGCTGCGTCTTCTCCGCCCTCAAGCGGCGGTTAGGGCCGGACCAGCAGCGAGAGCTGGTGGCTCTCCTCCCCGAAGAGGTCGATACCTGGTTCCTCAACGCCTGAGGTGTCGTCTCAACGCCCGACGAGACCGAGGTTTTCTAGTATCCGGCTTCTATTGACCTGATGGCGTGAGCCCCTAGAATTTGTGCCAGCAGTTGGCAGGAGGGAGGGAGCGCAGGGTAACCACAAAATCGCGAGAAATGACCGCCGTAGGCGGCGGCGAGGCCACGATCCAAGGCTCACATACCGGTATTATCTGTTCGTTCATCTACCCCCCGTAGAGCCCACTCGGCGCCTCGCCCGGCCGTAGCGGATACCCAAGGTAGCCAGCAGGGGTACGTTCGCACCCCGTATCCACTGGAACGAAGGGAATGTTGATAGCTGAGGGGCCGGCGAGGGTTTATTCGTTGGCAGAGGCTTACGCCTATTGCCGGCGGCTCGCGACCAGCCACTACGAGAACTTCACGGTTGTCTCGTGGCTGCTGCCGCGTGGCCTGCGTCCGCACATGCACGCCGTATACGCCTACTGCCGCGGCGTGGACGACCTGGGGGATGAGGCCCCGGGCGACCGGCTGGCGCTGCTGGACGAATGGAAGACCGAGCTCCTGCGCTGCTACGATGGCGCCGCTCGCGAGCCCGCGTTCATCGCCCTCCAGGAGACTATCCGCCGCTTCGATATCCCCCGCGAGCCGTTCCTGCGCCTGATCGAGGCGAACCGCGTGGACCAGAGAGTCGACCGCTACCGCACCTACGACGACCTCCTCGCCTACTGCGAGAACTCCGCCAACCCCGTCGGGCACCTGGTGCTCTACCTGTTCGGCTACCGGGACGAGGAGAGACAGCGGCTTTCAGGCGCCACCTGCACCGCGCTCCAGCTCACGAACTTCTGGCAGGACGTCCGCCGCGACCTGGAGAAGGGCCGCATTTACATGCCGCTGGAGGATATGGAGCGCTTCGGCTACGGCGAGGACGACCTGCTGGCGCTGCGCTCGGACGAGCGGTTTCGCGACCTCATGTCGTTCCAGGTGGGGCGCACGCGGGAGCTGTTCCGCCGCGGCCTGGCGCTTGTGCCCACGGTACGCGGACGGCTGCGGCTTGACCTGCGTCTGTTCTCCCTCGGCGGCCTGGCGGTGCTCGACGCCATCGAGGCGGTCGGATACGACACGCTGGGCCGCCGCCCGCAGCTCTCGCGGGCGCGGAAGGCCTGGCTGGCGCTGCGGGGGCTCCTGCCGCTGCCGGTGCGCGTGAAGGAGACGCCATGAGCGACGAGCTGAGCGCCGCCTACCGGCACTGCCAGGCCCTCACCAGGCGGGAGGCGAAGAACTTCTACTACGGCTTCATGCTCCTCCCGGCCCGGCAGCGTCGCGCCATCTACGCCGCCTACGCCTTCGCGCGGGAGTGCGACGACATCGTGGACGCCGTCCTGCCGGTGGAGGATGCCTCGGCGCGGCTGGCGGCGCAACGGGAGCTCCTGGACCGCTGTCTGGAGGGGAGCCCCCAGGGTCCGGTGTTCCTCGCCCTCGCCGACGCCGTCCGGCGCTACGGCATACCGCACGATTACTTCTACCGGCTGATCGAGGGAGTGGAGACGGACCTCACCGTCAGTCGCTACGCCACCTTCGATGACCTGAAGCGCTACTGCTACCTGGTGGCCTCGGTCGTCGGCCTTATATCCGTCGAGATCTTCGGCTATCAGGGCGGAGAGGAGGCCCGCGGCCACGCCGCTGACCTCGGCATCGCCCTCCAGCTCACGAACATCCTGCGCGACGTCCAGGAGGACATCCAGCGCGGCCGCATCTACCTGCCGGAGGACGAACTGGCCCGCTTCGGCTACAAGGCGGACTTCCTGCGCCAGGGGGTCGCCAACGAGGCGTTCCACAGGCTGATGGCGTTCCAGGTCGCCAGGGCGGAGGAGTATTTCGAGGAGGGCCGGATGCTGCTTCCCCTCCTGCCGCGCCGGGCCCGCGCCTGCGTGGGCGTGATGGCGGGAATCTACCGCACCATCCTTGATGACATTCGCCGCCGGCCGGAGACCGTCCTGCGACAGCGCGTTAGCCTGAGCGCCGGCCAGAAGCTGGCCCTGGCCGGCCGGGAGCTCGTGCGGAGCTTCGTGCTGTGAGCGAGAGGCCTTCGGTCACCGTCGTTGGCGGCGGGCTTGCCGGTATCTCCGCCGCCTGCGAACTGGCCGACTCGGGGCTCAAGGTAACGCTCGTGGAGAAGCGTCCCTTCCTGGGCGGTCGCGCCTACTCCTATCTGGACAAGCGGTCGCGGGTGGAGGTGGACAACGGGCAGCACGTGTTCCTCGGCTGCTGCACCGGCTACATCGGCCTGCTGAAGCGGCTGGGCGTCTGGCACAAGGCGCACCTTCAGCGGCGGCTGCACGTGCGCGTCATCGACAAGGTCTGGGGTGAGAGCTTGCTGCGGAGCGAGCGGCTGCCGCCACCCCTGCACCTGCTGCCCTCGCTCCTGCGGTTCCGCTCCCTCTCCCCGGCCGAGAAGGCGCGCGCCGCCTACGCCATGGCGCGCATACGCTCCCTGGACCGCGCTGCCCACCCGGAGCTGGACGATGTCACGTTTGCCGGCTGGCTCCGCGCCCACGGCCAGACGGAGAACGCCGTCCGCGGCTTCTGGAACCTGATCGTGCTGCCGACGCTGAACGGCGACATCACGACCGTGAGCGCCGACCTCGCCCTGATGGTGTTCCAGGAGGGGTTCCTGCGCGATCGCAACGGCGCCAACGTAGGCTGGTCCAGGGTAGGGTTGTCCGCGCTGCTGGCGGAGGCCGCGCGGAAGTACATTGAGTTCCGGGGCGGGCAGGTGCTTCTTGACCGCGCGATATCCGGAGTGGGCGTCGAAGACGGGCGGGCGGTTGCGGGCGGACCCGTGGAGCCGTCGGACTACCTGGTGCTGGCGGCGGACCCGCGCTCGCTGATCGCCCTGTTGCCGAAGACGCTGCGGGAGGAGCCGTTCTTCGCTCGAATCGAAGGTATCCCCACCTCTCCCATCGTCAACGTGCACCTGTGGTACGACCGTCAGGTGACGGAGCTGGAGTTCGCGGCGTTCCTGAACACGCCGCTCCAGTGGGTGTTCAACAAGTCGAAGCTGTGGGGCCAGGAAGGCGATGGCCAATACCTGGATATCTCGCTGAGCGGCGCCGACGAGTTCGTCGACCTGCCGGCGCGGGAGATCATCGGGCTGTTCGGACGGGAGGTGCAGTCGCTGTTCCCGGCGGCGCGCACCGCCGAGATCAGGCGGGCGCTCGTGGTCAAGCAGAGGGACGCTACGTTCGCGGCGCGGCCCGGCGTCGGCCGGCTGCGGCCGGCCCAGCGCACGCCGGTGGGCAACCTGTTCCTGGCCGGAGACTGGACCGCGACCGGCTGGCCCGCGACGATGGAGAGCGCTGTGCGCAGCGGCCGGCTGGCCGCGCGGGAGGTGCTGAAGGCGGCGGGCCGGCCGTCCGGGAAGGAGGTGGTGGGCGCGACGTAGGAGGTCTTGCCGGAATCATTATCGGTAATCGCCTAGAGGAGCCGAAATGAGGATAGTCAGAGCGAAGGCGCTGGGGTTCTGCTTCGGCGTTCGTCGCGCGATCGACATAGTGGCGGAGGCCGCCGGAGAGCGGGGACCCATCGATAGCCTGGGTTCCATCGTGCACAACCCGGTGGTTGTGGACGGCCTCGCCGCCAGGGGCGTCCGCGTCGTCGGCGGGCTCGATGAGGTCGAGAGCGGCACCATCGTCGTCACCGCTCACGGGCGCGGACCCGAGATCGCGGACGAGGCGACGGAGCGCGGGCTTGGTCTCATCGACGCTACCTGTCCTATCGTCCGGAAGTCGCAGAAGGCGGCGAGAGCCCTGTGCGACGATGGGTTCAAGGTGATAATCTACGGCGAGGAGGACCATCCGGAGGTCAGGGGCGTGCTGGCCTGGATGGACGGCGGCGGCACGGCCGTCCTTGACCCCCAGGCGGAGATCGATATCCCACGCCGGAAGGTGGCCCTCCTGGCCCAGACCACCAAGAGCGAGGAGTCTTTCGCGGAGTTCGTGGCGAGCTTCGTCGGCCGTAACATCGGCCGTATAAACGAGCTTCGGGTGGTGAACACGACCTGCCCGGAGACCGATGAGCGGTACCACGCCGCGCGCGAACTTGCGGCTGAGTGCGATCTGCTCATCGTGGTCGGCGGCCGCAACAGCGCCAACACGCGCAAGCTGACCCAGACCTGCGCCGGCACGGGCGTGGAGACGCACCAGATCGAACGGGCGCCGGAGATAGACGCCGCCTGGCTGGCGGGGAAAGAGTGCGCGGGGGTAACGGCAGGCGCCTCCACACCTGATGAATCGATAGACGAAGTGGTGGCACGGCTGGAGAAATTAGACAAGCAGCTCCATGCGAAGGGGCGGCGGCAGCAGAAGCGCCTCCAGCCCAGCCGGATGCGAGCCTGAGAAGGAGATAGCATATGAAGTTCCTCTCGCAGACGTTCATGATCCGGACCGACAAGGGGCCTCAGTTTATCGACATAACGGAAAGGGTCGAAGACGCCGCCCGGGAGTCCGGCGTCTCCAACGGCTTCGCCGTCATCTTCTCCCGGCACACGACTGCCGCCATCCGGATCAACGAGAACGAGCCTGCGCTCCTGGGCGACATGGAGAAGATGCTCGAGGAGATCGCCTCCTCGAGCGCTGAGTACAAGCACAACGAATTCGCGCACGCCACCTCCACCAACGGCGAACGCCCCAACGGCCACTCCCATTGCCAGCACCTGCTGCTCGGCGCCAGCGAGGCGGTGCCGCTCGTGGACGGCAAGCTGGTCGTCGGCCAGTACCAGCGCATTTTCCTGGTCGAGCTGGACCACGGACGCGACCGCGAGGTGGTGATCCAGCTCGTGGGCGAGTAGGCATGGAGCTGCCGCCCGCCTTCGGTCGCTACCGGGGGGAGCTGGACGATAAGCTGCGCTCCCTGCTGGGCAGCGGCTTGCCTGCGGGCAGCCATCCGGAGGAGCTGCACCGGATGCTGCGCTACCACCTGGGCTGGCAGGACGCCGAAGGGCGGCCGGCGCGCGGCGACGGCGGCAAGGCGCTTCGCCCCACCCTCTGCCTCTTGGCCTGCGAGGCCGCCGGCGGAGACTGGCGCACCGCGCTCCCGGCCGCGGCCGCCCTCGATCTCGTCCACAACTTCTCCCTGGTGCACGACGACATCCAGGACCGCGACGCCGAACGCAGGCACCGGCCCACCGTGTGGGCCGTCTGGGGAGAGGCCCAGGCGATAAACGCCGGCGACGCCCTTCTGGCGCTGGGCCGTCTCGCCCTGCTGGGGCTGCGGCAGGAAGGCGTCCCGCCGGAGCGGGTGGTTGAAGCGGCGCGCGTCCTGGACGAGCGTACGCTGGAGATGGTCGAGGGGCAGGCGCTGGACTTGAGCTTCGAGGAGCGCCTGGACGTGGGCGAGGACGCCTACCTGGAGATGATCGAGAAGAAGACGGGCGCCCTGTTCGACTGCGCCCTGCGCCTCGGCGGGCTGGTCGGCGCCGGCGACCCCGCAGTGGCGGAGGCGCTGGGGCGCTGCGGCCGGCTGCTGGGCGTGGCGTTCCAGGTCCGTGACGATATGCTGGGCGTCTGGGGGGCGGAGAACCGGACCGGAAAGCTCCCCGCCGCCGACATCCGCAACCGGAAGAAGTCTCTGCCCGTGGTTTACGCCCTCGCCCGCGCGGAGGGTGCCACGGCGGCGGAGCTGCGCCGCATCTACTCGCAGGCCGATCTGAGCGACGCCGACGTGTCGATCGTGCTGGGGGCGCTGGAGTCGGTGCGGGCGCCGGCGTACTGCCGGGCGGTGGCGGGGGAGCGGCGGGAGCGGGCGCTGGAGGAGCTGGCCCGCGCCGATCTCAAGCCCGATGCTGCCGCGGAGCTGCGGCAGGTCGCCGGTTTTCTACTGGAGCGGGACTACTGATCCCTGGGAAGGACACATCGTGGCCGGGCAACCGTTGAAGCTGAGCCTGAAACTAGGGTGGTACCTGTTCAAGCAGCGCGTGAGGGGCCGAAAATACTTCCCGCTGACGATGATCCTGGAGCCGCTGGAGGACTGCAACCTCACCTGCACAGGCTGCGGCCGCATTCGCGAGTATGAGCCGATCCTGGACAAGCGGCTCAGCGTGGAGGAGTGCCTGCGCGCCGTGGAGGAGTGCAACCCTCCCGTCGTCTCCGTCGCCGGGGGCGAGCCCCTGATGCACCCGCAGATCGGCGAGATCGTCGCCGGGATCATCAAGCGGAAGCGCTTCGTCTACCTCTGCACAAACGCGCTCCTCTTCAAGAAGGGGATGAAGGCGATCCCGCCTTCGCCCTACTTCTCGTTCGTCGTGCACCTGGACGGGCTCCGGGAGACCCACGACATCGCCGTTGAGCGCAAAGGCGTGTACGACGTGGCGATCAAGGCGATCAAGGAGGCGCGGGCGGCCGGCTATCGCGTGTGCACCAACACGACGCTGTTCAGCGGCAACCGCCCGGAGGAGTACCACGAGCTGTTCGCCATGCTCAACGACCTCGGCGTCGAGGGGATGATGGTGTCGCCCGGCTTCCAGTACAAGGAGGTCGCCCATCACGACATCTTCATGCAGCGCGAGGAGGCGCAGAGCTTCTTCCGCCGCATCTTCGAGGGCTGCAAGGACAGCGTCCGCTTCTACAACAACCCACTCTACCTGGACTTCCTCCAGGGCAAGCGCGACTACGAGTGCAGCCAGTGGACGACGCCGACCTACACGCCGGCGGGCTGGCGCAAGCCGTGCTACCTCATCGCTGATGGGCACGCCCAGACCTACGAGGAGTTGATGACCACCGTGAAGTGGGACGCCTACGGGCTGGGCAAGGACCCGCGCTGCGCTACCTGCATGATGCACTGCGGCTTTGAGGGGTCCGCCATCCTGGAGGCGATGCACAAGCCGGGAGCGTTCATCGAATTGGCGGCGAGGTCCGTCATTCCCGGGCGGCACATTCGCGGCTTTGGCCGTGGCGGCAGGACCGGCATCGAGCGGGAGAAGACCGCCCAGGAAGAGCAGCCGGTGGCCTGATGATCGCCATCTTCGCCGCGATGGACGCGGAGCTCGCGGGGCTGGCCCGCCGTCTGAGTGCCCGCGAGCGCGAGACCATCGGCGGCCAACGCGTCGTGCGCGGCCGCTGCGGCGGGGCGGATGTCCTGGTCTGCCGCACCGGCATCGGCGAGCGTGTGGAGGGCGCGATGCGCGCCGTGCTGGAGCGCTACGAGGCGTCATCCGTCATCTCCGCCGGCGTCGCCGGCGCTCTCGACCCGGACCTGCGGGCGGGCGACCTCGTCCTCTGCGAGGCGGTGGTCTTCGGCCCCGATCCACAGGCTCCGGCTGTCCTCTCGGACGCACGGCTTCTGGAAGCTGCGGCCTCGGCCGCCGCCCGCGCCGGCCTTCGCGCGCGGCGGGGGCGCTCGCTGACCGTGGACGGGATCGTAGGCGACCCCGCGGCGAAGGCCGACCTGCGCCGCTCCACCGGCGCGGACGTTGTCGAGATGGAGAGCTACCGCGCGGGCCGGATCGCCGGCGAGAAGGGCCTGCCCTTTCTCGCCGCCAGGGTGGTCTTAGACGAGGCCGCCCATCCGCTGCCCGAACTGCCGGGTATTGTCGCGCCGGACGGAAGCACGCGGATGTGGACTGTCCTGCCGTATCTGGTCAGACATCCGCAGCGCCTGCCGTTGCTCCTCCGGCTTGCGCGGTGCCAACGGCGGGCCATGGAGGCGCTGGGGGTCTTCCTGGAGGCGTTCGCCGGTCTCGCGCCGGCGTTGCCCGTGGCTGGCACGAGACGGGTCTGACGGTGATCGCATGACGGTCGGCGTACTCGCGATCTTTGTAGGCCTCATGGCGGAGCAGTGGGCGGTTGAGAGCCAAGTGGAGGTCCTGCAGAGGACAGAGCTGGCCGGGTGCCCGGTCACCCTTGGCTCGGTCGGCCGCAAGCCGGTGGTGGTCTGCCGCACGGGCCTGGGGGATAGGCGCGGCCGCGCCGCCGTGCAGGCGGTGCTGAGCGAGCACGCTCCCTCCGCGGTGGTGTCGGCGCGGATGGCCGCGAGCGTGCCGGACGAGGTGCGCCTGGGCGACCTTGTTCTGTGCGAGAAGACGTATTCCTGGCTTGGAGACGCCCTGTCGCCGGAGCGCCCGCCGGAGGCGGACCGCCGTCTGCTAACGCTGGCCGAACAGGCCGCCCGGGGCGCCAGCATGCGCTACACGCTGGGAGATGTCATGACGTACTGGCGCGACTCTCCCCGCCCGGCGGACCGCGAGCGAGTGATGAAGCTGGGCGGGATGGCCGTCGTGGATGCGGGAGGGTATGCGGTCGCGGAGGCGGCGCGGGATGAGCGTGTCCCCTTCGTGGCGGTCCGCGTGGCGCTCGGCCGCGTCATCGATGTCGGGTCGGAGGCTCTGAGCCTGGCGGCGGAGCGCGGATACCTGCGTCCGGCCAGGGTGGCGCTCTACTACCTCCCACGACCGCATAGAGTCCCCGCCTTCGTCCGGCTGGCCGTCGGCGTCAGGAAGGCGACGCGAAGACTTGCCAGCTTCACCGGCGGGTTCCTGCGCGAGTGGGACCTGGAGCCGTAGGAGTCCGAAGTGAGAGAAGCGGCCGAACTATCCAGAGCGGAACGGCTGGACGGGGCCGTCGACGAGGCGATCCGGCGCTCGCAGGAGTACTTCCTGCGCACCCAGCACACCGATGGCTACTGGTGGGGTGAGCTGGAGTCCAACGTCTGCATGGCGGCGGAGTACCTCCTGCTTACGCACTTCATGGGAGTCGCGGATGAGGGCCGCCCCGACGGGCGCCCGTCCGGGCGCTGGCGCAAGATCGTGAACTACCTGCGCAGCCAGCAGCGGCCCGACGGGGCGTGGGCCATCTTCTACGAAGGGCCGCCGGACATAAACGCCACCGTGGAGTCCTACTTCGCGCTTAAGCTCGCCGGCGTCTCTCCTGAGGAGCCGGCGATGCGGAAGGCGCGGGAGTTCGTGCTGTCCGCGGGCGGCGTGCCCCGGGTGCGGGTGTTCACCAAGATATGGCTGGCCCTGTTCGGCCAGTGGGACTGGCGCGGGGTGCCGGTGCTGCCGCCGGAGATGATCTTCCTGCCGCCGTGGTTCCCGCTGAACATATACGACTTCTCGTCCTGGGCGCGCGCCACCATCGTCCCCATGCTGATCATCCTGAACGAACGCCCGGTCTGCCCAGTGCCGGATTCCGCCCGCATCGACGAGCTGTATCCGGCGCCGCGGGAGCGGACCGACTACTCGCTTCCGCCGCCACGGGGGCTGCTGAACTGGAAGCGATTCTTTCACGTGCTGGATGGCTTGTTGCGCCGCTACGAGCGCCTAGCGTTCAAGCCGCTGCGTCGGGCCGCCTACCGGGCGGCGGAACGCTGGATCGTATCGCACCAGGAGGCGGATGGCTCGTGGGGCGGGATCCAGCCGCCGTGGGTGTACTCGCTGATGGCGCTCAAGGTACGCGGCTACCCCCTGGACCATCCCGTGATCCAGAAGGGGCTCGCGGGGTTCGAGGGCGCTTTCGCGGTGGAGGACGAGCGGATCTTCAATCCGCAGGCCTGCCTCTCCCCTGTCTGGGACACCGCCCTGGCGATGATCGGGCTGCTTGACTCCGGCCTGCCGCCGGACCACCCGGCGCTCGTTCGGGCGGGCCGCTGGCTCCTCCGCGAGCAGATCCTGGGCGGCGGCGACTGGCAGGTGAAGGTGAAGGGGGTCGAGCCCGGCGGCTGGGCGTTCGAGTTCGAGAACGACCTTTATCCGGACACGGACGACAGCGCGGAGGTGCTGATGGCGCTGGCCCGCACGCGTCTGCCGGACGAGAAGCGCAAGGAGCGAGCCCTGGAGCGCGGGAAGCGCTGGCTGCTGGCGATGCAATCGAAGAACGGCGGCTGGGGCTCCTTCGATAAGGACAACACCCAGCAGCTGGCCAACCAGATACCGTTCTGCGACTTCGGCGAGGTGATCGACTACCCCACGGAGGATGTGACGGCCCATATCGTGGAGGCGCTCGCCCTTCTGGGCGAGGCGGACTCGCGGGCGGTGCGCCGCGCCGTGGACTACCTGCGGGGCGAGCAGCGGAAGGACGGTAGCTGGTGGGGACGCTGGGGCGTGAACTACATCTACGGCACCGGCGCCGCCCTGCCTGCGCTCAAGGCCGCCGGCGAGGACATGTCCGGCCTCCACGTGCGCCGCGCGGTCTGCTGGCTCACCCAGAAGCAGAACGAGGACGGCGGCTGGGGGGAGACCTGCGGGAGCTACGCCGACCCCGGGCTGGCCGGCGAGGGGCCCAGCACCGCCTCGCAGACCGCGTGGGCCCTCCTGGCGCTGCTGGCCGCCGACGGCGGCGGGGACGCGGTGGCGGAACGAGCGGCGGAGCGCGGCGTGGCGTACCTGGTCGAGCGGCAGGAGGAGGACGGGCAGTGGGAGGAGCCGCACTTCACGGGGACGGGCTTCCCCGGCGACTTCTACATCAAGTACCACCTGTACCGCAACTACTGGCCGCTGATGGCGCTGGGGCGCTACCGGGCCGCGCAGGCGTCAGGCTAAACGCGGGACTCGAGCAGGCGCGCGATCCGCTCCTTGATCTCGCGGACGCGTCTCATCTCCGGGTAGGCGCCGCCCTCCGCCTTGCGGTCGAAAAGCACCTCGCCGCCCGCGGTGACCTCCAGCCGGCCGTCCGCGACGGGTATTAGTGTGACGGGGGCGTCCTCAGCGAAGTCGTGCCAGATCTCGGTCGCCATCCGTTGATTTTACAACTACATACCCGCTACTAGCTCTCATCCACCGTCTTAGCAACGCATGGCGTGCCAGGCAACAAGGGCCATCTCAAACACCTACCGCTCTCTCTGGGCCGCCCACCGTCGCTAGCCTCTATCAATCGCATACCCGGCTCCCAACGTCCCGCTCTGCGCCACACCCGCTAGCTGACCTCATCTCCCGTCCCGTGTATCCGCAACCGTTCCAGGGCACTGAGCGAGAGGGCTTGCGCTGATGCTCCTGTGGTCAATCACCGAGGACGATGTGGTACATGGTCTCGTTGAGCGCGGCTTGCCAATCCATGGGCTGGCGGATTTGACGGCGCGAGAAATCGACCTCATCCATCAGTACGCCAGCATGGTTTTTGACACCGCCGCCCGCGAATTCCTGGAAGCATTGGCCGCACGACTCCGAAGGGAACGGGGCTGGGCAGAATGACTCGCGGGGAAGCGGTGGCCACCCTCTTAGACACCTGGGAGGAAGAGCTTGGGAACGATGTGGCTCAGGGGATTCTGTTCGGTCTTCTCATCGCCCGCGGGGCGCCCGACCTGGCTGAAGTGGTGGAGCGGGGAATCGAGGAGATGTCAGACGGCGACTTGGCACTGGCGAACCAGGCGGCAAGGGAGCAGTGGGTCGCGGCGCTGAAGGATTGGCTGCGGGAACAAGGAAGTGGCCACTGAAGGGCGGCGGAAATGAGACAGACACGCGATGAATTCGAGCGGGGCAATGTCGTTACGGCGCAGCGGCTAGGCGCTCTGGTCGCCCTGGAGCAGCGCATCTGGCGTTCCCACCGCCAGCACGAGTGCGCGGACTGTGGCGGGCCAGGCACCGTTCAGCACGAATCTGTCCTGATCAAGTCGGTGCCCCACTACTGGTTGTGCCAGGACTGCCATAACTACTGGGAAGGCCATGACTGAAAGAGAACGGACGGCGCTCTGATGACCGTGCTGGTGGAGAGACCCAGAGGCCTACCTAAGGCATTGGTCAAGGCGGGGCCTGCGGAGAAGCTTATCGCCGCCTTCCTGTCCGGCCGGAGCGATTGCACCCGCCGCGCCTACAGCCAGGACTTGGACGACTTCCGGCGCTTCCTGGGAGCGGACATCGTGTCTGAGGCGGCCCATTTGCTCCTCTCGCGCGGCCACGGGAACGCGAATTCCCTGGCCCTGGCCTGGCGGGCCAACCTTCAGGAGCGGCGTCTACAAGCCGCCACCATCAACCGCCGCCTGGCCGCCTTACGCTCCCTGGTGCAGCTTGCCAGGACGCTAGGAATCGTCCCCTGGACGCTGGAAGTGCGTAACCTAAGGGCGGAATCCTACCGCGACACCCGTGGCCCTGGCCGTCGCGGCGTCCGCCTTCTCCTTGACGAAATCGAGCGCCGCAGGGACAAGAAGGCCATCCGAGACCGCGCCGCCCTCCGTCTGCTCTATGACCTCGGCCTCCGCCGCAGCGAAGTCGTGGCGCTCGACGTGGACGACCTCAACTTGGACGCTGGCTCGGTCGCCGTTCTGGGCAAGGGCCGCACCCAGAAGACCAAGCTAACTCTCCCAGCCCCCACAAGAGAGACCATCCGGCAATGGCTGGAGGCACGGGGGACGGAACCTGGGCCGCTCTTCATCAACGTTGATAGAGCGGGGAAGGGCTGCCGACTGACTGGCACGAGCCTCTACCGGATGGTCCGCCGCCTAGGGGAGCAGGTCGGGCTGACAGTTCGCCCACACGGCCTGCGCCACACCGCCATCACCGAGGCTTGCAAGCTCGCTCAGGCCAAGGGGATGGGGCTGGAGGAGGTTCTCGACTTCTCCCGCCACCGCGACGTTAAAGTGCTCATGGTCTACCGCGACCGCGAACGCAACGTGCAGGGCCAGTTGGCGACCCTCGTCGCCGCCGGCGTGGAGGGGGACTAGAGAGCGGAGTCTGGCAAGGAGACGTGATCGTAACCTAACGGTAACATCAAGGACTCTGCCGCTCGTTGACAGGCGGTTTCGGATCAGCGAAGGTAGGGACTGCGGGTCTCCGGAATTTGGGCGGGCCACCTAAAGAAGCCAGAGAGCACCGCCGTCCCACCGCAGTCTAGTGCGCATGCGCCAGCACTGTCTGTCAGGCATTGCAGGACAGATAGGCAAGCACCAGTGAGTCCGCTGCTACAGTGGCGCTGTGGCCACCCCCATCGAGATCAAGGCCCAGGCCATCGCCTTTACGCGTTGGGCTACTCCTATGGCAACATAGATGAGCAGTACCTGGGGATGTCCGCGCCGGGGGACATCCCCAGGTACTGCGCCCGTCGAACCCATCAGCCGAAGCCTCATTGGCCCCTGTTACCACGCACGCTGAGTCGGGTCCCACTGTGCGTTATCGGGGACGACTCCTGCGAGAATCGGATCGAGGAAGGCTCTGCTGTGTTCGTACCCGACCGACACATCCGGCCCTAGGCCTACCTCCGCCGCCATCGTGCGGTATTCGGCACGCCACTGAGTCGGTGGCGGCGGAAGCGCGTCTGGCAGCCTGTGAGTGCCTCGGGCAGCGAACGTGGCCATTAGCGCTCGGCGCACGCGTCCAGCCTGGAAGCTGAAGAGCGACGACATCATCACCAGGTCGACGAGGTCCTTGACTCGTGTGTTAGGTTCGCCAGCGGCGTAGCTCCGCGTGTACGCGTGAACCTTCTCTGCGACGTGCTGTTCGAGGGGAAGTGCCGGGACCTCCGTCGGAGGAATACCAGCGAAGGTCAACAGCTCTGGTCCGCGCACCAGCTCAGGGTCACCAACAACAGGGTCACCGAAGCCGATGTCAACCGGTAACATCCTCAAATGTCCTTCCCGCAAGTTGTGCGGTGACGTGATAACGGACGGCAGCACCTTCCAGCATTCTGTCGAGTCTACTTGTCCGTTCGACGACAAATGCGAAGTGGTCGCCAAGGTCGACCGCCTGAGCCGCCAGAAAATCGGCTGTCGCGGCCTGTTCATCGTCCGGTCTGCCAAGATCCATATCTTTCGTGGTGCGGAACTCGGGTCCAATTCGAAATAGCAGCGCGACTGCACCTTTAACAACCCACCGGTTCGGAGCCACGACCACTAGCCGGGCGAGCAGGCGATCGAAGACCACCAGCTTGCGCAGTCGCACGAGTGGGACACGCGTCTGCTGCGCGATAGTCGACAGTCGCTGCTCTAGGGCAGCGCGGAACGCACTGGGCGTTGCGTATTTCATTGTTCCACTTTGTGGAGCGCATTCGCTATCAGCTTCGCCACCCGCCCGCCACGCTCACTGGCATCACGCCGTAGTTGTTGTGCGGTCGCGAGGCCTCGCTCAATGGCCTGGATGGTTGCCATCTCGATCTGCTCGGATGGTGTCCCGGTCTCGGCCGCGTCAAGGATGGTGCGGGTGGCGGAGGTGACAGTCATGCCATCGCGGATCACGCGGTCACCCTGCCGTAGTAGCCTGATGGTTGTGTGGATCTTCACGCCAGGTATCGAAGGAAGATTACGCCGGGAGCGGGAGACGGTGAGATGGACAGCGGCCGGAATGACATCACTGAGGCCGAGCAGATCGAGCGCGCTCTCGTGTGAGACGACTGCGACGTCCTTGCCGACAGCAAGCCACGCAGTAAGCACGTGCTCCCGGGGGGACGACGGGTACTCGCGGAAGCGGTAGAGGCCGCGCCGGACCCGTATGAAGTGGCCGCTCTTCGCATGATGCGAGAGCAGTGCCCAACTGAATCCGAAGGCCCGGGCCTGGTCGGCGGTGAAGTAGCCACCCTGCTCTGAAGCGATCTCGAAGAGCCGAGCGCGATCGGGCTTTGTGGCGAGACGACGTTCCCGCGGTGGCCTCTTGCTGTCACTCATACCTCAAATATTACTTGAGGTAGGGGTGACATACAAGAAGCTCGCGCCCATGTTCCTGTGGCTGCATATCTCTGGCCTGCTCCAATTTCACTCCAATCGGCGCAGGCTCTCGGAAGCCCCCGGCTGTCTCAACCCGACCGGCAAGGGCCCGCGCATTCCATTCCACCAAGCCGTCTTCAGGCGCGAACGATCGCGGGGGGTTGACCACCCCAGCCGGGATTGTGCGCCTGGGCGGGGCGGTGTCAACGAGAGTCAAAAAGGGGGCATTACCTGACAGACGGACTGGCGGCTGGCGGCTACGCTGAGTGGCACGACTTGGGGTGCGGCACCGCTGTCTGTTCGTGGTTCCCCCCTTGTGGCAGACCTCTTGGCGGCTGCGTCCCCAGAGTCGTCGGCCAGACTAGAGACGCGAGACTCCAATTGCCCAAAGGGAGGGTGTGGCCTGTCTCCAGCCTGGCCCTTTGTCTGCACTGACCAACCACATGCAGGCCGTCCTCGACGCCGCGAGTGTGCGCCTGGATTGGGCCGCCGTCAACGGGCTGGGGCTGCGGACCTCCACGGCCGTCCGACCCCGTGGTAACGGTGAGCGCGTCTCTGCGTTATACCATTGGCGCCTTCTGAGTCTCATCGCCGCACCCCCGCGACTACATGGACTTGGGAGCGCCGCTTCCTTTTGTGCGCCTGGGCTGGGCGGCCGTCAACGCTACCCCCGCCGCGTCCTCACCACGTAGAGCCTGCCAGCGCCCAGGTACGAATCCGCAGTCGTCCTGCGCACCCAAGAAACCGCTAAGCCGCATGGGCATCCGTTATGAGAAGGCGCGGGCAGCGCTGTGAACGCGAACGGTTAGACGGCGAGGGGCTCCGAAATCGGCGGCGAATTGGTCGACGTCTGCTGAGCGTTTGACGCGACGCGCTCGTGGACGTCGGTGGAGAAGTATCGGGATGCGGCAGCGCGCATGCGGCTGCCGCATCGACAAATCCGTGTAGGCGAGCGGCCCTAACCTCGGAAGAGCAGCCGTCGTCCGGCCAGTCCCCCGATCAACACGAGGCCAACTGCGGTGATACCCGGCGCAAGGTACCAGGCCAGGCCCACGCTGTCACCTTCCTCCGCAGATGCTGCGCTGATGGCGCGGTCAAGCGCGGCCTGAAAGGCGGCGCTGGCCCCAAAGTAGCGGTCGCCGCTGTCCCAATCGCCGCGCAGGAGAGCCGGTCCGTCCCCGTCGCCGGGGAAGTAGGTCAGGGTCATCAGGACAGGGTACTCGCCCGTCTGGCCGTCCGGCTCCGCGGGCATGAGCTTAACGGTGTACGCGGGTTCGAGGGTCCTGGGCGGCGCCGCCTCCATCGCGTCGTTCAGGAACACCGTTTCCCCGGAAAGTGGCCCTTCTATCGTGATCGGTGAGGCCAGCCCGCCGCCTGATATCTCGGCACGGAAGGGCCCCTTGGCCGCGGCTGTGCCCGCGATTAGCATCGCGCCGGACACGGCGGCGAGAGCCGCCAGGATGGTAGTCGTTCGCATGATCAACACCTCCACCAATCATACAACCGGCGGGGCGATGTGGTTCCACGCGGGGGTGGGAACCGCTGGGGCGCGACGGGTGTATAACAGTCGGCGGAGGGATCAACTGGACGACGAGACGTTAGTCCGGGAGGCTCATCGCGGTGATGCCGGCGCCTTCGAGGAGCTGGTGCGCCGCTACCAGGAAGCGGCCTTCAGGGCCGCGTACCTGGTGCTGCGCGACGCTGACGAGGCCAAGGACGCGGCGCAGGACGCCATCGTCAAGGCATACCGGGCGATTGGGCGTTTCAGGCCGGGCGCTGGACAGACCTTCCGTCCATGGCTCCTGAAGATCGTGATGAATGAGTCGTTGAACCGTGTGAAGTCGCGGAATCGGCGCGCGGCGGCCGTCGAGAGGGCCGCACGCGGCCAGTCACTGGAGTGGAGCTTGGATGAGACAGTTGTGGACCGGGAGCGAGCGCGCCTTCTACGCGAGGCGCTAGAGGCCTTGAAGGAGCAGGAGCGGGTGTTGATCTACCTGCGCTACTTCCTTTCGCTGTCGGAGCAGGAGCTGGCGGATTACATGGGGTGTGCGCAGGGGACCGTTAAGTCGAGGCTGCACCGGGCGCTGGCGAAACTGCGCGGGGTGGTGCGGGACGGCTTCCCAGGACTGCTGGCGGAGGGCGCGTAATGCAGGGAGAGATCGACATCCTAGAAAAGGACTTGGTGCTGCTGAGCGGGGCGGTACGCTACCCCGCGACGCCCAACCTAGTGGCTGTGGCGCCTGAGCGCCTGCGCGCGCGGAGGTTAGCTCCGTCGAAATTGCGCGTCGCGGCTGTGGTCGTGGCGGCGCTGGCGGCCCTCGGTGCCGGCGTCGCAGTCGTCGCCCCTGCGCGGGAGGCGGTGGCGGACCTGTTCGACAAGATCAACATCTTTGGGATTGACCAGGTGCCACGGGGACTCACCCACGAGGTTGAAGGACGCGAAGTGTCACTGGAGGTGGCGCGGGACGCCCTTGGGTTCGAGACGGCTTCGCCCAATGGCGCTCAGCCGTCAAAAGTGCTTCTACAGGAGTTCGGGGAGGTCAAGGCAGCGGCCCTATTCTTCGATCCGTCGAACGGGCCGGGATACGTGCTGTTCGAAACCAACGGGCGGGTGGGCAAAGGGGTTCCTACGGGTGGCCAGGAAGCGGAGTTCGTGAAGGGCCTGGGCGGCGAGGCGTACTGGTTGACGGGTCTGCGCCTTGTGCAGTACCAGAACCTCTATGGGGACGTGATCTACGAGTCGCGCCGGATCACCGACCAGAACACGCTGATCTGGTCGCGCGATGGATTCGTCTTCAGGATCGAGGGGCCACTGGAGAAGGAAGCGGCGGTCGAGATAGCAGAGTCGTTGAGATGAGACCGGGACCGCTGCTCTCGCTTCGCCCGAATCCAGAACGGGCCGTGCTGATTTCTACGCACCATAACTGACGGCTAAGCCGCGGCCGGCGGTCGTCAGCATCGCCGTGCTGGGTCGAACCGGGCTACTTCACTCCAGCTGTGTCTGGCGTCACCCCAGGGTCAGTTCGGGGAAGTAGGTGGCGTAGTAGCCGCTCGGGCTCAGCGAAGCTGCTCATCTTGCCGGCTACCGCTTGGCGACCGCGAGGAGGTGCGCGGTGACACCGACCACGCTGTTCTCCCCTTCGAGGCGCCGCAGAGCGCTAAGCCGCCAGCAGGCGCACCTCCATCTCGGGGAACTCGGCGAGCTCCTTGTCGAAGAAGTAGGAGGGTGCCACTCCGGTTGGGGGCCGGTGCCCTTCGCACACTACCCTCTCTGAACGGCCCAACCGTTGAGAAATTTCATGCCAGCGCCCGTCCCCTATGATGACGCCGCATCGCCTGAACTATTGGTGGAACGATGGTGCCCTGCTACCCTTCGGCATTACGTTGAAAGGTTCCGCCGGACTGCTGGCGGCGATTTCGGGGTGAGAACGAATGCATACGATCCGCAGTAGACTCTAGCGGGCTGACATGAAAGTCGTGTCACATCTGCCCGAGGCTGGCGAGGAGTAAAATAGACGTCGCGTGGGCCGGCCGTAAGGAGGAGTGAATCATGTGGCGCGGTGCATCTGCCTTCGTGATCGCTCTCTGTCTCACCCTGGTGGTAGCATGCGGCGACGGCGGCGAGACGGCGAGGACCGAACAGACCCCCTCACAGCCAGAGGTGGCGGGCTCGGAGAGCGAACTGGTACGTTTCGTCCAGCGCCTGTTCGACGTCCGCTACCCCGGCGCTCCCGAGCCCGGTGAGGTACGGATTCTAGCCAGCCAGCTACCCGAGGATCTGCCGGCCGAGCTCACTATGCCGCGCGACGCCGAGGTCGTCGGGAGCGTAGCGCGGGGCGATCAGAGCGTCGAGATCATCCTGGACGTGCCCGGTGAGCCCCAATCGGTTCTGGACGCTTATGGAAAGCGGCTCGTCGCTGCGGGCTGGAGGGAGCCGAAGTTGGAAGGTCCATCGGAAGGAGGGTTCGTCCCGGCCGACGGAGTGTTTGCGAACGCTTTCTGCCGGGAGGAGGGAGAACCCTACATGACGGTAAGCGCCTTCAGCCTCGACAACGGAGATATGAGCGACGTACGGCTGAGCCTCAACTCGGGCCCACAAGACTACAGCCCCTGCGCGCAGAGTTCCCCAGGCGGACCACCGATGACGGAAGGGCTGATTCCGCGTCTGGAGGCGCCCCGAGACGCCAGGATGACGGAAGGGGGCGAGGGCGGTGGCGGAAGCGACTCCTGGTACTCCAGCTCAACCCTGGAGACCGCGATGTCCGTGGCGGACCTGGAGGAGCACTATCGAGACCAACTGGAGGCAGCCGGATGGAACCGCGAGGACAGGGGCGCCAGCGGTCCGGTGGCGTGGAGCACCTGGACGTTCACTGATGAGGGCGACCGCTGGGGCGGCATGTTCCTGGCCCTTGACGTTCCTGGCGTGGAGGATGGGCGGTTCGTTTATGTGAGGATACAACGCCCGGGGGGTGAGGGCGCTGGAACCCCCGCAGGCTCGGGCGGCATCCAGTTTATCAGTCCTTGATAACGGGGCTGGCATGAAGGCCTTCCTCGGCATGACCGTCATCGGACTCTTCCTTCTTGGCCTGGGGGTAGGATGTGAGGAGGAAGCGCCCTCGGTGATAACGCCTCCTTCCGGGGTCACTTCCATCCCCCCCAGCCGGCAGGCGGGGCCGGAGATCCTAACCCTTACTGCCGAGCAAGAAGCGCAGGTAGAGGACATCATCGCCGATGATCCGATCCTCCGTCAGGTCCTTGACGGGCGCGCCTACTCCGTCGACGATATGGGCCCCTACCACACCGGCGTGCTGCCGGAGACCGGGGATTTCCTGCTCATCGGGGCCACAGCCAAGATCACGCTCTCGGAGCCGATCCCTCGCGTGGAGCGCGACTGGCCTTATCAAGTCTACCGGCCCTACTATCACCTCTGGCCGCCCGAGATTCGAGCCCAGTACCTGCCGTATCGCGAGGGCACCCAGATCTTCACGGTGCAGAACCTGACCGAGATGTACGTCCTGGTGGACCTGAGCCGCGAGAAGCTCGTGGAGATTACGGTGTTCGAGGTGCCGGACGGTCAGCAGGTCACCTACCCGCCGGTCCCGACACCGGTAGTAGCCCCCGCCCGGGAGGCGCTGGCGAGACAGATCTTCGAAGCCGATGAAAAGGTGCAGGCCATCCTTGGCGGCCGGAAGTACGAGATTCTGGTCATCGGGACCGCGCCGCTCCGAGACACCCGGTTCGCCAGCGTTATCGCCCAGTGGGACGAGCGCGGGGACATCGAGGCGGAATGGCCCCTCCTCATCGACTTCGACGAGGAAACAGGCGCCTACGAGGTACAGGCCATCCACTTCACCGCGGAAACGGTAGGACGGCTAGATGTGCTCATCGACCTAGATGAGCGGCAGGTGGTAGCCATCGAACCCAGCGTGGGCGACTGAGGCTGAACAGCATAGACGGCTGACAACGCGTGTCGTGCCACCTTGTTCGTCGGCGGCGTCGCTGCGAAGGGCGCCGCCTCTCATCCTGGCCGTTATCTTGAGTACGATAACGCCCATTTGCGTACTCATTGCACCCTGCCCGTGTCCCCAGCGCTCCGTTGACAGCCGCCCAGCCCAGGCGCAAAATCGCGGCGGCGGGCAAGCGGAGCCGTGAAGGGGCAGACCTTGCGTCTTCGATTAGTTTCTTTGGGTTTGCTGCTAGCAGGATTGACGGCCCTCGCGGCAGGCAGCGATAGCAACGGAAAGGTGACTGCCCCATTGTCGAGCCGGCTTGATGACCTGTCAAGACTGATAGGGTCGGCAGCTGCATCGCCCGAAGCCGGCTGCGCCCGCTACGCAGACATAGTGTCAGTGGTGTTGGCCCCTTCTCTCGCGCCTCTGTTCATCCCGATCGCGGCTCTGCGCGCCGTTCTGAGGGCAGACTTCGACAATCGGCGCCAACGTGAGGCGTACATCCAACGTCTGCCGAGACGGGTATAATTGGCGCTGGGAAGGCCATTACCGGATGGACACCGCAGAATCACAACTCGAGGGCGAGGGCGCGGCTTCATGACAAGGCCGTCCTATGACCCAAACTGGCGCCGACGCTACGCCCACAAGTTGCGCTCCGCCGATGAGACGCTGAGCGTTGTCCGGAGCGGCCAGCACATTTTCGTAGGTTCCGGTGCCGCCGAGCCGCAATTGCTCGTAGAACGGCTAATGGCTCGGGCCGATTATCTGCACGCCGCCGAGATCATCCACATCATGACTCTTGGCCTGGCTCCCTACGCCCTACCGCCAGTGAAAGAGTCCTTCCGCCACAACGCGTTCTTTGTCGGTCCCAATGTCCGGGACGCCGTCGCCGCCGGCGAGGCCGACTATACTCCTGTCTTCCTCTCAGAGGTGCCGCGCCTGTTCCGCAGCGGGCGCGTCCCCATCGACGTGGCACTTATCCAGGTGACTCCCCCGGACGAGCATGGCTTCTGCAGCCTCGGAGTCTCCGTTGACATCGTGAAGCCTGCCACGGAGTGTGCCCAGATGGTCATCGCCGAGGTCAACTCCCACATGCCGCGGACCCACGGCGACAGCTTCATCGCAGCCGATGCCATCGATGCAATGGTGGAGCATGACTCCCCTCTGCCGGAGGTCACTCAGCCGCCTCCTGACGACGTATCCCGCGCTATCGGGCATTGGGTCAGCTCCCTGGTGGAGGATGGCGCCACTCTTCAGATTGGAATCGGCTCCATTCCCGACGCCATCCTGGCATCCCTGACCGACAAGCACGACCTCGGTCTGCACACAGAGATGCTCTCCGACGGCGCGCTGGCCCTGATCCAGTCCGGCATTATCAACAACACCCGGAAGACCCTGCATCGTGGCAAGATCATCGTCAGCTTCGTCATGGGCTCCCAGCGCCTTTACGACTTCGTGGATGATAACCCCCTGGTCGAGTTCCACCCCAGCGACTACGTGAACGACCCCTTCATCATCGCCCAGAACGACCGAATGGTGGCCATCAACGCCGCCATCGAAGTCGACCTTACAGGCCAAGTTTGTTCCGATTCCCTCGGGCACTTCTTCTATAGCGGCATCGGTGGGCAGGTGGACTTCATCCGGGGCGCCGCCCGCTCCAAGGCCGGTCGACCCATCATCGCTCTTCCGTCGATGGTCGAGGGGGAAGCCATCTCACGAATTGTTCCGCAACTCAAGCCAGGCGCGGGCGTCGTTACCAGCCGGGGTGATGTCCACTACGTTGTGACCGAGTACGGCGTAGCCGACCTCTACGGACGCAACGCGCGTCAGCGGGCGATGGCCCTCATAGGCATCGCGCACCCCGACCACCGCCACGACCTTTTGGCCTTCGCCAAGGAGCAGCGACATGTCTTGATGGAGGAGGAGATCCCGCCGCCGGGCGCCGGCGTCTACCCACACGACACCGAGACCACCTTCAGCCTGAGCAGCGGCGAGACCGTCCTGGTACGGCCAGTCAAGCCTAACGACGACGATCTTTGGCTGGAGTTCTTCTACTCGCTCTCGAAAGACAGCATCTATCATCGCTTCTTTAGAGCGGTCCGGCGCATGCCCAGGCGGGAGGTAACGCACTTCGTGGTCGTCGACTACCGCGACCGCATGGCGCTGGTGGCAGTGCAGCGGCAGGAGGAACGCGACCAGATCATCGCCGTGGCCAGCTATGACCGCGACCCCGCTACCAACCTAGCCGAGTGCGCTTTCGCGGTGCGAGACCAGTGGCAGGGACACGGGCTGGGCACATTCCTCCTGCAGCATCTCATCCGCATTGCGATAATGAACGGCATCGAAGGCTTCACAGCCATGGTGATGGCCGACAACCGCCCCATGCTAAGCGTATTTCAGGAGGCGGGTTACCTCATCCGAAGCAAGTACGATAGCACCGCATGGAACATTAGCTTCCGCTTCGACGAAAAGCCTGAACAGCCAGCCTAGCAGGCGCACAAGTCCTCAGCAGCCCGAAGTCGTCTCCGCAGGATCTTCCCGGCCCACTACCGGCTCATAGTGTTTCAGGCGGCCTGGGGACGGAAGATACGACTGCTCACGGTCGTCGATGCCTACACCCGAGAGTCGCTGGCCATCGAGGTCGACACCTCGCTTTCTGGAGTACGTGTGGCGCGGGTGCTAGACCGGATCATCAGCGAGCGTGGGGCGACACCTCTTGAGATCGTCCTGGACAACGGACCGGAGCTGACCAGCCGGGCGCTCGACCAGTGGGCCTACGAGTGCGGCGTGCGCCTGCGCTTCATCGAGCCTGGGGAGCCGGTGCAGAACGCCTACATCGAGAGCTTCAACGGCCGCCTCCGGGACGAGTGCCTGAACGAGCACTGGTTTCTCTCCCTCGCTCACGCCCGGCGTATCGCCGAAGAGTGGAGACAGGACTACAATCAGAACTGCCCTCACTCCTCCCTGGGGAACCTCACCCCGGAGGAGTTC
Source organism: Dehalococcoidia bacterium (assembly GCA_030690405.1). Next base: position 23,326 of record JAUYGU010000016.1, on the reverse strand, counting down.
CGGACGGAATACACTAAGCGGTTAGTAGCGGCAGGACTGTATTTATGAGTGGACCAGTGTTTGGGGGCAGGTCAGTGGTCAGCTCCCAGTCAACCTCATGCCAGTCGCCGACCTGGTAGACGTAGAGCTCTCCGTACTCCCGGAGCGAGCGCCGGTCGCCGTCGTGGAGCCAGCGCTTGAATCTCTCGAACGTCTCCTCGCAGCCGTGCTTCCGCAGCCAACCGTCGCGCCGCTGGACCTGACGCCGAACTCTTGGGCTATGACCTCGATATCGCGACCCCTGACGACGAACAGCCCTTCGGCCTCGTGAAACACGATGGCGTCGGGGTAGCTCTCCTTGATCGCTCTCCAATGCTCCTCGCTCTCTCTGTCCAGCATGGCTCCATCTCCAACGCACGGTAGGTGGGGACAGGCCGAGTGTCACACATTGTTAGGTGCAGACGGCTCAGGCTTCTCGGCAAGCGCTGGTCTAGCCTTTGGGTGGAGGGGCCGAAAGAGACCGGAGGTGTGACATGGTTGGGGCCCGGCTGTTTGTAGGCAACCTTCCCTATGGGGTCAGTGAGGAGGAGTTGCGAGGGCTGCTCGAGAGGGTTGGAGAGATCAGGTCAGTTTACATTCCCCTCGACCGCCTGACGGGCCGGTCCCGAGGCTTCGCTCTGGTTGAGGTGGCCAGCGAAATGGACGCCCACGAGATCGTCCGGGAGTTCAACGGATACGTACTGGACTTGCGTCGACTGCGTGTGGAGCTGGTTCGGGAGCCGGAGACAGCATACGTGCCCAAGTACAGGGTCCGGCCCCGGATCAAAGGGCAGGCCTGCGGTGCGGCCACACCGGCCTGAAAGGAGCCCCGGCCGATGAAGCAAGCGATCCTCTGGGAGCGCCTGCCGGGCGAGCGCGTGCGGTGCGACCTCTACGCACATAGCTGTGTCATCTTCCCGGGTCGGTCGGCATCTGCGAAGTGCGTGAGAACCGGGACGGTACTGTATACAACCTGGAGTACGGGCACACGGCCGGCCAGGACGCGGATCCCATCGAGAAGAAGCCGCTCTTCCACTTCTTTCCCGGCAGCACCGCCTATTCGATCACGACTGTGGGGTGCAACTTCCATTGGCAGTTCTGCCAAAACTGGAAAATCTCACAGGTCATTGATCCCGCGCAGTTCCTCGAGTTGAGCACTACAGACCGCATAAGACAGGGTACAGCCCGATCATTAACGAATGGAGCAGGCGTATGACTCTGCTCAGGCGAAGACTTGGACGAACAGACATGAAGGTAACCACCGTAGGCCTCGGCTCCTGGGCGCTCGGTGGAGGTGGGTGGGCATACGGATGGGGCCCGCAGGATGACCAACAGTCCGTTCGGGCGATCCACCACGCTCTCGAGCTGGGGATCAACTGGATCGACACCGCCGCGGTGTACGGCCTGGGTCACTCGGAAGAGGTGGTCGGCAAGGCGATGAAGGAGGTGCCTGGGAGCAGGCGGCCCTACATCTTCACCAAGTGCGGACTCATCTGGGACGAGTCTGACCGGATGGCCGAAGCGCGGCGCGTTTTTACACCCGAGATGGTGCGCATGGAGGTCGAGGCCTCACTGCGGAGGCTGGATATCGACGTGATCGACCTATACCAGGTGCACTGGCCGCCCACGGAGAACAGCTACAACGTGCAGGAGGCTTGGGGCGCAATGGCCGATCTCGTTGACCAGGGTAAAGTTCGCGCCATCGGCGTGTCAAACTTCGACATCCCACTGCTCGAGATATGCGAATCCGTGCGTCACGTTGACTCCTTTCAGCCACCCTTCTCGCTGATTCATAGAGAAGCAGGCGAAGAATCGATCCCTTGGTGCCGGGAGAACGAGACCGGGGTCATCGTCTACAGCCCCCTGCAGTCCGGCCTGCTCACCAACGGCTTCTCGGCCGAGCGCCTAGCCGGCCTGGCAGAGGACGACTGGCGGCGCCGGAGCCCCGACTTTCAAAGCCCGGCCTTAGAGCGGAACCTGGCCCTCCGCGACGCGCTCCGCCTCGTGGCTTCTGACCACGAGGTTTCCGTCGGCGCGGTTGCGATAGCGTGGACGCTTGCCTGGCCTGGGGTCACGGGCGCGATCGTCGGCGGCCGCTCACCCGAGCAAGTCGACAGCTGGATTGCGGGCGCCTCCCTGGGACTAACCTCCGAGGATATGGACCGGATCGCCGCCTCCATCGAACGAACAGGCGCAGGTGCAGGCCCGGTACGACCCGCTATGACTCAGATAGGCGGTTGATGGGGTGGCGATGGTTCGAGAAGACAGGGCAGCACGGCAAGAGGCAGAGGAGCTACCGTCCGCGGAGAGCCTTTACCTTCGAGAGATTGGTGAGCTGCCGCTGCTGACGGCGGAGCAGGAGGTCGAACTGGGACGCCAGATGGAGGAAGGCAACTTCCTACTGCGTCTCCAATGCGAAGCAGTGCACGAGCACGATTTCAATTACCAAGGGTTGGCACGCCAGCTCGTGCGTCGGCTGCGTGCCCATGTCCAGCTCCTTCGACGCTCCCAGATCTTTCCAGCATCACCACGCGATTCTGCTTTGCTGGCTGACGAGAGGTTCCAGCAGGCAACGGAGCGCACGATTGACGGCCCGGAGCACAGCAAAGGAGGCACGCCATGGCGACATTCGTGATGCTGACGAGACTCTCACCCGATGCGCTCACGCGGCCGGAGAAGGTCCAGGAGTTGAATGAGGCGGTCGAGGAGCGGATCAAGCGAGAGTGCCCCAACGTGAAGTGGGTCTCCAACTACGCTGTCCTCGGCCCCTACGATTACCTGGATATCTTCGAGGCGCCGGACAACGACACCGCCACCAGGGTTGCCCTGATCGTCCGCTCGTTCGGACACGCCACGACCGAGACGTGGGTCGCCACGAAGTGGGACCGCTTCAGGGAGATGGCACAGGGTCTGGGCGAATAACCGCTCGCGGGGTAAGAAAATAGCCGCGGCGGTCTCGTCGTCGCCGCGGCGAGGCACCGTCTGGAACGGCCTATCCAGCGCGGTGACCTCTTCGATGAGGTAGGGGAGGTGCTTCGGGTTGATTTCTTCACAGAGATGGGATCTTAGATACGATGTCGCCGTCCGAGGGACGCGTTCCGGTAGACTGAATCGGGTTCAGGTACTCCTCGTTTCTACAGCACGTAACCGCGAAACTAGGCACCCCGGCCCCGCCTTACTTTCCGCGCGACGGACCCGGCTTTTCGCCTCCACTGCTGCAGTCGCTGGAGGCCATCCGTAAGTCTGGGAACCGACCGCCTCCTCGCCGGCGAGCTCCACGCGAGGGTGCTACAATGGCATTGCCCATGATCTCCCGCAAAGCACTGGAGCGGCTTGCTGCCATGCGCAGCGATGAGGGCGTCCTCAGCGTCTACCTGAAGATCGACCCCCAACTGAGGTACGACCCCAACCAGGCCGCAGCCAAGTTCAAAGGGGCTCTCAAGCGCTTCCAGCGCACGACCGCCGACGAGAACCTGGCCTCGGTCGCCGACCGAGAGAAAGACCAGGTGCTGAGGTTCCTAGAACAAGGCCTGCCCAGTGGACGCGGCCTAGCGATCTTTTCCTCACAGCCCTCGGATATCTGGGAGGTCGTCCCCTTGGACGTGATGGTGCCGACCTATGTGAGCGTTGACACCACGACCAATACTTCGCTTCTCATGCAAGTGCTCGACGAGTATCCGCGCTTTGTCGTGGCCGTCGTGCAGCGGGACCACGCCGCGATCTACACCTCCCAGCAGCGGATGGCCGACGAGGAGGCCGAGATCGAGAGCGCAGTGCCGGGCCGCCACGACCAGGGCGGCTGGGCACAGGCCCGCTTCCAGCGCCACATCGAGTTCCACGTGGAGCAGCACCTTAAGAAGGTCGTTGATGAGATCGAGGAGTTATTCTACGACCGCCCGTTCAACCGCCTCGTCGTTGGCGGTTCAGAGGAAGCGGTAAACGAATTTATCGAGATGCTTCCCGAGCCTCTGTCGCGCCGTGTTGTCGGGACCTTCTCCGTCGACCTCAAGCATCAGACCGAAGAGGAAGTGCTTGACCAGGCGCGACGGGTCCTGCGCGAGGAAGAGCGCCGGAGCGAGAAAGAGCGGATCGAGCAGATCGTCAGTTCCGCCGAGTCGGGCGGCCGCGGGATCGTGGGCTTAGAGCCGACCATCAGCGCTGTCCGTGAGGGCCGCGTGCACATCCTCGCTATCGCCGAAGGGGCGACGGCAGAGGGATGGGAGTGTCACAGCTGTGACTACTTTACGTCGGAAACGCTCGACCGCTGCCCGCTCTGCTCCAGCGATGGGAAGGCCATCCCCGATGTTATCGAACGGGCGATGGAGAAGGCTTATCTTAACGGAGCGCGGGTCGAGATCGTATTTGGCGAGGCCCGGGAATGGCTGCTGGCTCGAGGGGGCCTGGGCGCAGTGCTGCGCTACTGAGTCGCCCGCGTTCAGTGCACGCCGGGCCAGCCGATGACTGGCGCCGTGATAGGATGCCGAGGGCCGGCTCCAGATACGAAACGGCCCCGTTCGGCGGCATCAAGGACCGGCCGGGGCGGCCCGTCGGGAACTAAGAGCCCGCGCGAGGACATGGTCGTTGGTCGCTTTGCGAACAGGCCGTTTGACCCCCGCATCCGGTGCGTGCTAGAAGGGGCCGAAAGTCACGGCGGCTTGCTCCCTATTGGACGGTGCCATGCCCGGCGCTGAGGATTAGGCTTTTGGTGGAAGAGAAAGCACTCGCCCCCGGACCTGGAGGTGTGCGATGCCCGAGGTTCAGCTGTTTGTTGGTAATGTGCCATATGACGTCACTTCGTCCCAGTTGCACGAACTCCTTTCGCGGGTGGCAACGGTTACCGCTGTGTTCGTGCCCACCGACCGGCTGACGGGCAAGCCCCGCGGCTTCGCTATCGCTGAGGTTCCCACCGAGGCGGACGCTCGGGAGATAGTCCGGGAGTTCAACGGTTACATCCTGGATGGGCGGCGCCTCAGGGTAGAGGCGGCCCCGGAGCGCAGAAAAGAGGCGGAGTACCGGCCGAAGTACCGCGTCCGCGCCGCCCCAAAGGGACGACCTGAGCCGCGGCGGCACCGGCCGGAAAGGAGTCCAGGCCGATGAAAGAGGCGCTGCTATACGAACGCCTGACTGAAGGGCGCGTGCGCTGCAACCTCTGCGCTCACCGTTGTGTCATCTTTCCGGGCCGGGTGGGGATATGCAGGGTGAGGGAGAATCGGGAAGGCAAGCTGTACACCCATGTGTACGGTCGCATCGTCTCCCAGCACGTGGACCCGATCGAAAAGAAGCCACTGTTCCACTTCTATCCGGGGAGCACCTCGTATTCCATCGCAACGGTGGGCTGCAACTTTCACTGCCTCTTCTGCCAGAACTGGGAAGTCTCCCAGGTGGTGAGCCCGGAGCAGTTCCTGCTGGGCGAGGAGGTCACCCCCGAGGAGATCGTCGAGCGCGCCCAAATGCTGGGCTGCCGGAGCATCGCCTACACATACACTGAACCCACCGTCTTTTTCGAGTACGCACTGGACACGGCCGAGATAGCGCGCAGCCACGGTCTCCGCAACATCCTCGTCACGAACGGCTACGAGACGCCGGAAGCGATTGAGGTCATCCGGCCATATCTGGACGCTGCTAATGTCGACCTCAAGAGCTTCAGTGATCAGTACTACCGCAAGGTGGTGGGCGCGACTCTAAAGCCCGTCCTGGATACTATCCGGCTGCTTAAGGCCCTTGGGATATGGGTGGAGGTAACTACCCTGGTGGTACCCGGCCGCAACGATTCGCCCGAAGAGATGCGGGCCATAGCCCGGTTTCTCAGCCACGACGTGGGCCGAGACACGCCCTGGCACATCAGCCGATTCTTCCCAGCCTACAAAATGTCAGACTTGCCGCCGACAGACATCTCCACGTTGCATGAGGCGCGGCTGATCGGGCTGGAGGAAGGTCTCGATTTCGTGTACATCGGGAACGTGCCGGGGGCTCAAAACACTTTTTGTCCGGGCTGCGCGTATCTGCTTATCATTCGTGACGGGCTCTTCATGATGGCTAACCGTACGGTGGCTGGCCGGTGTCCCCGTTGCGGCCGGCCGCTGGTAGGGGTAGGCCTGGATTGGCAGCAGGAAGCGCCGGCTGAGAAGGGCGATGATCGAGCAGTGAAAACCACTGTTTAGGTATAGCTGAACAAAGACGAACACGATCTCCTCAGGGCGCTTCTCGATAGCGCTCGTGCTGAGCGGCCACGGGCTCCCGTCGCCGGCACGGCGGTCCTGCCTTGCGTAGGCCAGGTACGGGATCACGGCCGTCAGGCTGGCGGCACCGGCCCGACGGGAGGCATCAGCGAGGAGCAGCATCTCCAGCAGGTGCCTGTCCGCCGGGGGACTCAACGACTGCACGATATACACATCACAGCAACGGACGCTGTCCAGAAGCTCAACATGCAGTTCGCCATCCGGAAACTGAAGCAGTTCGCGTTCGCCCATCCCCTCGTTGAGGCGCTCCGCGATGCCTGCCACCAGGCCTGGATTGCCGGTGCCAGAGAAGATCCGCATCCCCACGCTGGGTCTCCGTCAATCATGCATCGCTAGGCCATCCGCAACCTGGCCGCCAGGCGAGCGTGCCACTCCTCCAGGATGTCCTGCACCTCGAGATCTTCCGTCGGCTCAAAGTGGAGGTAGAAATAGCCGATCGCCCAGAAGGGGTAGGGCTGGTACGGACAGACGACCTCATCCGCCTCCCGCCCAAGCTCCGCGCAGGCATCGGGAGAGCCGACGGGAACGGCCACCACCACCCGCTCCGGCTCTCCCTTCCGGACGGAACGAACCGCCGCCCGCATCGTGGCGCCAGTGGCCAGCCCGTCGTCGACGATGATGATGGTGCGTCCCGCTAGGTTGGGTGCTGGCCTGCCGCCGCGGAAGCGCTCCTCCCGCCTGCGGGCCTCCGCCATCTCAGCGGCGGTCACCTCATCCAAATAGGCGTCGGACACCTCAAGCCCGCGGCTCAGCTCTTCGTTTAGGAAGCGGCCGCCATTGGCCGTCACGGCCCCGATCGCCAGCTCAGGCTGCCCCGGGGCCCCCAGCTTTCGTGCTACCACGACGTCCAGCTCCGCATTGAGCCCACGGGCCACCTCCGCGGCAACGGGCACGCCGCCGCGCGGGATACCAAGGACGAGGACGCCCTTGCCCCGGTATTCCGCTAGATGCTCGCCCGGGACCCGACCCGCTTCGATGCGGTCCCGGTACAGCCGGCCGCGGTGCTCCTCCCGTATCTTCATCATCGCGCTCTCTCCCTGATCGAACCTGCCTAGGGGTGTACCCCTCCCTTGTCACCGCAGTCGGGCGGCTCCTCGCCGGTGTCCGAGAGGTAATACCGGAACCAGCGCACGGTCGCATCAAGAGCGGCCTCGAGGGCCCCCGGCTCTTCGAATAGATGGCCCGCTCCCCGGATGACACGCAGAGTGACGGCTTCGCACCGGCCGGCTCCTTCGCGGACCATCTCCAGCAAGGGGTCGGCGGAGCCGATGACGATGAGGGTGGGGACCGAGAGCTGGACGAACTCGCTGGGCTCCGCCGGGGGCGCCCGAAGCACCATGGCCGCAGGGCGGATCAGGCCCCTGCGGGTGGCCTGCAAGGCTACGACGCCGCCTAAACTGGAGCCCGCGACGCCGATCAGGTCAGAGTCGAGTTCCGGCTGCTCGCCGGCCCATTTGAACGCCGCTTCCAGGTCCAGCACGTAGGCCTCTTTACCATCGTGAGGATCGCGCCTGGACCCGCCGTGGCCGCTCAGATCGAACAGCAGCGTCGCAATTCCGGCAGCAAGGAGATGCTGGGCGATGGTCACGTTGCGCGGAGACTCCTTGCTGCTGCCCAGGCCGTGCACGAAGATCGCGCAGGCGAAGGGCCCAGGACCGTGCGGCAACGACAGGCGGCATGCCAGACGCACGGAGTCGCGAGTGACCGTGATATCCCGTGTCCGCGTACCTGAACCGACGCTTCTCGTCATCGCCCCTGGGGCTCCTCTCTGAGCTCCCGTCCTCACTCCCCTCGTCATTCAGGTTACTGACCACGGCTGACTCGGGATCAGGGCCACATGACCTATCTCTGTGGGTCCGGTTGCACCTAAGGGCCGCCGTCAGCGGCGAGTTATGTTTCACAGCGTGGAGGCGGTCCGATGTACAAGCGAGTCCCCCAGGGTCCGGGGTTGCTCCTGGATCACGAGCTAAGGCTCGGCCGGCTGGTGTATTTCGACTGACCGAAGCAGGCCGCCCATCGAAAAAGGCGTGGACATGAAGCCAGCCACGGATATGATTGTGGGGAGACATCCCAGCAGCTGCGCGAGATAGCGACCGTACGATACAGATCGACAAGGCCTTCCTGCGTGGGTGCTGGGGATAGGTTGAAGGAGGCGTCGTGAGCGACGACAAGGACACACGTAAACGACTTCTGGCGCTTCTGGATCGCGCCCTCTTCGATCCAGTTCTGCAGCGGCGGCGAGAGGAGTTCGACGCCACGAAGGACAAGCGCCGCTTCGGCGATGTGAAGAGGAAGGTCGCGGAAGAGCGGCAGCGCTACCATGACAACTGTCCCACTGCCGAGGACATCAAGGAGAACTTCCTGCGGGACTTGGAGTCACGCACCTCTCGCAGGCTGAACGAAAACCTTCGAGACTTGGGGCTGCCGAGCTACTGGGACCTCAAGCGCGAGTTCCTCAAGCTCTGCGAGACATACAGGGTGTAGGTAGCGCCGGCTGCCCCACAACGTTGCCGGGGAAACGACGCAGGAGAAGCGAATAAAGGTGGCTGGCTCCTTATCCCGGTGACTTTCCTTCTTTGACCTTTCGGCCTTGGAAGTTCTGTCTCCAGAATAGGTGACCAACCACCTACTGGGAGCCTACCGCCTGCTCGGTAGCGTCGACAGGGCCGAGTGGGCTGACTGGCACGGGCCGCATGGCCTAAGCGAGGGCCAAATCGGGACGGGCGGCGTCGGGCATCTATCGCCACGGTGCCGGGGAGTGCCTGTCCGTGCATGATTTTGAGAGCCGGGCACGGCCTTGACGCCGTTCCTTGGGCCGAAAGTCACCGTGCCTTTGCCCCGTCTGGCTCATGCCGGACTATCCGCGAGGAAGTAGCCTCCAGATGGAGGCGCCTCCCCTCTGCAGGTGTACCATGCTTGGAGTAAGGCTTTCCGCTGGCGAGCTTACGTTCGCCGTCAGCGCGGCGGCATCGGGCAAGCTCACCGGCGCTGGAGACGTGAACCAGGGGGCCGTGAGGAGGGCCACCACGATGGTGCGTATCGATGGCTCGCGCTTTTCGGGGAGCGGTACCATCGTCCGGCAGGCGGTCGCCCTCAGCGCTCTTACGGGACGAAGCGTTCACATAACGAACATCCGGTTCCGGCGGCCCAATCCGGGCTTGCGCCCCCAGCACGCGAGGGCGGTCGAGGCGATCGCCAGTGTCGTCGGCGCGACGATCCATGGAAATACGGTGGGCTCGGGTCAGCTGACCTTCGAGCCGGGCACTGCTGTCCCGGCTCAGACCTATGTGTGGGACATAGGCTCCGCCGGCTCGACGGTGCTCCTGGCTCAGGCAGTGCTCCCTGTCCTGGCCTTCTCTGGGACGCCGTCAGCCGTCGAGCTGCGCGGCGGCCTGTTCCAGGACTTCGCCCCCTCCTTCTACCACTTCCACTACGTCCTGCTGCCGCTCCTCCGGCGCATGGGCATCGAGGCAAAAGCCCAGATGATCCGGCCGGGGTACGTGCCCAGCGGCGGCGGCATCCTGCGTCTCGCGGTGCAGCCGGCAGTCGATCCCTTGAGGCCGCTCGTGCTGGAGGAGCGGGGGGAGATCGAGAGGGTCTGGGGTGTCGCCCTCTCGTCGCACTTGCGGGAGCGTAACGTCAGCGAACGGATGGCGCGGACAGCGAGAGAGTCGCTCACCGCGGCGGGCTACGCGTCGGACTTCGAGTTGGTGGACGACGATTCGGCGGTCCAGGCGGGGGCCTCCCTGTCGGTGTTTGCAGACTCCGTGACCGGCGTGCGGCTGGGCGCCGACCGGGCGGGTGCGCCGCGCCGCTCCTCGGAGGCCATCGGCCGTTACGCCGTGCAGCACCTGCTGGAAGACCTGCGCTTGGGCGCAACCCTGGACCGGCACGTGGCGGACCAGATCATCATCTTCGGCGCCCTCGCCGCCGGCGAGAGCCGGTTCCGGATCCCGAGCGTGACGGAACATGTGGAAACGGGCGCCTGGCTGGCGCGGGAGTTCCTGGGTGCGGATGTCACGATCGACGATAGGGATCTGATGATATCAGGGGCCGGCCTTGGACCGCGGCAGCGAGGAAAGTGATGACCAAGATCAATGTGGCCATAATCGGGGTGGGCAACTGCGCGTCGTCGCTGGTGCAGGGCGTGTACTATTACCGCTCCGCGGACGAAAGGGCCCGCGTTCCCGGGCTGATGCATGTCAGCCTCGGGGGCTACCACGTCGCCGATATTGAGTTCGCGGCGTTCGACAGGAGCAACTCCTCCTGTTGGCCATGGGCTGGGTCAAAGAACGCCGGGCTGCCGGGCCGGATTTCGTCGCCGAGGCGGCCTCCGTATTCGGCATCCTACTGGATGAATCGCCGGGAGTGATAGCGCTGATAGAAAGCCACAGGAAGCTGGGCCGGATCGCACAAGCCGACGTTGACTGTCCGATCTGCAGTATTCCAGAAGTCGAGCCAAAATCAGGCCTTGCGGCACATAGGGTCGCTCCGTGGGAGCAATTACCATGAAATCGGAGCCGGATGAGAGCGGGCCGATCGGAGACGGATTGTGCTCCTCGGCGCTTAGGAGGCAGTGGAGATGATCGCCCACGCGAGCTGCTCCTGGTGCTGCGGCGACCTGCGGCCAGTGGAGACCCCCATCGGTCGGCGAATGGTCTGCACGCACTGCGGTCGCCTGGCTCCCGAGGAAAAGGCGTCCTTAGCCAGACTGTCCGAATATGAAGCTTGGCATCTTGAGCGCCTCCGGCGGTCCGGCGGCGTTCAGGCCCTGCGGCGGGAGGTGCGAAGTGGCCCAGGTGCAAACCCCGGGCGCTGATGACTTCGTGACCGCCGTAAGCACCCGCGCTATGATTGAGGGGGCGCCGATCGCAGTCCGGAAGTCGCCCCCTCTCCCGGTGGTCAGAGCTCTGTTAGGGCTGGTCATATTTGGGCTGGTCACATCGTTGGCCACCGTGGGGACAGTCGTTCACGAGAACGAAGGCCCAGAGTGGCAGCTGCGCTGGACGCCCGGCACCGAGGCCGTCATCGTGGACGCCTGGGGCGGCGTCAGGATCAGAGCCACACCTGGACTGGAAGGACGAACGATCGGCGCGCTCAAAACGGGTGAGCCTGTTCGAATACTGGAAGGACCGGAGAGCGTAGCCGGGGAGCAGTGGGTGAAGGTCTCCTGGTCAGATGGCAGCCTAGCGGGTTGGCTCCCTCTACGCTACGTCGAGTAGTTGCGCCCGTCAACAGGCCATTCGTTTTGGGCCACGTTCACGGCAAGGGAAAATGATATCAGACGCGGTCATCCGCAGTGACACTTCGCCGCGCCGCTCGGCAGTTGGCTGACCGGCTGTGCGCTCCTGACGACGTGGGCGACGGACGCTCACCCCGCCACCTTCATTCTGGCCGTTATCTTGAGTACGATAATGTCTGTTTGCATACTCATGAGCCCACGCCCCTAGTTCTCTTCCACACCGACGCAAGAGCTGGGCCATTCGGCAGTCGCAGCCAGTCTGGTTCGCCGCGGGCCACCGCCCAACGGAGACTCCAGGACTACCAGTCCAATTCCAGGATGAGCGCGGTCAGGCCATGATGCGAGACATCGATCCGTTCTGAGGTTGCGAGCACCAGCGGCTCACGCCTCTCCGGCCGATCGGCACTTTCACGATTCACCCTGGACCAGAGGCTCAACGGAGCTGATCAGGTCTGGCAACTCCTCCGTCGCCACGCGCCAGACCTCGTCGACGTCGACGTGGTCATAGGAATGCACCAGAACGTCGCGAGGGCTTTGAAGTCATCCGAGAGGCGCTTGCCGCTTCACCGATGACCAGCAGTTGCCGGACTACGGCGTCCTGGCGCATCGTGTCTCGGAGAAATTCCTTGTGGGCGACCCCCCTGGGCGTAACTCTGCGCGAGCCTCGTAGCCGCGAGGATGTCCGTCAGGTAGTCCAGATCACGCGACATGCACGACCTGCGCCGACTCGAGGATCGCCCGGCGGCGCGAGGGGTTGCGGCTCCTCTCGATCCCCCGGCGGCTCACCACGTCCACCGGCCGTCCCAGGATCCCCTCCAGTTCGTCCTCCATGTCGACGTGGTCGAAGAGGCTCCACGTCGCGTCAGGTGCGAACGTCACCAGCACGTCGACATCGCTGTCCGCACGGAAATCCTCGCGCAGCACGGAGCCGAAGAGGGCGAGCTCGGTGATCTTCCAGCGGCGGCAGAAGTCCGCGATGCGTTCTTTCGGGATAACGATCCTTGGCCGGTCAGTCATTCGCAGCTACCTCTGCAAGAGATTATACTGCCTTGCCAGACGAGCGGGAGCGGCCACCGACCTCACCCGCAGGCCATTGCGACCCGCGGCCCGTGGCGAAGCTCAGTGCAGACCTTGCGTTCTTGGGAGACGAGGCGGTCTCCCCGCGCCCACCTGGTTTTCGCCGAGGATTCCGTCGTCCACGGCATGCTCCAGTGGAAGCCGCCTGTCTATCAACCCGCATCCGTCGATTGCGGGCACACCGTTAAGGCTGGGATTGGGGTCATCGACAGGCCCAGGCCACGTTGACACCCGCCCCACCCAGGCGCACAAAAGGAAGCGGCGCTCCAAAGTCCATGTAGTCGCGGGGGTGCGGCGATGAGACTCAGAAAGCGCCAATGGTATAACGCCGAGACGCGCTCACCGTTACCACGGGGTCGGACGGCCGTGGAGGTCCGCAGCCCCAGCCCGTTGACAGCCGCCCAGCGTAGGCGCACAATGCTGGCCACCGGAACGTTACAAAGAAGGAGGTCGCTATGCCGCACTATTTGATTCAGGCAGCGTACACCTCGGATGCCTGGGCAGCCCAGATCAAGAATCCCCAGGACCGAGCCGGAGCTGTTCGGCCGGCCGTCGAGGCGCTTGGCGGGAAGCTCTTGTCGTTCTACTTGGCGTTTGGCAAATACGACGCTGTGCTTCTCGTTGAGATGCCTGATAACGCGTCCGCTGCCGGCGTCTCCATCGCCGCTGCCGCCGGGGGAGGCGTGAAGGCTGTCAAGACTACGCCTCTCATGACGGTACAAGAAGGCATGGAGGCCATGCGGAAGGCCGCTCAGGCTGGCTACCATCCCCCGTCCTAGCCCGGCTATATAGACCCCCGTTGACAACCCGCTGGCCCAGGCGGTTATTCGGCGCGAGAGCGGTGCGTCGAGCTTTTTAGCCTAGCCTAGTTCCCCGGGACGATCTGCTGGGCTAGTGTCCCGTGTCAGACTTTCTGAGACAGTCGAAGATTTGAGGTAGCAGGGTGGTGACGAAAGGAAGTCGGCATGGGAAAACCGCTGAAATGGACACCTGAACAGAAGTTGCCGCTGGTGCTGAGCGTGCTCCGCGGGGAGGGCTCAGTGGCCGAGATCGGCCGCCGTCACCAGGTGTCCGACGTGACGCTCGCGAAGTGGCGGGATGCGTTTCTGGCGGGCGGTGCGGCGGCGCTGGGGTACTGGCGCCCAAGCTCGGTGACAAGGCTCCGCAGATTGGCTTCCGCCTCCTCGGGCGAAGTGGCTTCGTCGAGCGCGGCCCAGTAGGCGGCCTGGATTCGCCTTCGGACGTCCTCTCGCTTGGGCAGTTTGGCTAAGATGTTGCGCAGCCGGTGGACGCTGCAGCGCTGACGGTCGGCCTCCGGCCATAGCTCCTCGACCGCCCGCACTAGCCCGGGCGCGCCATCGGTGACTGCCAGCCAGGGCGCCCGAAGGCCGCGCCGCGCCAGGTTCCGCCCCAGTTCCAGCCAGTCCTCGAGACGCTCTCGCTGGCCGAGAGAGACAGCCAGAAGCTCGCGTTTGCCTTCCAAATCGTAGCCCCAGGCCACCAACACCCCTTCCTTGGCCCCGCTTGGACGCGTGGGCAGGTAGACGGCGTCGAGAAAGAGCGCCAGAAGCTCTATCCCTGCCAGGCTGCGGGCGCAGAAGGCCCGGTAGCGGTCGCGCAGCTCCTGGCAGACCCGGCTGGCGCTGCTCTTGGAGAGCTGGCCCAGGCCCGCCTCTGCCAGAAGGCTCTCCAGGTCGCGGTCGGAGAGGCCGCGCACGTAGGCGCCGATGATGAGCGCCTCCAACGGCCGGGTACGGATCACGGTTCTTGTGCCGGGGATGGTGCGGCAGACGAAAGGCTCGATGGTACCTCTGAGTTGAGGCATCTGGACGAGAAGCTCCCCCTCGCCTGTTTGCAGCCGTCGGGGCCGCACGCCGTTGCGCCAGTCGTGGGCGGAAGGCGTGCGCTCGTAGCGGGCGCGCGCCAGGAACTCGCTCACCTCCTCTTCCACCGCGCGCTGGATGATGAGCTGGGCGCCGAGGCGCCCCAGCTCGCCCAGGCGGCCCGGATCCCAGATCCCGTCCTCGAGCAGACCGGCAATGGCCTGTTCAAGCCGGGCGCTAGCAGGTATTCTTTTCTCCACGGTGCAGTCCTCCTTCGGTGACTTTCTCTTTCACCGCGGAGACTACACCGTTTCTCTTTTACAGCAATCCTGGGACGCGACCGCCGAGACGCTAGCCGCGACGGATGAGGGAGACCTGCGGGCCCTCAAGGTAGGCTACCGAGCGCGGATGTTGAAGTGGCTCTCAGAGGCATTTGCGGGTGGAGAAATGGACGAACAGAGGCTGCGTGACCTGCCCATGGAGGAAGCCAGGCAGGAGCTGCTGAAGTTGTACGGTATCGGCCCCGCTTCCGTCTCGTATCTTCTGTTCGAAGTGTTGCATCATTGCGACGCCCTAGACCACGTCCCGCCCTGGGAGCAGCGAATCTACTCGCGGCTCTTCTTCGACCAGGAGCTGGTGCCCGCGGACCGCATCATCGATGAAGCGAAGCGGCGATGGGGAAAGTGGCGCATGCTGGCCGCCCACTACCTGTTCGAGGACTTGTTCTGGCGGCGCCGCAATGAGCCGGTACCCTGGCTGGAGGAGCTGATACGGCTATGAACCGGTGGCCCTTGACCTCGGTGTGGCCGACGCCATCAACGAGGGCTTACTGCGCGCCCTCGTCAATGCGTGGCCCATATGGGCCGGCCTTGGCGTTCTTATCGTCATTAGAATCGGTTTCCTAGTGATGGCGGCACGTTTCCGCCGGCATCGCCGCCGTCGCCTCGTACTCTGGGCCCAGTCGTTACGGCCCTACGCGGTATGGCCGCATCATCTCGTTGTCCTCGTGCTCTACGATGTGGCAGTGCCACACGTAGAGGCCGGGTAGGTCAAACTTCGCCTTGACCCGGGTGATCTCACCCGGATAGGCGATGACGGTGTCCTTGTAGCCGGTCTCCCAAATCTCTGGGGGCTGCCGGGGACGGCCCCCGCCCCGGTCTATCCGCTCCCGGTCGATGACCTGGAACATCACCTCGTGGATATGGATAGGGTGTGCGTCGGCGGTGAAGTTGAACATCTCCCAGACTTCCGTTGCGTTCAGGGCCGGGTTTTCCGTGATGGGGTCGTCCCAGACCTTATGCACGGGAGTCCCGTTGACCATCGTGCCAAGCAGGGCTGATTCTGGTCCGACTCCCTCTAGGACCTCGGAGTCCGCCTCATTCAGGGATACCTGCCGTGTGTTGGTCGCTGCGCCGAGCGGCGTGAACGCCGGCAAGGTCAACCGAGGTGGAGGCACGCTCGTGTCCGTTGAGGAGAGCGGACCGACCACGAATTTCATGACCTGGCCCGTGGTACCAGGATCCGCCGCCGGGAAATCCCGATCCGGTATACCGCCACTGAAGGGCTCATCCGGGGCCTCGTTGATCAGATAGAGCTCGGTGCCGACGCGGAGGCGGGTGAAATCGACGATGACGTCGGCCCGCTCAGCCAGGCCCATGAGCAACTGGCCGAGCCGCACAGGGGCCGGCAGGAAGCCGCCCTCCGTGCCGATCTGCCAGAAGGGGAGTGCCGATCGGGCGGGTCTCCGGGCGAACCGGTTGGAGACGATCTTCAGGATCAGGAACCGAGAGTTGCAGCCGTTGAGGAACCGAAACCGGTAGCGGCGCGGCTCCACCTGCAAGACCGGCCACGTGCGGCCGTTGACCACCATGGTGTTCCCGAAGAACTCCGGATTCCAGATCGGTGAGATGTCGCTGCTGTCGGAGCCGATGTACGGGCCCGCGAATCCATCGAAGAACTCGCGACTGGCCGGATAGAAGAGCGAACCATCGCTGTTGAACGACCGGTCCTGGATCGCGATGGGAATCTCGTAGTACTTGGTCCCTGGCGGGTCGGCGAGCTTCGGAGCCGGTCCGGGGAGTACGCTCGGGGGAAGGTCCGCGGGACCGCCGCGCAGCAGGTAGAAGCCGGCCGGCCCAGCGTAGACGTTCAGGCGGGTCATCCCCAGCGTGTGGTCGTGGAACCAGTTTGTCCCAGCCCGCTGGTCGTTCGTGTACTGGAAGACCGCGGAGCCCGCGTCCCATGATTCCCCGACGTTGCCCTCGAATTTGGACTTGAACTGGTCGTACAAGGAGCCCACCGTCGCGTAGCCGGCGGGGATGTTGTTTGCGGCGGGAAGATACCATGCCTCTGTGAAGCCGTCGCTCTCCTCAGTGCTGTGACCTCCGTGCAGGTGGACCACCATCGGCACTGGCCCCGTGTAGGCACCGGGCGTGGATGTGAACGTGGGACGCATGTCCCTGCCGCCCAGTCCGCCGGGGGGGTTCGCCCAGTGGAGCGTGGGGTCTACGGGAAGGATGTGAGGCAGGTAGTTGCCGCTTCCATCCACGAGCTCGTTGATCCACTTCACACGGACGGGCCTGTCGACGGTCGCCTCGATCGTGAACGCGGGGTAGTTGAAGGTCCCGCCAACGGTAACCGACCCGTAGCTCCAGACCGTCGTCGCCGGCTGGCCCGTAGGTAGGATCTGTTGGAGGAATTGCCGCACGGCTATCACGTAGTAGTCGACGGTGTTGCTCTGTATGACGGCGGTGCGCGGCATCGCCGGCGGGATGACCAGCGGCATGACGTACTTGTCGACGGTTGTGAGGTCCAGCGTCCCGCCGGGGATTGAGGCGGCGAGGACCGCGCTGGGCAGGCTCCCTGGCGGCCGCAGTCCCGCTGGCAGCAACAGCGACGCGCCAGTGATGGCGCCCGCCTTTAGCAATTGGCGTCTTGTGAGCATAGCCCCCCTCCCCTTCTGGTGCGGCCGGCGGGCGCCCAGTCCGCCACAAGCCTAGCTCGAGTCTTATTGGTGGCGACTGAACATAACACACTTCGACGACGTTGGTCAACGACTGCAGGATTGGAACGCTCGTGAACGAGTACCGGTTCGCACCGTATAGGAGACTGCCCGCAGGCGCCCGCTCTGGGGCACAATCGCGGCGGTAGGTTGCGTAGGATCGGAGTCGATGGAGTGGATTTAAAGAGGGCCCAGAACCTGCCCTGGGCAGCGGATGTTGTAGGGAATTGCACCCTACAGAGAAGTCTTATTGACAGGCGAGCGTAGGCCCTGTCCCGAGCCCCCAATGGCGGGCATCTGTGCGGGTAGGACCGCCGCCGCAGGACCTTGCTGTAACACACCTTCATAATCTGCTAGACCTGCCGGGGGAGGGCTGGATGAGTTTAAGCCGGGAACCGTCTGAAATTCGCAAACGGCCGCCCCGGTGCGTAACATAACTCGCACGCGCGCGTCCCTTTCCTCGTAATACGGAAGGAGGCACGCCCGAGCGGTGCTCCCTAAGAGTACCGCCCTCTACCAAGCGAAAAGAGGTGATACCAGCGATATCCGCCCCACATATGCCCCCCCCGCCCCGTAAACCTGAAGAAAAGCCAAGAAAGGAACCCATGAAAATGGTCCATCGTGGAAAGCAATGGCTGGCGATAGGATTAGTGGCTCTAATCACCGCCATCGGCATTGCAGGTGCGTCTTGGGCACAGGGAATCGATCCGTCCAGCGTGGAAGAAACGATCGCCGACGGAGGTTCCGTCGAAATCCAAAAGACCGTTCATACTCCCACGATCCCGCCACAGGCAGACATCTGCTTTCTCGCAGACACTACCGGTAGCATGGGGCCTGCGCTCGCCAACGTGCAGGCCGGCATCGGCGGTATCATGACCAACGTCCTGGCCGAGTCCCCGGACGCGCACTTCTGCGCCGCGCAGTACCGCGACACGGACGTCGCATCTGGCTTCACGTTCCAGCTCGACCAGGCGCTGACCACGAGCACCGCCGATGTTCAGAACGCCTTTAACGGCTGGTCAACCGCGCCGGGCATCGGCGGTGACGCTCTCGAAGACCAGTTGCACGCGCTGACCGTAATGGCGGGTGCTTCACCTGGCTGGCGTGCCGCGCCTGCCGCCCACATCCTGGTCTGGTTCGGCGACTGCGGAGGTCACGACCCGGCCAGCGGTGGCGAGACCCTAGCCAGCACTATCGATGCGCTCGCAACCTCCGGTTCTGGCGCACCCGTTATCGTCCTCGCCGTATCCGTGGCGAGCGCTGCGTCTGACTGTCCCCTCGGCTATCTCGACGAGCCGGTCGACGGTCACAATCAGGCCTCAGAGATAGCTGCTGGCACCGGCGGGCTGCTGTTCAGCTCAGTTGATGAGAACGCGGTGAGCGACGCAATCGCCGCAGCCCTGGCCGAAGTCGAGATTCCCGTGACGGTGGCGATGGTCAGCGACTGCTCGACGGCGACGGGCGGGGTGGTGAGCACGTCATTCGCGCCGGCGAGCCAGGTCGTGAACGCCGGCGAAGACGCGGTGTTCACGGAAACGATTTCAGTGACCGCGACGCCAGCCCAGCAGGGCATAACCTATGAGTGTGACGACTGGGCGACGATCAACGACGAGCCGATGGCGGATCGCGCAGGCAACCGGATCAACGAGCACAAGACGATCACGGTTCCGGACACCACGGCTCCGGTGGCCGCCTGTCGCGAAACGACCAACCCGTCCGGCAACAATGTTCCGCGGTCCGGCCCGACCGCCGGCAACAGCGGCCAGAACCCCGACGGCTTCTTCGAACTGTTGGCCAGCGACAACGTCGATCCCGACCCCGACATCTTCGTTGTTGACAAGGGAACCGACGGCACTTTTGGCACCGCCGACGACACGACGTTCGGTCCTTTCTCCAGCGGCACGAAGATCAAGTACACCGAGGCCAACGGCGCCACACCCGGCCAGAAGCCGGGAGCCGGAGACATCGACTGGATGATCAACGGCCGCGGTGACTTTGGAGTGTACGCTGTCGACGCGTCTGGTAACGTGGGCGACCACGTCCAGTGCCACGTCCCACCGCCACCCAAGCAGTAAGTCGGATCTGTTGCGGCACTATGAACAGAGGCGGGCCCCCGGGGGCCCGCCTCTGGCCGACGGCCACACGGGGGGCATTGCGACGGGTTCCCGGTTTGGCGATGGCTCAACCGATTCGAGGATGGCGCCCACGTAATTTTGGGAGCAATCGTCGAGCGGTACTCGAATCAGCAGGATGAATCGCGAGGACGCTATCCCGGTCGCCCGACCTTGGCTGGGAATTGCGCGAAGCCGCCAGCGGGATCGCCACAAGGGGGGCCGGCCGCGACCTGAGGTATCTGCCGTCCCTCAGGGGGCCAGGGGGTCTCCTGCCAGCGGCTTCAGCGGAACTAGGCTAACGCAGGGCTGGCGAGGAGTCAAGGGCCGGAGACACTAAGCGCCCGTAGTGCTTCAAGGGCGACTAGTGATTCGAGACGTGGGCCGACGCTTACCAGCTTTGGCTGGTTGGGCTGCGCTGTATAGAAGGGATGCGAAATTGACATCTCTTGATTCCCGTGTCATCATCGCCGTTGCGCTCGGTGGCCATCTCAAAGGAGGTAACCCATGATTTACGCGGGGTTCAGAGTCACGCCCGGACCAGGGCAAGGACTTGCTCTTATGCCCCTGGTTGCGCGGGTGAATGAACTGGTTTCGAAGCACGGTAGCCATCCTCCCTTTCCCATACTCCGTGCCGCGGACGCCAACTTTGCTAATCCTGCCTTCCAAGCAGGCGGCTGTGGGTTCGATTCCCATCGCCCGCGGGCATCCAGGCGGGGCATCGCGACCTCCTTCTTTGTAACGTTCCCCGTGGGCAGCATTGTTCGCCGGGGCCGCGCGGCTGTCAACGGGGCTCTGGACAACCTGTAATACGTATTGAGCCGTAACACGTTCGCGGGCCGCTCGTCTCCATGTATATAGGAAGGCGGCATGGCAGCCGACCGCCCGGAGTTATGCTAACCGATGGACTTCCTCAAAAGAGCGCAATCGGGCTCGTCCCGTTCCAGAGAACCGCGCCGCGTGCTCCTGGTAGAGGAGGATGGGGAGACTCTGCGCCTGGCGCGCCAGGCACTCAAGGTGTTCACAGGGGCCGAGTTCGTCATCGAGACGGTCACTTCGTCGCGCGAGCTACGAGAGGCACTCGCAGCGCGTGTGTTCGTGGACGAGCTGACGGGCCTTTACAGCAAGTCGTTTTTCATTGAAACGCTCAAGAATGAGACTCACAGGCTCCAGCGGTATGAGCGTAACCTCTCGTGTATGATGCTTGCCCTGGACGACTTCGCGCTGGTCAGCGAGACTCACGGCCAGAAAGCTGCGGACGCAGCACTGAAGCAGGTTGCCGGGTTCGTTCTGAATTCGATTCGCGGCGGGGACATCGTGGCCCGCTGGGGACCGGATGAGTTTGGCGTCCTGCTCGTCGAAACGCCGGCAATCTTGGCGCGTGGAGTAGCAGACCGCGTCAGATTCGAAATCGCTGGGCACGCCGTGATGGTAGAGGGCCAACCGCAGCCCATCACGGCGAGCATCGGCATCTGCGCGATCAATCGGCAGCATCACCTCGAACCGGAGGCGATCCTCGATCGTGCGGCCACCACCCTTCGACAGGCGCAGGCCACCGGCAAGAACCGCGTGTGTCTAGATGAAAATTCTATGGAAAGCGATCAGGAAGAGCCCAAACTGCAGACGGTCGATCTCGGACAGCAGTCTGACGTTGAGTCAGCCTGAACTAGACGGCTAGGTTGGCGAGAAGTTGCGACTGAGATTCCTGCACAGGAGTAAGCCTCAAGCGGCGGACGATGTAGAAGCCGGTGAGATTGTCGCTTCAAGGGAAGCGACGGGCCCAAGGCTCGTTGTGCTTGTTCCAGATGCGTTCGGGCTAGCCTGTCTTCGCCTTGAGAGCTTTACGGACGTCGATTCCGCCGCTTCTTATATTCAGTCGCAAAGCAAGAACGGGGCGAGCAACGGCGCCTACGCCTACTGGACACTTCACGAGAGACCTGCCCGTGAAACACAGCACGGCTTTGAATGCCTCGTGCTCATCCGTCGTGAGAACGCCTCGAATGTCGTCAGCCCTTTCTCCTTCGTGGACATGGAATCTGCAGAGTCCACGGCGCGTGCCGAGCTCCGGGCCGGGCTAGACCCCCGATTGCTGCTGATCTTCTGGGCGGTGCCTGTGACTATTGAATTCGGCAACCAGGGCGAGGTTTCGCTGAATCCAGCGGTACCACCCGGAACCGGGGCTACCTACGAGGGAGCCGAGACCCACACCGCTCCTGTCGTTGCTATTTCTGACCTGACCGATTCGGAAGCTTCCCGAGGGATTCCCTCCGCAGCTTCTGCCCAAACAGCGCCGGCAGAAACGTCTGGCTCGACCGCACGTACGCCCGCGCCAACTCCAGCGCCAGCGCCGGCGCCCACTCCAACCCCCGCTTCCGTGCCGAGTCTCGACACGCAGTCTGATCCACGCACCGCGAGCGAAGTGATGAAGCGCGCTGAGGCGATTTATCAAGAGACTCGGACTGTGGAAGTGGTCGAGGATGCAGAGACAGAAGCAGTTGATGGCGTGGAAACGGGGCCAGACGGGGGCACAACGGAGGCGACGAGAATAATGCGCGAGCGCCGTTCGAGGCCGCACGACCAGCCTTTCCGAGGTTTTGGCTCGCCCCCAGGTAAGTTCTAGCGGGTCGGACGATCCATTTGCACGCCCCTATGATGGGCCATGAGCACCCCGACCGAGATCATGGCCCAGACCATCGCCATCCATGCGCTCGGCTATTCCTGCCGCGGCATCGAGAAGCAGCTCCGGGAGCGCTTCCCCAATCAGCACGTTCCCCGATACGGTACTATCGCCAGATGGGTAGGCCGCCGGCCAATAGACCTCCCGGCCATCAATGGTCGCGGTCAGCAGCGCGGTCCCAGGGACTGGCTACACTAAGACTTCTTAGTGACCTCTGAACGACTTCCTGGTACGACTCTTCGGGATCTGATCCCGCTTGCTCACCGAACCGCGTGCTATTATTACCTGCCAAGGAGGCCCCACATGCGGTTCAACCACATAACCCTATCGGTCACCGACCTAGAGCGCTCCAAGGCCTTCTACCGAACGCTCGGGCTCGTTCAGATCGTGGACACCCCGCCGCGCTACGCGCGATTCCAACTCCCGGATGGCGACGCCACGCTGTCGGTTGAGGTCACGGGCGATCCCCTGGGCGTGCGGGCCAGCGCCCAGATCTTCTTCGAATGTGACGCCCTCGACGAAACGGTGGCAGCTCTCAAATCGAAGGGCTTGGAATTCGAGCAAGACCCCACGGACATGTTCTACTTATGGCGGGAAGCACGCCTTCGCGATCCCGACGGCTACGACATCCGCCTGTACTACGCCGGCGATAACCGGTTGGACCCTCCCTGGAAAATGAAGGAGGCTTGAGCCGGGACGGAGCGTAACGTCTCGAGGGCGCGATGCCCGCGGTCACTGTCGATAGTGCTGGAGCCGACTATCAATAAGTCGCATAGTGAGTCCGAGAAACACACCGAGAGGCATGTATAATCGCCCCGTGACGACTCTGGTCGACCAGATCGAGACCGGCCTCATCCCGGCCGGTGCGTTCACCATGGGCGACGACAACGGCCGCCCTGACGAACGCCCGGCGCATCGCGTGACGCTCTCCGCCTTCCGCATGGCCGTGCTTCCCGTCACGAACGAGGAGTACGCCGCCTTCCTCGCCGCCACCGGCCACGACCCACCGCGCTTCTGGGACGATCCCGCCTTCAACCATCCGCGCCAGCCCGTCGTTGGCGTCAGCTGGTACGACGTCGTGACCTACTGCGACTGGCTCAGTGGCGTCCAGCGGAGGAGCTTCCGGATGCCCACCGAG
>JAUYGU010000005.1 GCA_030690405.1 Dehalococcoidia bacterium | reverse complement strand
GCCGGCGGCACGGCCGGGATAGAACGTGTCCTCGTCCTGGAACGGGTAGTAGTCGGCGACGGCGTTCGGGTAGGCCTCCGGCACGTTGACGAAGCCGCGGTCGATGTCGGCCTGCCAGTCGGCCTTCCAGTGCCAGATGTTCACGCCGCCATCGCCCTGTCCCATGCAGAACGAAGGCAGGGTAGAGACGCCGCCGGCCGGGAACTGGATGGCGGCCGCGTCGCGGAAGTCCTGCGCCGCGAACGCCGATACGTCCTGCGTCGCGTCCGCCCACTCCAGCCGGAAGAAGATGCGCTCGCCGTCGTTCAGGGCGCGGGCGGTGACCGCGCGGATGCTGCCGCCACCCTGCGGGGTGGCGACGTTCTGGGCGCTGAGCGGTATCTCCACGGGCTCGGCGCTGTCCCACACGCGGGCGACCGGGTCGTCCAGCGGGACGTCGCCGTCCGCTTCCTTGGCGACTAGGGTGACGGCCTGGGAGCTCGCCAGGCGCAGGTCGAGCTGGGTCAGCGCGGCAGCGAGTATGAGTACGCCGGCCAGCAGGGCGAGACCGGCGAACCGCGGACTAACGCGGGTCATCTGCCTCACCTCCCGGCGCTGGACAGGCGACCTCCGGCTCCGGCTCCGCAACCGGCGGCGCGATACCGATCTGAGGCTCCACGCCCAGCCGAGCCGCGTCCTTCGCCGCGAAGTCCCTGGCCAGGCCGGCGATGCGCGCGTAGAAGCCGGCGCCGCCGAGGGCGGTTAGCTTCTGGCAGTACGGCGCCAGCCAGCGACCCAGGTGCTCCTGCAGGAAGCGGGCCTGGGCCCGGCGGCAGATCCCCGCGTGGGCGCGTTCCCTCCGCGCCAGCGCCCGCGCTTCCTTCAGCGTCAGCACCTGCATGAACTCCAGCTCCGTCGCGATATGGTCCGGCCGCTCGCGGAAGCCGGCGGCGACTCGTAGTCCGAAGGCGCGGAAGAAGCCAGCGACGTCCGCCAGCTGCTGCACTCGCATGAACACGTGGGCCGCCGTGTACTCCGTCTCGTAGGGCGGGCAGTTGCCGTGCATGGACGGGTTGAACAGACGGGCGAACTCGTCGGTGAGCGGGGCTTCCGGCACGCCGCCGATGGCGGCGGCCGCGGCGGCGAGCTCCTGGTGGCCCAGAGCCGTTAGCGCCTCCGAGAGCGCCCCGCCAAAGCGCCCTTCGGCCGCATCCGCCTCGAACCACGCATCGGGCCGGCCGAAAGCGCGCGCCAGCAGAGCGTACGTCTGGGCGCGGGCGAGCGCCGTCCGCGTCGCCGGTTTCTTCGAGACCTTGGTGCTCATGTGATGTTCAGCCTTTCCGGCGGCCGCACGATCACCGGCTCGACGATCGGCACCCGCACGATCTCGCGGCCGCCGGCGTTGAAGCCGATCGCCTCATCCTCCGTGATCTCGTAGGACGCGATCAGCTTCTGGGTAGCGCCGAACAGCTGGAGGACGCCGAGCAGCTCGTGCGAGGGCTTGGCGTACCTTGCGATCGCTTCGTCGACGCCCGGGCCGAACATCTGGCGCAGGTACTGCCGGGGCACCCAGCGCGGTGGGATGTAGTAGACGTTCGGCTGGGTGCCGAACTGCGGGTAGAGGGGCAGCGCCATGCCTTCCTCCCTAATCAGGTAATAGAGCGGGTTGGTGGGATCCGGGATCCA
>JAUYGU010000057.1 GCA_030690405.1 Dehalococcoidia bacterium | reverse complement strand
AGCGTATCGCCCAGCTTCACGTTGTATATGAGGCCGTTGACGCTGGGGATCTGTATCTTCTGCCCGATGAGCAGGAGGTCGGGGTCAGCGCTAAGGTCCGGGTTGTTCCAGAGGATGTACTCGATGCCTACGCCGTATGCGGCGGCGATGGAGGCGATGGTGTCTCCCGGCTGGACGGTGTAGACGATGAAGGCGGGCTGGGGTTCAGGCGTTGGCTCCGGAGCCGGCGTCGCTTCCGGCGTTGGCTCGGCTGCCGGGGCCGGCGGCGGGTCAGGGTTGACGAAGAAGATGCCGGGTGAGGTGGCGAGGACGACCGGCGGGCGGAGGTAGCCGGCGGAAGGACTCTCGCTGAGGGCTGCCTGAGGAGTGGGGTCGGTCAAGGCCAGGGGGTACGACACCCGGCCCAGGGCGCCTGTCGCCGCCAGGATCACGGCGGCGGCTGCCATGAGGATGAAGGCTCCGTGGAGATAGTACCTTCGGTATTCGGTTAGCGGCCTGCCCGTGGTCTCCGGGTCAGAATCGCGTCGGTTTCGACCCCGTGGCCAGCGCGGGGAAAACGCGTGCGGTTCCCGAATAACCTACCTCCTCTTTACTCGCCCCCTCTTACCAAGACAGCGCCCTGACGGCGCCGCCCAAGAAGCCTATTACAATCGCCGGTCATTATACCCCACTTGTCAAGTTCTTCACAAATTGACGCATTACGGAGGTGACCGTGACAGACGAGGGGAAGAGGTGCGGGGGAAAAGTAGGTGAACGCCCGGTTAGACAGCGTCTTTGATGGTGGCGAGGAACTCCTCGTTGTTGCGGGTGCGCTGTAGCCGCTCCAGGATGAGCTCCGTCGCCTCTGTGGAGCCGGGGGAGTTCTGGGAAACGAGGTAGGTCATTCGCCGCAGCAGCAGCACGCGCTGGTAGGTCTGCTCGTCCAGGAGGAGGTCGTCGCGGCGGGTGCTGGAGCGCTGGATGTCGATGGCGGGAAAGGAGCGCTTCTCCGCCATGCGCCGGTCAAGGAAGAGCTCCCAGTTGCCGGTGCCCTTGAACTCCTCGAAGATCACCTCGTCCATGCGGCTGCCGGTGTCGATGAGGCAGGTGGCGATCATGGTGAGGCTGCCGCCCTCCTCCATGTTGCGGGCGGCGCCGAACAGCCGCTTGGAGGGGTGCAGGGCCGCCGGGTCGAGGCCGCCGGAGAGCGTGCGTCCGCTGGGCGGCAGCGCCAGGTTGTAGGCGCGGGTCAGGCGGGTGATGCCGTCCAGGAGGACCAGGATGTGCCGCCCGCACTCCACCAGCCGCCGCGCCCTCTCAATCCCCATCTCGGCCACCCGCGTCTGCTCCTCGACGGGGTCGTCGAAGGTGGCGGCCAGGACCTCCGCCTGCTCTACGGAGCGGCGCCAGTCCGTGACCTCCTCCGGCCGCTCGCCGATGAGGAGGACGATGATGTGGATGTCCTCGTAGTGGTTAGCGACGGCGGTGGCGATGGTCTTGAGGAGGACGGTCTTGCCGGCCTTCGGCGGGGAGACGATGAGCCCGCGCTGGCCGCGGCCGATGGGCGCGATGAGGTTGATGAGGCGGGTGGAGAGGTTGCTGTCGCCGACTTCCAGGTCGATGAGCTCGTTGGGGAAGATCGGCGTCAACTGCTCGAAGTAGGGGCGGCGCTTGGCGGTCTCCGGGTCCAGGCCGTTGACGGCGTCCACGCGCAGGAGGCCGTAGTACTTCTCGGAGTCCTTGGGCTGGCGGGCGGTGCCCATCACGTAATCGCCGGTGCGCAGGGCGAAGCGGCGGACCTGGGACTGAGAGACGTAGATATCGCTCAGGCCGGGCCGCAGCCTGTCCGCGCGCAGGAAGCCGTAGCCGTCCTGGGCCATCTCCAGGATGCCGCCGGCGAAGTAGTTGCCTTCGCTTTCGGCCCGGGCCTGGAGGATGCGGTAGACTATGTCCTGCTTGCGCAGGGAGCCGGTGCCGCTGAGGCCCAGCTCCTTGGCAACTTCCAGCAGCTCGTCGCGGGTTCTGGTTTCTAGCTCAACAAGATCCAAGGGGGACTCCGGAAGGGGTTCTTCCAACTCCGCGGTGGTATCTCTCTCCGCGGTCTCTGAGTTCTGCGGGCCTCACCGGACCCAGGCACGTTTACGGGCCACGGTAGAAGAATGGGGAGGCGAAATCAAGATACATCATACGTTCAAGACGCGCAAGGACGCAACGGCGTTAACTGGGCCGAGTTCACGACAATCATGCCTTTACCTTCGCGGCCTTGCGGGCGTCCTCCAGGAACTTCTGTATGCCCGCGTCGGTCAGGGGGTGCTTGAACATCGCCTGGAATACGGTGTAGGGCATGGTGGTGATGTGGGCGCCAGCCCTGGCGGCCTGGATGACGTGCAGCGGGTGGCGGAGGCTGGCGGCCAGCACCTGCGTGGGCAGGTGATAGCGGTCAAATATCTCGACGATCTCCCGCACTACCGTCATCCCCTCCTGGCCGATATCGTCCAGGCGCCCAACGAACGGGCTGACGTAGGTGGCGCCGGCCTGGGCCGCCAGGAGCGCCTGGTTCGGCTGGAAGATGAGGGTTGTGTTGACCTTGATCCCCTCCCGGGAGACGCGATGGATCGCCTCCAGGCCGTTCTCGTCCAGCGGTATCTTTACCACCACGTTCGGATGCCACTTGGAGATGTTCCGCGCCTCTTCCACCAGCCCATCGACGTCCTGGGCCAGGCACTCCGCCGACACGGGGCCATCGATGATGGAGCAGATCTCGAGGACGACGTCGCGGTAGTCGGTGCCGGAGGCGGCCTTCGCCCAGAGGGAGGGGTTGGTGGTGATGCCGCTGACGACGCCGAACCGCGCGGCGGCGCGGATCTCGTCTATGCTGGCCGTGTCCAGCCAGAGCTTCATCTCTTCCTCCTCCTTTAGCCGGGCCTGAAGATCGAAAGGTAGGCCATCGCCGGCAGCAGCAGGGTCGCGATTCCGCTGAACACTATCGGAACGTTATCGGCCAGCGCTTCCTCTAGCTCAGGGGTGGTGGCGCCCGATTTCTCCGCCCGCAGCGAGGCCAGACGCGCTCTCCGCAGGCCGAGGCCGATCAGGGGCAGGCAGACCAACAGGCTGATCAGGTACAGCGCCTCAAGGGCGATGAGCCAGCCGCTGCTCACTAGATTGTAGTCCATCTGGGTCCAGGTGAAAACCCCGGTCACGCCGGAAGCTATGATCCCCGGCGTCAGCAGCAGCCCGTTGTAGTGAGTCGCCTCCTCGAACGCCGCCGCCTTCAGCTTCAGGTCGTCGAAGCGCCAGCCGCGGATGAGCGGGAACTGCACCGCCGCCAGGCCCATGACGTACCAGAAGGCAGCGAGAAGGTGGGAAAGGGCGAGGGCCTTTTCGGCGCTCACGCAGGCGCTGTGGGGGAGCGGGTGGAGCGCCGGGAGACGTCGGCCACGGTGCGCGCGCCCCGTGGGTGCGAAAGCCGCCGGGTGCGGGCACGCTCAAGGGCGGCGCCCACGAACCCGGCGAACAGCGGGTGAGGACGGTTGGGGCGCGACCGGAACTCCGGGTGGAACTGGGAGCCGACCATCCAGGGGTGGTCCCTCAGCTCGCATATCTCGACGAGCGAGCCGTCCGGCAGCGTGCCGCTGGCGACGAGGCCCGCCGCCTCAAGCTGAGGGCGGAACTCGTTGTTGAACTCGTAGCGGTGCCTGTGTCGCTCAACGACCTCATCGCGGCCGTAGGCCTCGTGCGCCTTCGTCGCTTCCACCAGACGGCAGGTGTAACCGCCCAGGCGCATGGTGCCGCCCTTGTCCTGGACGCCCTGCTGCTCCGAGAGCAGGCTGATGACGGGATAAGGGCTCTCCGGGTAGAACTCCGTGGAGTTGGCCTCGTCCGTGCCGAAGACGTGGCGGGCGAACTCCACGACCATCACCTGCAGGCCGAGGCAGAGGCCCAGGTAAGGGATGCCGTTCTCGCGCGCGTAGCGCGCGGCCTTGATCTTCCCTTCGAACCCGCGCTCTCCGAAGCCTCCCGGCACGATGATGCCGTCCACCCCGGCCAGCACTTCCTCAGCGTCCGGGCCCTCCATCTCTTCCGAGTGCAGCCAACGGATGTTTATCCCCGCCTGGTGTTTGACGCCGGCGTGGATCAAAGACTCCTTAACGGAGAGGTAGGCGTCTGGCAGCTCCACGTACTTGCCGACGATGGCGATCTCAGCGTGGCTCTGGGGGTTCTTCAGCCGCTCCACCCACTTCTGCCAGTCCTCCAGGTCGCCCCGGCCAGAAGGCAGGTTCAGCTTATCGACGATGAGGTCACCCAGGCCGGCCTCTTCCAGCACCAGCGGCACCTCGTAGATCGACGGCATCGTCAGCAGGGGGATGACCGCGCTGGGAGCGACATCGCAGAAGAGCGATATCTTCTCCCTCAGCTCGTCCGCCACCGGCCGGTCGCTGCGGCAGACGATGACGTCCGGCTGGACGCCGATGGAGCGCAGCTCGCGGACGCTGTGCTGGGTGGGCTTGGTCTTTAGCTCGCCGGTGGTGCTGATGTAGGGCAGGAGAGTCACGTGGATGGAGAGCGTGTCCTGGTGGCCCTCCTCGTTGCGCATCTGGCGGATCGCCTCCAGGTGAGGCTGGCTCTCGATGTCGCCGACGGTGCCGCCGACCTCGACGATGACGACCTGGGCGCCGCTCTCGCGGCCGATGCCGCGAATGCGCTCCTTGATCTCGTTGGTGACGTGAGGGATGGGTTGGATGGTGCGGCCCAGGTAATCGCCGCGGCGCTCCTTGCCGATCACGGCCTGGTATATCTGGCCGGTGGTGACGGAGCTGCTCCGGGTCAGGTCCTGGTCCAGGAAGCGCTCGTAGTGGCCGAGGTCAAGGTCGGTCTCAGCGCCGTCGGTGGTGACGAACACCTCCCCGTGCTGGTAGGGGGACATGGTGCCCGGGTCGACGTTGAGGTACGGGTCCAGCTTCTGGATGACGACGGGGACGTTGCGGGACTTGAGGATTCGGCCGATGGCGGCGGTAGTGATGCCCTTGCCAACTGAACTGACAACGCCGCCGGTTACGAATATGTACTTGGTCGTGCCCATTTACCCCCTATTGGGGGGCCTCCTCAGCCCAATCGCCATGATACAGGATGGCCCGCTATGGGTGTCAAGCGGACACCATGGTAACAAAGGAGAAAAAGAGGAAATCGATTAGCTGTTAGTTATCCACACGGGAGGCGACCGCACCGGCACCCCTTCGACGCATCCGCCCGCGCCCGATATACTGGACGCGACCCGATTCCTGAGGACGGAGGACGCATGACCATCACCCCGGAGATAAGCGAGCTGGACGGCGGCCTGCGGGTGGTCACCACGCCGGTGCCGACGGCGCAGTCCGTGAGCGTCAACGTGTTCGTGGGCGCGGGATCGCGCGCCGAAGACGAGCGGACGAAGGGGCTGGCCCACTTCCTGGAGCACATGGTGTTCAAGGGCACCGAGAAGCGCCCCACCGCCATCGATATCGCGGAGGCGATAGAAGGGGCCGGCGGCGTCCTCAACGCCTACACCTCAAAGGAGCTCACCTGCTACTGGAACCAGGTCCCCTTCGACCGCCTGGAGCTGGCCGTCGACGTGCTTTCGGACATGCTCACCCACTCCCTCCTCGACCAGGAGGAGATCGACCGTGAGTGCTCGGTAGTGCAGCAGGAGATCCGGCGGACCAAGGACCAGCCCGGCGCCTGGTGCGGCGAGCTGCTGGGCGAGGCGCTGTTCGGCGATCAGCCGATGGGCTGGTCGATCGCGGGCACGGAGGATACCGTTGCGGGGCTGGGCCGGGCGGATTTCGTCTCCTGGATGAACACCTGGTACGGGGCGGCCAACATCGTCCTCAGCGTCGCCGGCAACACCACGCCGGATGACGTCGTCAGGGTGGCGCGGGCGCTGTTCGCGAACGGACGCCGGCCGCAGCCGCCGACCGTCTCCCCGGTGGAGGGGCGCCTGCCCGCCCGGCGGGTGATCTCGGACAGCCGTCCGATCTCCCAGACGAACTTGGCCCTGGCGATGCCCGCCCTGCCGCGAGACGACCCCGACCGCTACATCCTCCAGGTCCTTAACTCGCTGCTGGGCCGGGGGATGAGCTCGCGGCTGTTCAAGGAGGTACGCGAGCGGCGCGGGCTGGCCTACTCCGTGTCGTCCTCCGTGAGCCGGCACAAGGACACGGGCGTCTTCGCCGTTTCGGCGGGCGTGTCCCCGGAGAAGCTGGACGAGGCGGTGACGGTGATCCTCGCTGAGCTGGCGAAGGTCGTCGAGGAGCCCGTGCCGGAGGATGAGATGAGGAAGGCGCGCGACTTCACGATTGGCAGCTTCCGCCTGAGCCTGGAAACGCCGATGGCCCTGGCCCAGCGCGCGGGCGAGCAGCTCCTCACGATGGGCGAGATAGAGTCGATCGAGACGGTGGTCGAGAAGCTCGCGTCGGTCAGCGCGGAAGACGTCATGCGGGTAGCACGCCGGGTGCTGGTGCTGGAGAGCGTCACGCTGGCGGTCGTCGGCCCGGAGCTGGACGACGGGCGTTTGCTGGCGCTGCTGCCCGCCTGAGTTGCGCTCAGCCTTCCGGTGTCGCCTGCGGTAGCGGCTCCGGAGTCGGCGTTGGTTCCGGAGTGGCCTCCGAGGTTGGCTCGGGACTCGGGGTTGGTTCTGGCGTCACCTCCGGCGTTGGCTCGGGACTAGGCGTCGGCTCTGGCGTAACCTCCGGCGTCGGCTCTGGCGTCACTTCAGGACTCGGGGCGGGGTCTGGACTCGGCGTCGCCTCCGGCGTCACCTCCGGGGCCGGACCTAGGGTTGCGGACCATGCCGGCGGCCCTTGCAGGGTTGAGTCCGGTTCGGGGCATGGGGGGCGCCAAGTCTCGCCGTGGCCAGAAGGCCAGCACGGCGACTCGCAGTTCGTGATCGTATTGCTGCCTGAACCGCCTTGGCACTTGTCCGTTCCGGGGCCGCCGTCGATGAGGTCGTTGCCTTTGCCGCCCTCGATCCTGTCGTTACCCCCGCCGCCGAAGAGGCGGTCGTCGCCATTCTCCCCCTCGATCTCGTCATTGCCAGGGCCGCCGAGGATCACGTCGTCGCCGTTGCCGCCTTCCAGTTCGTCGTCGCCCTCGCCGCCGACGATGCAGTCGGGCCCGTTGCCGCCGTCGATCTCGTCGTCGCCGCCGAGACCGAAGATGAGGTCGCGGGTGCTGCCGGGAACGACGATAGTGTCGTTGCCGCCGGTGAGGGTGATGACGTTATCGAAGGTCATACCCGCGCACTCCAGCGGTGTTGGGACGTGTACTCCCGTCCCGAAGGGCGACGGCGGCGAGGACCCGGTGACATCGTAGGACGCCCACGCCAGCACCGGCAGAAGCGCCACCGCAGCGATAACCACCAACGGAGCCGCAACCTTCAGCATCGCAGTTCACCCAATTCCAAGACGGAAGCTCATACCCGGGCGGGCGTTGCGGGGCCGGCCTTGGCGCGCCGGCCCCGCAACCGAATCAGCCTAGCCCTCTAGGGCATCGTGCCCGTAGCAGTGGCTGTAACCGTACCGACCCACCCTTCGCAGCCGGGATCGGGGTCCCCCATGTACACGCTGAGCTGATCCCAAAAGCTTGCCCCTGCGCCCAGGGTGTACGAGTAGGGGTTGACGGGCGTGACGGTGAAGTCGCAGTCGCCGCCATCGTTGAAGGTAGCGGTCAGGCCCGTTACCGACACGGGAACAGCGTTGCTGTTGGTGATCAGGACGTCCATCGGCAGCGTCTGTCCGGGCAGGATGCCGTCGAGATCCGACCCTTGTGGAGCGACCGTCAGGTCGGCGGCGTTGCCAGCGGTGAACCCGGACGCCCCCGAGCCGCCGAGGACGTACGCGGCGTACGCTCCCACCGCGATGCCGGCGAACACAGCCAGGGCGGCCCCGATGATGATGATTCTCTTCTTCATCTTCTATCTCCTTCTTGGTCTTTCTGCTGATTGTTGGCGGCAAACAAAACGGCCGTGCGTTATGGACATCACCTCCCCTGGGGTGGTGCCCCGCACGGCCGGTGGTTCGACAGGCTCGCCATGAATACAAGGCCGGCCCCTTTGCCGTGAGATCGACCCTGCTCTATAATTAGAGACGGCAAAGGGCTCTGGTAATGCGGCGTCCTCTTGCTTGCCCTGCATGGTTTCGGCCGTGCGGGGCTCTTTTTATCAAGGCTGTACTATCGTCAGCGCCCCCCCCCCGCTAAACAAAAAATCGGCGACGGAGCCGTCGCCGCATAACAGGCATCACCCTCATAACATGCGCCTGTAACGCTGCCAAGTCGGGCAAAACCCCACAGGGGTATTAGTATAGTGATTGGCCTGAATGCGAGTCCCGTGTCGCGGGGCTGCTGCCGGAGCGGGCGACGCTGGCGGTCGTGGGGCCGGACCTGGACGACGGGCACCTGCTGGCTTTGCTGCCGCCCTAGAAAGCGCGAGGCCCCTCCGCCCGAAGACGGAGGGGCCTCATCGCCGCACCCCTTCGATGCCGAAAAATAGGGGAGATGTGCACGCACCCCGAGTCCTTTCGGACCTTCACCAGCCCCGCAACCGGTGAACTGAGAGAAATCACATCTCCCCTATATAACAGAACAGCTCAGATGCGCGCCTATTACCGTCGTTTACCGTTTCTTAACTTTTCGCGCCGCGTTCGCCCACCGTCCCGCCACTGGCTATACTTATCCCGCGCCGAGCAGGCCCCAGACGCCGAAGGAGGACGCCGTGCCCGATCAGTTCGACAAGCTCACGACAGGATTCAAGAACATCATCTACGAGAAGAAGGGCCGCCTCGCCTACGTCACGCTGAACCGGGAGGAGCGCCGCAACGCCATCGACCCCGCCACCTCGAAGGAGTTGCTGGACGCCTTCACCGACTTCAAGTCCGACGATGATGTTTGGGTGGCGATCCTTACCGGGGCCGGCGACGTCGCCTTCTCCGCCGGCGCCGACCTTGTGGCGATGGCGGAGGCGTTCGCCGGCGGCGGCCAGGGCCCGGGCTTCAGCGTCCCTTTCGCCGGCATCAGCCGCGG
Organism: Dehalococcoidia bacterium; assembly: GCA_030690405.1. Next base: position 7,228 of record JAUYGU010000057.1, on the reverse strand, counting down.
CTTCGAGTGCTGGAAGCCGATGATCGCCGCCATCAACGGCTACTGCCTGGCCGGCGGCCTTGAGCTGTCCCTCTGCTGCGACGTCCGCATCGCCGCCGAGCACGCGACGTTCGGCCTGCCCGAGCCCAAGCGGGCGATCATCCCCGGCGCCGGCGGCACCCAGCGGCTACCGCGCGCCGTGCCGCTCGCCTTCGCCATGGAGCTGATGCTCACCGGCGAGCGGTTCGACGCTCAGACGGCGCTCAACTTCGGGCTCGTCTCGCGTGTGGTGCCCCTCGATCAGCTCATGCCCACGGTGGAGGGGATAGCGGCGAAGATGCTGGAGTGCGGCCCGCTGGCCGTGCGGTCGATCAAACAGGCGATCTTCAGGGGGCGCGATATGACGCTGGAGGAGGGGCTGAAGCTGGAGTCCGAGCTGACCGGCAAGATCTTCGCGACCGAGGACGCGCGGGAGGGGCCGACGGCGTTCGCGCAGAGGCGCAAGCCGGAGTACAAAGGACGGTAGGAGGCGAACGGCTATGACGAGCGTGTTCAACGTCGCCTTCCCCGCGGCCGTTGGACTTGTCTTCCTTCTCCTCGCTGTGCTCTACCTGAAGCGAGGCGCCACGGCCATACGAAATGAGATTGCTTGGGCTGAACAGAACCCTCTGCGCGGCTTGCTCCCCAAACGACTTCGGTTGCCGCTTCGCTTGTGGCCTGAACGCTATGATGGCCTGGCCGCGGTCGCTAGCGGCATCGTCGGGTTACTCATGGCCCTGATGTTCTTCGCGATTGCCGTCTCCGTAGCAGTCGATTGAGGCTGATCGGCTGGTCGATACAGTCTCGCGCAGAAGCGGAAGCCGGAGTACAAGGGGCGGTAGGGGAAACTCGCGACGAAACCCGAGACTGGGGGCCGAGATGAAACACCGTCTGCTGCTTCTCATCGCGGTCGCGGTTACGCTTGCGGCGCTCGCCGCCTGTAGCGACGGCGCCGCCATAAAGCCCACTGAAGTGCCACGCCGGACGCCAACGCCCGCCGTGAGCCCGAAGCCGTCTGGAAAGGAGCGCGAGATCCCCGAGCGCACCGGCGTGCGGGGGCTGGACGCGATCATCGAGGGCTTCATGCAGCACGACACGAAGAACCTGCTGCTCCCCAACCTCCGCTACAGCATGCTGCCCTGCGGACTGACGCCGGGCATGGGCGGCTCGCCGCCCTGCCGCGCAGACCAGGAGATAGGCGCAGCGGTGGAGGTGATGCCTTTCTCCGCCTGTGAGTTCGGCTACTATGGCCCCCACGAGTTCGAGCTGATCCTGGCCGACCTCGCACAGCAGGGCCTGTACGGCGTGTACCGGGCGACGCCGGAGGTGCGCTTCCCAGGCGACTACGTGATCATACTAACGGAGCCGCAGCCGGACGACCCGACGCTGCAGGGGGCCACCGAGGTGACAGTCGCCGACGGGCGCCTGGTGGGCGTCGCCTTCAGCTGTGTGCTGACGCCTGAGGAGCTCGTGCAGGAGCACGGGCTCGAGGAGCCGCTGTTCGCGCCTTGAGCTAGCCCCTACACGGAGGCCAGCGCCTTCGGCTCCAGCCGCTCGTGGCGGGTGACCGGGCCGAACAGCTCCAGCACCGTCCGGTCGCCGGAGATGCCGCGCAGCCGGCGCTCCGCCAGGTGCTCGCGCACGAACAGCTGGGCCACGGCCGCCTTTCGCGCCGAGCCGTCGCTCTCAAGCTCCGCCTGCGCCTGCTCCGCCAGCAGCGCCGCCTGGGTGAGGTCGGCCAGGAGGCCGGTCAGGCGGCGGGCGTGCAGGAGCTGTAGCTCCTGCGGCAGGGTCGCCATCACGGTCAGCGCCTCGATCGCCTCGGCGCGGGCGCCCTCGACGGCACCGCGGACCGAAGCGAGGGCGGGGTGCTTCGCCTTGGCCAGCGCCTCATCGACGCGGCCCAGGAGGGCGTCGTGGGCGTGCTCCTTGGCGATGGAGCGGAGGACGTCCAGGCAGATGATGTTCTCCGCGCCCTCCCAGATCGTGTGGCACTGGGCGTCGCGGAACTGCCGGGCCAGCGGCCAGTTCTCGATGTAGCCGTTGCCACCCAGCACCTCCAGCCCCTGGCTGGCGACCTCCAGCCCGCGGCGGGCGGCGCGGAACTTGGAGAGCGGCACCATGATGCGGTAGAGCCGTCGCGCCTCCTCGTCACCGTGGCGGCCGGCCAGAGACGACGCCTCGAACACGACGGCGGCCGCCGCCTCCACCTCCACCGCCATCTGGAGCAGCGTCTCCTGCACCAGCGGCAGGCCGTCCAGGCGGCGCCCGAACGCCTCACGGTGGGCGGCGTAGATCGACGCCTCTAGAAAGCAGCGCCGGGCGATGCCCAGGCCCATCGCCGCCACGCCCAGACGGGAGCCGTTCACCATGCTCATCATCCGGTTGAACCCGCGCCCCTCCGACGAATCCGACTTCGGGCTGCTCAGGATGTAGGCCTCCGTGTCCTCGAAGTCCACTTCAGCCGTGGGGACGGAGCGTGTGCCCATCTTGTCCTTGACCCGCTTGATGTGGATGCTGTTGGGGGTGCCGTCGGCGCGGGTGGCGGGGACGAGGAAGAGGGCGAGGCCGCGCAGGCCGGGGTCGGCGCCCTCCGGGCGGGCGAGGGTGGCGATCGCTTTGGCGTCGACGTTGGAGCAGAACCACTTGGAGCCGTTGAGCAGCCAGCGCTTGTCGTCGCCGCCGGGGGCGGGGCGAGCGGTGGTGTCGGTGGTCGCGAGGTCGGAGCCGCCGCGCAGCTCGGTCATGAACATCGCGCCGTCCCAGCCGTCGTCGAAGGAGGGCGCCAGCAGGTGAGCCATCAGCTCCTCGCGGACGCCCGGCGGGGCGTAACGGTCGACAAGAGACATGACGCCATCCGTCATGCCGGTGGAGCAGACCATTCCGGTGTCCGACTGGCTGAGGAGATAGGTGAAGGCGCTGGTGAGGACGGATGGCACCTCCTTGCCCTGCGCCTCCAGGGCGTGCGGGCCCTCCTCCCAGATGTAGCGCTTGGTGTCGATGGCGCTGGGGTGGTGCGTGATGCTCGGCGCCTCGTTGCCCCAGGCGTCGTAGCGCTCGAGGCGCGGCGGGTTGCGGTCGATCACCTCGGCGTTGGCGGCGATGGGCCCGCCGCAGATCTCGCCCCAGCGGCGGAGACGCTCCTCCGCCCAGCCGCGGTCCTGCGGCGAGAGGTATTGGTCCATCAACGAGCTCAGGTTGGGGTCGAGCTCGTACCAGTTGAGGCCGATGGCGGATTCCAGCTTGGCGTAATCGATGGGTTCAGTCATGGGGCACCTCGCAGCGGCTATCCGATTATGGCGTTGCCAGCTTAGCAGGCGGGGCGGAAGTTGGGAAGGGTGGGGGAGCCTGAACGCGGTCCTCAACCTGGCCTGCCGGATGCGCCGCCAGTTGGAGGGGCTGCCTTCGCCCGACTAGGTCTCGCTGCGCGCTTCCTCGGCCTGCCTGCTATAATCTCCTCACTAAACGAGGGGGTTCACATGCGGAAGCTGCGTGTCCTACGCTCGGTGGCAAGCAGCGAATCCGTCGGCGATGTCAGCACGCTGGAGGATGAGGCGTCAGTCGAAGAAGTCCAGCGTGCGTACGAGCAGTTAAAGCGTGAGCTTTATCGTGCGGCGCCGAGAAGGAGCTGTCGATGCCTGAACGACTGAAAGCCAGCGTCGGCGCGATCATGAGCCGGGACGTGCCGACTCTGGCCCGCGACGCCTCCGTCGCCGACGCAGTGCGGCTGCTCCTCGAACGCGACGCCTCCTGCGCTGTCGTCGTCGAGGACGGGGATCTTCCCTCGGGAATCATTACCGAGCGCGACCTCCTCCCGATGGCGATGAACCAACGCGGTGGACTGCCGGGCCTCGTGCTCCGGCAGATCCTGCAGGATGAGCGCCACATCCTCGACTTCCTCCAGCAGGCCCGCAAGGCCCACGCCAGCCTCGTCGCCGACGTGATGAGTTCCCCCGTGAAGTGCGCGGACATTGACATGACGGTGGGCCAAGTGGCTGCTATCATGGAGGCCTTCGACTACCGGCAACTCCCCGTCGTCCGGGAGGGCCGGCTGGTCGGCCTGGTGACGCGTCACGACATTGTGCGCGCCATCGCCGACAAGACTTAGCCCGTGGTCTGGCTAATCTCCTTCTCGCAGCGCTCCCAGGAAGGCGACTACGCGCTCATCGTCATGGGCCGGCGCGGGCGTGGAGCGGTCGCCAAGCTGCTTCTGGGCTCGGTATCGGACAGGGTCGTCCGGGCGGCCACCTGCCCGGTGATGGTCGTGAGTTAGACCCGCGTCCCTTCCCAGGAGGGAGTCACGCGGGGTGAGCCGCTCTCGCCACCAGGTCCGGACGTTTTCCTCGCCGCACGAGTTTGTGCAGTTCGACTATCGCGATTATGGTGACGGCCACGAATGCGATGCGCACCCAGGCCTGGAAGTCGATGGGCTCCACGCGCAGGATGTACTGGGTGGGCGGCAGGTACAGGGCAGCGATATGGACGGCTAGAGCCGCCGCGGTGGCGAAGAACAGGAACGGGTTGGAGAAGGGGCTTTTCTGGAAGGCGGACTCGAACTCTGACCTGGAGTTGCCCACGTGGAACATCATGAACAGCACCATGGTGGTCAAGGCCATCGTCCGTGCCTGCTGCAAATCATCGGTCCGGTCCAGCTCCCAGCGGAACAGGAGCAGGGTGCCGATGGCGATGACCAGCCCGGCCACGAGAGTGCGCTCCCAGAGCAGGGGAGAAATTATCCCCTCTCCACGGCGGCGCGGCGGCCGCTTGAGTACGCCGCGCTCTCCGGGCTCGAAGGCGAGGGCCATGTCCTGCAGGCCGTTGGTCACCAGGTTGAGCCACAGGAGCTGGGCGGGAAGGAAGGGTACCGGCCATCTGAGGGCCAGCGCCGTCAGGATCGTAATGATGGAGGCGGCACCGGTGGAGATCAGAAAGAACGTCACCTTGCGCACGTTGTCGAACGTGATCCGCCCCTCCTCCACCGCAGCGTAGATGCTCACGAAGTTATCGTCCGCCAGCACCATGTCCGATGCCTCGCGCGCGACATCTGTGCCGCTCTTGCCCATGGCGATGCCGATGTCGGCGGCCTTCAGGGCAGGGGCATCGTTGACACCATCGCCCGTCACGGCGACGACTTCCCCGTGACCGCGGAGCGCTCTCACCACCCGCAGCTTGTCCTCGGGAGCCGCGCGGGCGTAGATGGACACCTCCTTCACTCGCTGCCGCAGCACCTCGTCGTCCATCGACGCGAGGTCCGCGCCAGTCAGGATCGGCGCCCCGTCGCCGGCGACACCCAGCTCGCGGCCAATGGCGGCGGCGGTCTGGGCGTGGTCGCCGGTGATGATCAGCACCCGTATCCCGGCCTCCCGGCAGCCAGCGATGGCCTCGCGAACGCCCGGCCGCGACGGGTCCTTCATCCCCTGCAACCCGAGGAACGTCAGGCCTTCCGGCTCCGGGATATCCTCGGCGTCCAGCGGCGGTTCTCCCAGCACGCGGTACGCCATGGCAAGTACCCGCAGGCCCCGCGATGCCATCTCAGCCGCGGCGCGGTGGACCTCCTCCCGGTCAAGGAAGACCGGCCCCTCGTCTGAAATCATCTCGGCCGACATGGCCAGAAGGCGCTCCGGCGCCCCCTTCACAAACATCAGATGTCTTCCCGCGTGCTCGCGGATGCTGGCTGAGTACTGCCGCTCCGACTCGAAGGGTATCTCGGCGTACTCGCCGTACTCGGATCGCGCCTCTTCTGGCTCGATGCCCATCCAGGCCGCGGCGATCAGCAACGCCGCTTCCGTTGGGTCGCCCTGACTCTCGTACCCATCTTCCGTCAGGTAAATCTGCGCCTCGTTGGTGAGCACTCCCGTCAGCAGGGTTAGGTAGAACGGGTGGTGCTCCGCCAGGGCCATCCCCTCGCCGCCCTCCGGAAGGACATGGCCCTCGCGAATTCCGTCATGCCCCAGGGTGAAGCTCCGGCCAGCCGCCCAGACCTGCTGGACCGTCATGCGGTTCTCGGTGAGGGTCCCGGTCTTGTCGGAGCCGATGACCGTGGTGCTGCCGAGCGTCTCCACCGCGGGCAGCCGCCGGACGATGGCGTTCCGGCGGGCCATGCGCCGGACGCCGATGGCCAGAGTGATGGTGAAGGCCACGGGCAGGCCCTCCGGGATGGCAGCCACGGCCAGGGCCACGGCCACCAGGAACATGTCCTCAGCGCTCTCGCCGACGGCAAGGCCGATAATAAACGCCAGCAAGGATCCTATGGCGACAGCCACGCCGACCACCCGGGCGAACTGTGTCATCCGCTGCTGCAGCGGCGTGACCGGCTCAGCTTCGCCTCGGACTTGTTCAGCGATGACGCCCAGCTCGGTGCGCGCGCCCGTCTCGACCACGAAACCCCGGCCGCGGCCGCTGGTCGCTACGCTGCCGGCGTACGCCATGTTCGTCCTCTCCGCCAGCACGACTCCCGCCTCGAGAGGCGCAGGTTGCTTCGATACAGGCACCGATTCTCCCGTGAGGAGCGACTCGTCCACGGCCAGGGCCGTGGACGAGATGAGGCGGATGTCCGCCGGGACCCGGCTGCCGGATTCCAGAAGCACCAGGTCGCCGGGGACGAGGTCGCGGCTTTCGACCTCCCACTCCCGGCCCTCGCGGACGACGCGCGCTCGCGGGGCCACCAGTCCCATCAGCGCCCGCACGGAAATCTCAGCCTGGCGCTCCTGGGTGAAGCCGATGGCGGCGTTGAGCGCCAGCACCGCGGCGATCACCGCCGAGTCGATGTACTTGCCCAGCAGCACCGTCACGACCGTGGCTACCACGAGAATATAGATGAGAGGGCTCTGGAACTGGTGGAGCAGGATCGCCAGGTCGTTGGGCGGCGGGGCCTCCTCCAGTTGGTTGGGGCCGTAATGGGCCAGCCTGGCCTCAATTTCGGCCTCCGTAAGACCGTGAGTGCCCGCGCTCAGGATTGCCTCGACCTCGGAGCGGTCGATCGCGTGCCATGGCCGCTGGAACTGCGGGTCAGGTCCCACCGCGGTGTGCTGGCGCTTCATTTCCTCGCCATCAGCTTCAGCAGGTCGTGTCTCGCGACGATCCCGACCGGCACCCCGTCGCGGACTACCGGAATGCGCTTGAGGTCCTTCTGGACCATGCGTACCACCAGATCGGTCACAGGCTCGTCCTCGGTGGCCGTGACCACCTGGCGAGTCATGATCTCGCTGGC
>JAUYGU010000138.1 GCA_030690405.1 Dehalococcoidia bacterium | reverse complement strand
CACCGAGACCGGCCTGGAGACGGAGTCGCCGCGCGGACGGCTCTACCTCATAAAGGCGATCGCCGAGGAGCGGATCGAGGCGACGCCGGGCACCCTCGCCCACCTGGACCTCTGCCTCCAGTGCCGCAACTGCGAGGCCGTATGCCCCTCCGGCGTCGCCTACGGGCGCATCATGGAGTCCGCCCGCGCCGGCGTCCTGGCCGGCGGCCGCGCCCCGCTTGCCTGGCGGCTGCGCGCCCTCTTCCTGCGGCAGGTTATCGCCAGGCCGGGCCGCATGACCGCGCTGGCGGCGCTCCTGCGGCTGTACCGCGCCTCCGGACTGCGCGCGCTGGCGGAGCGACTGCCGTTCCTGGGCGAGCGGCTCCTCCTGGCGCCCACGGTGTCCGGCCGCCCCTTCAGGGGTCGCGGCGTCCTGGCGCAGCCGCGGGGGACGCCGCGGGGCCGCGTCGCCCTGCTGGCGGGCTGCATAATGCCCCACGCCTTCGGCCGCGTCCACGAGGCCACGGTGCGCGTGCTCGCCCGCAACGGCTTCGAGGTCGTGGCGCCGCCGGGGCAGGGCTGCTGCGGCGCCCTGCACGCCCACGCCGGTGACCGCGCGAGCGCGCAGGCACTGGCCCGCCGCAACGTCGACGCGTTCCTGGACGCCGGGCTGGATGCGGTCGTCGTCAACTCCGCCGGCTGCGGCTCGACGATGAAGGAGTACGGTGAGCTACTGGCGGACGACGGCGACTACACGGAGAAGGCCGAACGGCTTGCCGGCCTCGTACGGGACGTCAGCGAGATCCTCGCCGGGCTGCCGTTGGAGGCGCCCAGCGGCAGCGTGGAGGCCACCGTCACCTACCAGGACGCCTGCCACCTGGCCCACGCCCAGCGCATCAAGGACGCGCCGAGAGCGATACTGGCCGCGGTCCCCGGTCTGCGCCTGGTGGAGATGGAGCAGGCGGACCGCTGCTGCGGCAGCGCCGGCGTCTACTCGCTGGCGCATAGCGATATGTCCCTGGCGCTGCTGGACGCGAAGATGCGGAGCATCGCCGCTACCGGCGCGGAGCTGATCGCCGCCGCCAACCCGGGCTGCATGGCGCATCTGGAGGCCGGGCTGCGACGCCACCGCATGCGCGGCCGCGTCGTCCACGTCGTCGAGCTGCTGGACGAGGCTTACCGCCACGCCGACGGCGACGCATGACCCATACCACGCGATAGCCACGCCTCCCGCGGGGGTTGACATCTTCACCTCGCGGGTGTCTAATGCATAGTTCGGCCCGTCACTGCCGACCGCATCCCGCTAGCGGACGCAGCCGATGAGGGGATGGAGGAGGAGACGATGAGGATGCGTCTGCTTCCGCTCGGTTTCCTGGTCGTCTTCACGACTGCCCTGGTCGCCGGCGTGGTGGCTTGGTCAGGGCCCGCTGGGGCCGTCCTCCCCGGGGCGAACCGCGAGCCCGACCGGGGGCCGCTTATCATCAACATGCCCACGCCCACTCCCACGCCCACTCCCACGCCCACGCCCACTCCCACGCCCACGCCCACGCCCACGCCCACGTCCACGCCCACTCCCACTCCCGCGGCAGCAGCCCCCGCCGAGCTTCCTGGCACCGGCGGCAGCCCCGGGGACGGCCCGTCCGGTTCGCCGTATGTCCCGCTGGCGGCCCTCGGCGGTCTCATCCTGGCCGCGGGCTCCCTCACAGCGCTCCGGTTGGGCAGGCGCAGACGCTAGCCCACCGCCTGCCCAAGCTCCATCGCCCGTGTATAATCCAGCGCGGAGGCGGATTCGCTCAACCGTCGCCGATTCAGCTTCCCAGCCCGCACAGGAGGCCGCTATGGGTAAGACCACCACCATCGGCAGTGTGGAGTTCGAACGCTACATCCAGAGCGCGTTTCGCCTCCAGAGCGGCGATACCGTCGTCTACGTGGACCCGCACCGGCTGGACGGCGGCCCTCCGGCCGACCTCATCCTCATCACCCACGAGCACTTCGACCACATGGACCCGAACGCCATCAACGCCGTCGCCACGGACGACACCGTGATCGTTGCCAATGCGCCCTGCGCCCGCCAGCTCCAGGGGAAGGTCAAGGGCCGCGTCGTCTCCATCCAGGAGGGCGACACGGTGACTGAGAAGGGCGTGGAGGTCCGGGCCGTGGCCGGCTACAACGGCCATCACCCGCGCGGGTTCAACGTCGGCTTCGTGTTCCGCCTGGCCGATCAGACGGTCTTCCACGCCGGCGATACGGACCGCGTGCCGGAGATGTCCCAGCTCGGCGAGATAGACGTCGCGCTCCTGCCGATCGGCGGCACGTACACGATGGCGGAGGCGGAAGCGGCGGAGGCGGTGCGCATAATCCGCCCCAGGGTCGTAATCCCCATGCACTACGGCTACGCCACCGGCGGCGACCCCGAGAAGTTCGCCTCCCTCGTGGGCTCCGACGCCGCCGTCGCCGTCCTCTAACACCACGCGCCTCGCCGCGAATTCACCCGCTGTTCACCCGCGTTAGCCATGGGTTAACTGTCGCCGGCGGCCTCTGGTGCAATACTAAAACCGGGTAGTGATGGATTCCTTGACAGCAATTTCGAAGGCATTATGGAAGTTCGTTTATAGAACTCTACTACTAGAGATACAAAACCCGATGTATCAATCCCCCCTTAAAGATAAGCTGATTTCCTCATCGAAAGGGTGTAACAGGTTTGCCTATCACGGCGTCTATTGTTCGTCCTGAATCCAGTGCTAGCCCTCGGTCTCCCCAACGGCCAGCGGTCAAGACAGGCCCGGCAGGCGACGAGGATCGAAGGAAAGGCAGGATGGAAACAACACTCGCCGGACGAACCAACGGTGCCGGCGCCGCTGCCCTCAAGGCGCAAACCAGGGCACGGCGTTCGCAACCCACCCTTCCCGCTCGCAGCTCCCCGCTAAGCGAATTCGCGGAGCTCTACGATCAGTACTTCCCCAAGGTCTTCGCCTACGTCTACGGACGCGTCCAGCACAAAGAGGCTTCCCTGGACATCGTCTCGGACGTCTTTGAGAAGGCGTTCGTCAAGAAGCAGTCGTTGCGCTCCGCGGAGGCGTTCGGCTCCTGGTTGTTCACCATCGCCCGCAACGAGGTGGCGTCCCACTGGCGCAAGGAGAAGCCGGCGGCCAAGGCGATGCAGGACGCGGCCTGGCACAACGAGCTCAACAACAAGCCGCCAAGCCCTGAGGACACCCTCCTTCACCGGGAGCGCGTCCATCACCTGGTCGGTCTCCTGCGACAGCTTCCACCCCGAGAGCAGGAGATCATCTCCCTGAAGTTCGACGCTGAGCTCACGAACCGTGAGATCGCAGAGATCCTGCACACCAGCGAAGTGAACGTACGAGTGACGATATTCCGCGCGCTCCGCAAGCTGCGGGACCGCATGGAGCAGCAGCAAGAGGTTCACTAGAGACATGCGAGACGAAGACCGGGCGGACATGCTGGCCAGGGCCATCGAGGAGATGGTCCGGGGCGATCTGCCTGAGAACCTGGGCGATGAGGAGCTGGAAGAGCTCCTGCAGATCGCCCGCATACGGTTGGACGCCGCCCGGATGGCATCCCAGACCGGCGCCGAGACGCAAGACGCCGTGCTGGAGCGCCTGATCGCCCGCATGCACGTGCTCCGCGGCGAGCACAACAGCGGTGGGACAGACCCTTCAATTGTCGACTCTGCGGGGGACTTTGCGCCCGACGATGACGACCCAGAGAACGTCGGCGTGCGAGTGCTGCAGGACGTCATCAGCATGCGGCACCGCGCGGCCGAGGAGGCTGCCGGCATCGCCGAGCAGCACCGCGAGGCCGTCTGGCAGCGAGTCCAGGCGCGCATCGGCGCACACCAGGCGGAGAAGAGAGGCCTCCTCCGCTGGCCATTCCAGCGGCGGGACCGTGAGGCCGAATACTTCGGCGCCGCCCTGGACCGGATGATCCTGGGCGAGCCTATATGGGAGGCTGAGGACTCCAGGCTGCAAGAGCTGCTGCGGGTGGCGCGGCTGCGCTGCGCGTCTAGCATGGCGGAGACCGCCAGCCTGACGGACCAGTCCGCCCGGGTGTGGTCACGCCTTAGGCCGCGCCTTATGGCCCGCCTTATGGTGGCCCGGCGCCCGGACGTATTTCAGCGCCGCGCTCCGGTGCCCTGGCAGAAGCTGGCCGCCGCCGGCGCCGTCGTCGCGGTCGCCATCGCCGCGCTGGGTCCGATACCGGCCACAGGGCTGGCGCACCATCCGGCCGCCGAGTTCGCCCGTTTCGTCGGCGGTCACATCGGCGTGAGCGAGACTTCGGCCCCGCCAAACGTGCCGCCGGTGACCGAAGTGATTGAAGGCGCCGATTTGACGGCCAAGGAGGCGAGCGCCCTTGTCGGCGTACCCGTCCACAAGTCGACCTTCGTTCCGTCCGGTTACCACGAAGCCTCCGCCCGCTACTTCCCGAAGCCGATCACAGCCGATCAGGGCGGCGTCTACATCCTGATCTACGAGAACTCCCTCGCCAGCGGAAGCACAAGTGACATCCTGGTCTTCCAAGAGCGCGCCTCCGACACCAGCATCACGGTGGAGCAGGGCTTTGCGCAGGACATCATGCTGTTCCGTACCGGCAGCTCTGCCACCTACGTGAGCGGCACCTGGCGGCCGCTGGACGGCAAGCTGACCTGGGGAGAGCCAGGCGCCCAGACCCTCGTCTTCGACCTCGGCGGCCTGCGCACCATCATCCAGAGCAGCGCCACAGACATCTCCCTTACGGACCTCGTGGCCATCGCCGATAGCCTGGCGGCACAGGCCATACCCAACTAAGGCATCGACCCCCTCGATACACAGTGAGGGCCCCGAACCCGGGGCCCTCACTGTGTCCGCTACGTTGAAGTGTCTACTCCAGGTCCTCTCTCATCCGCTTCTCCCGCTGCATCTCATACAGCAGGTTCTCTACAACCATGAGCAGGAGGAGGACCTGCCGCTGCTGGCGGCGGGGCATCCGCGCCAGCATGTGCAGGAGGTCAGGGTCAACCTTCTCAGCCAGAGCGAGGCGGTCCTCAGGGAACTCCGCCATACGCTAGCCTCGGACTCGCGAACCGTGGACGCTGCCGCGGGGCTCCTTGCGAGCCGGGTGCCCGTTCTCCGGGCCCGAAGCCGGCGCCGGCTCCACGGCTGCGCTCTTGCTCTCCTCTCCTTCCCCCACCACCGTCTCCATACCCTGGAGCAGGAGCAGCAGGCGCCGCTGCCGGTCTCGAGGCAGGCGGCCCAGGTATCGCAGCAGGTCGGGGTCGATGTTGGACTCGTAGCCCTCGTACATCTGCTTGAGGGTCCGTACGGTGGGGTAGCCGGCCGCCTCGAACAGGTCATCGGGATCGATGCGCATCGCCTGGGCGACGCGGAGCAGCACGGCGGCGCTGGGGTTCTTCACTTCACCGTTCTCCAGCTGCGAGAGGTAGCCCTGGCTGACGGACGCGTTGCCCGCCAGATGACCCTGGGTGAAGCCGAACTCTTCCCGCAGCTCTCTTATCCTATCGCCGAGTTTCATTAGATGATCCTCCCCTCCACGTAAGGGTCTGAATGATTGTCCTCTGTTGTTTCAGTCATGTCAACAGACGCTGGTTGACCGCCAGAGGGCGGCCGGGTTATCGGACTAGCATATCCGCGGCAAGCCATAGCGTCAGTCCTTTTCCTCCAGCGCCAGCTGGTCTCCAAGCTCAACCCCGGCTTTGGCCGCGGCGCCCGCGTTCAGCTCCAGGGCGCTGTGAGCGCCGCCGAAGGCCACGGACACGCGGAACGGTTTCATCTCCGGGACCACTTTGACCACCTGCAGAGAGCGGTCCAGGAACACGATGTCTATGGGAAAGCGCATGAAAGCGGTGTGGATTGAGGAGGTGGGCTTCAGGAGCAGGCCCGCGTCGTTCGGGAGCGCTCTGCGGCCCATGAGACCCCAGAAGCGGGACCAGATTCCGTCCGCCAGACGGACGTCCTGGGCCACCACCGTCCCCCTCGTCTCGTCGATGATCCGCGGCATGGCTGGGTCTCCCCGCCGGTCAGGATAGCAGA
>JAUYGU010000131.1 GCA_030690405.1 Dehalococcoidia bacterium | reverse complement strand
CCCGGTCGAGATGTTCCCCGTCCTGTTCGCGATTCCCCGCACCGTCGGCTGGCTCGCCCAGTGGCGAGAGATGGTCCAGGACCCGGAGCAGAAGATCGCGCGGCCGCGGCAGGTCTTCATCGGCGAGCGGCGGCGCGACTTCGTCTCTATCGAAAAGCGAAACTCACGGCGCAAGGACGCCGCCTAGCCTGCCTTCATCCCGCTCACCCCGAGTCGCCGAAGGGCAATCCCGCATTCCCATGCCCGATAACCACTCGCAGGACTGGACCCAACGGGGCAGCGCTATGGCCGCCTTCCCACTCGTCGCGGCGGTGCTGCTCGGCCTCGCCTTCATGGGCCTCATGCTCGGCATGATGGCCTGGTGGGGTGGCGGCGACCACATGGGGATGATGCGCCGCGGCAGCAGCGGCGCCGGCCAGACCCCGGCCGTCTCCACCGCGGAGAAGGTGACAGTGGAGATCAGGGACTACGAGTTCTTCCCCGCCAGGCTCACCGTCGACGCCGGTACGGAGATCACCTGGGTCAACCGCGACAGCGTTCCCCATAACGCGGTCGCCGACGACGGCGCCTTCGAGACGGATAGGCTGGACAAAGACGGCAGCGGCTCCGTGACGCTGGAGGAGCCGGGCACGCACGCCTACAAGTGCACCTTCCACCCCGCCATGACGGGCACCATAACGGTTCGCTGAGCGCCGTCTGCGCGCCCGCGCCGGGCCCCGCGCTACAATGTCTTCCGGCATGCCCGTCCTCATCATCGCCCACCGCGCCTGCCCGCAGCACGCACCCGAGAACAGCATCGCGGGGATCCGCCGCGCCGCCGAGCTGGGCGCCGACGGCGTCGAAGTCGACGTCCAGCGCACGCTCGACGGCGTCCCCATCCTCATGCACGACTGGACGCTCGGCCGCACCGCCGGTGTCCCCCTCCCCGTCCGCCTCATGCCCTACGCGCTCGTCCGGCGCCTCCGGCTCAAAGGCGGCGCCGAGCGCGTCCCCTCCCTGGCTGCGGCGCTTGACGCCCTGCCTGACGGCCTCCTGATCGCGCTCGAGATAAAGCACGCCTCCGCGACGGCGTCTGCCATCGCCGAGGTGCGACGCCGCGGCCTCCAGCGCCGCGCCCTCATCTGGTCGCCGCACGCGGCCGCCGTCCGCTACGCCGCCCGCGCCGCCCCCGAGATCGAACCGTCTCTCCTCCGCGACGTCCGCTCCCCGCCGGGGTTGCGGCGCTTCCTCGACGACGCCGTCCGCTACGGGGCGTGCGGCATCTCCGTCGACTGGCGCGCCGTCACCTCCGCCTTCGTCGCGGAGGCGCACGCCCGCAGCCTCAAGGTCTACTCCCTGAGCCCGGACGTGGACTCGACCGTCGCCAACGTGGCGCGCGGGCTCGACGGCGCGATCACGGACTGGCCCGCCGAGGTGAGGGCAACCCTGGCGCGCGGGCGGGCGAAGCGCTAGGCTGCTGCTGCCGCTATTGACACGCGTCCGCGAGGCCGTATCTGTTAGGGACGTGCGACCCGCCGATTCCGGAAGGAGGCTACGATGGCCGGCCCCAGGGTGACCGTGGGCAACGTTGAGATCGTCGCGCTCCTGGACACGCCGATGGAGTTCGACTGGGCGCTGTTCTTCCCGAACAACCCCCGCTCGGACTTCGATCCCTACGCCGAGCTGTACCCCGAGAGCTACGCCGCCAGCGGCAAGTTCGCCACCAACGCCCAATGCTACGCCCTCCGCTCGCAGGGGAAGACCGTCCTCGTCGACACCGGCCTCGGCCCCGGCCCCATCGCCTTCCTCGGCGGCATCCGCGGCAACCTGGTCGGCGACATGCAGGCGAAGGGCGTTCCGCCGGACAGCGTAGACGTTGTCGTCTTCACCCACCTCCACGGCGATCACGTGGGCTGGAGCCTCACCGCGGACGGCGCGCCCACCTTCCCCAACGCCCGCTACTACGTGCCACAGGCGGACTGGGACTTCTTCTCGCAGGCGCTCAGCGCCAACCCGCAGATGGGACAGATACTGCCGCTCAAGGACCTCGGCGTGCTGGAGCTGTTCTCCGGCGAGATCGCTCTCACGCCGGAGGTCACCACCTACCCCACGCCCGGCCACACCCCCGGCCACACCAGCGTGATGGTCTCCTCCGCGGGCGAGAGGGCGCTCATCGCCGGCGACCTCGCCCACCACCCGGCCCAGGTCGACCACAGCGACTGGTGCTCCGGCTTCGACGGCGACCCCGCGAAGGCGATCGAGTCGCGCAGCAAGGCGTTCGACCTGCTGGAGGCGGACGGCCTCCTCGCCGCGATGTGCCACTTCCCGCAGCCGGGGTTCGGAAAGCTCGTGCGGCTGGAGGGGAAACGCGTCTTCCAGGCGCTTTAGCGGGCGCTAGCCCGCCGCCGCGGCCGGCTGGGCGAAGAAGTGCTGCACGCTCGTCTTCGCCGCCACCTTCTGCGCGATCTCCATGATCGCCTGCGACACCGGCGACTCCGGGTCGCTCACCATCAGCGGCACGCCGCTGTCGCCGCCCTCGCGCACTCGCACGTCCAGCGGGATCTCGCCCAGGAAGTCCAGCCCCAACTCCTCCGCCGCCCCCCGCGCGCCGCCGTGCCCGAAGATCTCCGTCCGCTCGCCGCAGTGCGGGCAGGCGAAGTAGCTCATGTTCTCGATGACGCCGAACACCGGCACCTGTAGCTTCTCGAACATCATCACGGCCTTCATCGCGTCCTCCAGCGACACGGAGTTCGGCGTCGTCACGATCACCGTCCCCGCGATCGGCGCCTCCTGCGCCATGCTCATCGAGGCGTCGCTCGTCCCTGGCGGCAGGTCGACCACCAGGTAGTCCAGCTCGCCGTCCTCGCCCCAGGGCAGGTCGTGCAGCAGCTGGCGCACGCCGGTGCCGATCATCGGCCCCCGCCAGACGACGGCAAGCCCCTTCTTGAGCACGAAGCCGATCGATGCCAGCTTCACGCCGTGCGCCTCCACGATGGAGAGGCCCGTGTCCGCCTGGAACCCAGGGCCCAGCCCCATCATCGTCGGCAGGTTCGGGCCGGTCAGGTCGGCGTCCATTAGCCCGACCCGCGCGCCGAACCGGGTGAGCGCCAGCGCCAGGTTCACCGCCACCGTGGACTTGCCCACGCCGCCCTTGTTGGACGCCACAGCGATGATGTTCCGCACGCCCTCTACCGGCTGCTGGCCGCGCATCGTCGTGGAGCGCACCTCCGCGTCCATCTTCACCTCCGCGCGGTCGATGCCGGGCAGGGCCAGCAGCAGCTCCTCCGCCTGCGCCTTCATCTTCTCGCGCACCGGGCAGGCCGGCGTCGTCAGCACGATCCGAACCGAGACGCTGCCACCGGAGATGCTGATCTCCTCGTCCTTCACGAATCCCAGGCTGACGATGTCCCGGCCCAGGTCCGGGTCCTCTATCTGGCTCAGCGCGGCGAGCACCGCCTCCTTGCTGACCTCTCCGTCGCCCTTCCCGTCGGCCATCTAGCGCGCCTCCCTTTCCTCGGCCTTCGCCGGCGAGGCGGCTTCTCCGCCCTCGACGACGAAGCGGCAGCACTCCGCTCCCTTGCTCATGAACTGCGTGCAGCTCACGTCGTTCCCCAGCAGCCGGCTGAGCAGCGAAAGGTGCCAGTCGCACAGGTCGTCGTGGGAGTCCACCACGCGGCGGTACACGCAGTTGTAATCGGCTATCTCGAATCCGCCGTTGACCGGCCGCCACTCCGCGAAGCCGCCCTCATCGTCCAGGATCTGGGCGACGGCCTCGACCCGCTCCTTCAACGCCTTGCCGGCCACCTTGGCTTCGTACTGGCTGTGCAGCCGGCCCACCATCCTATCGAACAGCAGCCGCCTCTTCTGGGCGGGCGTCAGGCCGGTGATCTCCGTGCCGTCCAGGAGCGATACCTCTTCCAGGATGAGCCCCGCCAGCCGGTCGTACCGCTTGGGGAACGTCTCCTCGCCACGGTCCGTCAGGCTGAACACGTAATGGGGCCGCCCCGTCGCCCGCCGCACCTCTCGCGAGCTAACGAGCGCGTCGCGCTCCAGCGTCGCCAGGTGCTGGCGGACGGTCATGCGCGCCAGTTCCAGGCTGGTCGCCAGCTCCTCCACGGAGCTGCCGCCGCTGCGCTTGAGGTGGGACAGTATCTCGCTTTTCGTCGTGCGCATGCCGTAACCTTTTCCTGTTGCAGGCCGTTAATAAGTATACATGAGGGGCTGGCGACGGTGTAAGGGGTTTGCAAAGTGTATACTGCAGAAACCTTGACACCTTTCCCGGCCGACGCTATAATCCAAAGTCCTCAATGTAACGTATTGATGATAAGGGGCATCTTAGACAAAAGTGAGCGCACATTAGCGCCGGAGGTGGTTAGTGATGGGTAGGCCAGCAATCAAAGAGCGAAAGCCTGAGGCGGCGCCCGCCGCGGTGGAGATCGGCAGCTGCCGTCACCACTGGATCATCGAGAGCCCACGGGGCGCTCTCAGCGATGGCCGCTGCAAGATCTGCGGCGAGGAGCGGCAGTTCCGCAACTCCGCCCAAGACTACATCTGGGACGACGACTCGTCTTCCGGCTACGGCCGCTGGGGCGGCGCCCGCCCCGCAGCCGCCAAGGTCGACGACGACGAGATGACGGCCGCGCCCGGCTCCGGTCGCACGGAGGTCGCGCTCGCCCTCTAGGTTTACCACGGCGCAATCCAGAGGGGCCCCTTTGCGGGCCCCTTTTCTTCTGTCTTGGGGTACGGGGCAACCGCCATCTGTTGTTGGGGCGCCGCTCGCCGCGCCCCCCCCCCCCCCCGCCGCCCTGTCCCTGCCGCCGCTCAGCGCCTATAATCGAACAGGCGTGAACCTCAGCCTTGAACTCGCTCCCGGCCGCAAGAGCGGCCTGCCGCTGGCCAACCCCGTCATGACGGCCTCCGGCACCTTCGCCAACGGCCTCGAATACCAGAAGGTGTTCGATATCCAGCGCCTCGGTGCCATCGTGAGCAAGGCGGTGACCCTCCGGTCCCGTCGCGGCAACGTCCAGCCCCGCATCGCCGAGACCGCCGCCGGCATGATCAACTCCATCGGCCTCCAGAACATCGGCCTGCAGGCCATCCTGCGCGACGTCGCCCCCGTCTGGGCCACCTGGCGCGTCCCCGTCGTCGTCAACATCGCCGGCGAGAGCGTCGCCGACTACGCCGAGCTGGCCCGCCGCCTGGACGGCGTCCCCGGCGTCAGCGGCATCGAGGTCAACATCTCCTGTCCGAACGTGGAGGACGGCCTCGAGTTCGGGACCGACCCCCGCGCCGCCGCCGCCGTCACCGCCGCCGTCCGCCGCCGCACCACCCTCCCCGTCATCGTCAAGCTCACCCCCAACGCGTCCGACATCGTGGCTGTCGCCCGCGCCGTCGTCGAAGCAGGCGCCGACGCCCTGACCCTGATCAACACCTTCCCCGCAATGGCGATCGACACGGAGGCCCGCCGTCCCGCCCTGGGCTGGGGCTCCGGCGGCCTCTCCGGCCCCGCCCTCAAGCCCATCGCTATCAGGATGGTCTACCTTGTCGCCGCCGCCGTGGACGTGCCGATAATCGGCTGCGGCGGCGTGATGACCGGCGAGGACGCCGTCGAGTACCTGATGGCGGGCGCGAGCGCCGTCCAGGTCGGCACCGCCACCTTCCGCAACCCGCGCGCGCCCCTCGACGTGCTGGAGGGGCTCGAAGCCTGGCTGCGCGACCACGCCGTGGAGGACGTCCGCGACCTCATCGGCGCCGCCCAGCCCGCGCCGACCCGCTCACCCTGAGGCTCTCGAAGGGCCCGCCGTAGAATCCGTGTAGGGGCGACCCTTGGCTCGCCCCTACGGTACGCTATCCGCTCACCCTGTCGCCAAAGGCGACTCGCCTGGGCGAGAACCGAGAGGGGTGGAGAACGCCCCCGGGGCGGAGGGCGAACGGATCTGGCCTCGCGGGATTAGCCGCCCGCCTCCCGCGAACCGTGTATCATAGCGCCGATGGCTTCCAGGCGTCCGCCGCCCTTCCGCTACTACGTCTACGTGCTCGGCGCCATCTGGGCCGTGATCGGCATCATGCTCGCCCTGTGGGGCCTCATCGCCGACGGCCCCGGCCCGCTGGTCATCGTGCCCGTCTTCGTGGTTGTGACCATCGCCGACGTAGTCGCCGTCCGCACGCAGCTCTAACCGGCCACACCCGTACCCGCGTTCTAACGGAAATCGGCGCAAGTGGTTATAATGCGGTCGTCTATACGAAAGGGGGACTACATGCCTGCCTACGGCTCGCCGGCTCTTCGCGACTTCGAGCGCGACAACCCCAATGCCTACTCAGTCTCGGTTCAGTTCACAATTCCCGCCAGGAACAGTCGCTTCTGGGCCTTTCCCCTGCTCGGCTATGTCCTGAAGCAGATAGTACTGATCCCCCACGTCATCGTGCTGTTCTTCGTTGGGGTCTTGGTAATGTTGTCACAGCTCGTCCTGTGGGTGCCCGTTCTGCTGCTTGGCAGGTATCCAAAGTGGGGCTACACGCTAGTCGGGGGCTACATCCGTTGGACGGCGAGGATTCAGGCGTTCTCCTTTGGCCTTACCGACCAGTATCCACCCTTCCGGCTAAAGGACTAACGGCAGCACTTCCGAGCGCAATCCCCCCTCACGGCGCCAGACCCAGCGTGAACACCCCCGTTAGGATCAGCAGCGACCCCAGCACCCGCCAGGCCCCGTACCCCTCCCCCAGAAGGAGTACCCCCAGCATCGCCCCCACAACGATCCCCGCCTCCCGCGCCGGCGCCACGTAGCTGATCCGGCTCGTTGTCAGCGCCGCCAGCACCAGCACGTAGGCCAGCGGCGCCAGCACACCAGCCGCCACCACGCTCGGCGCCCGCTCCCGCCACTCCTCCCGCACCGCACCGCTCGCCGTCAGCATCGCCACCGGCAGCAGCACCAGCGCGTGCCCCGCCATCGCGAACTGGTTCAGCGCCAGCGGCGATATGTGGTCCAACGCCGCCTTGTCCCACAGCGAGTACGTCGCGATCAGCGTCCCCGTCACCACTGCGATACGCGTCGCCGGCCGCCCCAGCGAGCGCAGCGGCTGCGTCAGCCCTCGCAGGTCGCGCCCCTCGATATGGATCACGTAGATGCCGAACACCACCAGCGCGATTCCGATCCCGGCCGCCACCGACGTCCGCTCGTCCAGCAGCAGCACCGCACCCAGCGGAATCAGCGCCGGCCCCATCCCGCGCGATATCGGGTACACGGCGGAGAGGTCGCCCAGCTGGTAGCCCCGCGCCAGCGTCAGCCCGTACACGCCGTGCAGGGCCGCCGTCACCGCCCCGAACGCCACGCCCTTCGAGCTCAGCCCGTCCAGGTAGACCGCCACCGCCGTCGGTGCCAGGAATGCGACGAACGCGACAGCGGCGAAGGAGCCCAGGAACGCCACCTTGTGGTCGCTCCGCTTGAGCAGGAAGTTCCAGCTCGCGTGGCAGAACGCGGAGCCGAACACGAGGACGAAGGCGACGCTGGTCATGGCTGTGCATCATTGTATGGCCGAACGCTCGTAGCTGCAGGGCTTTAGCCCTGCCCCGTCTCGGCAGACCTGAAGGTCTGCAGCTACAATGTCCTTCCCATGCCCGTTTGACCCCTCGCCGCGACCCGCCCTAAGATGAATGCGGACCGGGGTGTAGCTCAGTCAGGTTAGAGCGCCTGGTTTGGGGCCAGGAGGCCGGCGGTTCGAATCCGCCCACCCCGACCATCGACATGCTGACGAACGCCGAGCCGCCCTCAGTCCGGCCCCTCCGCCTGTGACCGTCAGCCGCGTCATCGCTGATCCGAAGCGAGTCCGCCGCCTCGTCGCCTTCGTCAGCCCCCGCCGCAGCGACCGCGTTCTCGACGCCGGCAGCGGCGTCCTCGCCCTCGCCTTCGCGCCCCGCGTGGAGAGCGTCGTCGCCCTCGAATGGGACCTCCGCCCCCGCCGGCCCGCCAACGTTGTCCTGGAGCCCGCGGAGGCCCACGACGCCCCCTTCCCCGATGACGCCTTCGATATAGCGGCCTGCGGCCCCACCTTCCACCACCTCACCTCGCCCCGCATCGCCCTGCGGGAGATGGCCCGCGTCGTCCGCCCCGGCGGCCGCATCGTCATCGAGGACATCATCGCCTCGGAGCAGACGGTGCGCGCCCGCTACCAGGACCGGCTGGAGCGCCTGCGCGACCGCTCCCACCCCGGCTACCTGCGCCTCAGCCAGCTCATCGCTTACACCGGCGAGGCCGGCCTTAAGCTGCGCGAAGTGCGCGTGCACGACCTCCAGCGTGAGTTCAACGAGTGGCTCATCGGCGCCCGCTCCTCACCGGCCCGGATCGAGCACATCCGCCGCCTCATGGGCGGGGCCGCCGCGGCCGATCTCAGCGGCCTGGGCATCCGCTCCATGGACGACACGATAGTCTTCACGCAGCAGCTGGCCTGGCTGATCGCGGAGAAGCCCGAGTAGCGTGCCCTCACCCCGACCTGCGGTCACCCCTCTCCCGCGAGCGGGAGAGGGGCCAGGGGAGAGGGTAACCGTGGAACTTTCCTCTTCGTCCTTCCGTCTCAACGATAAGAAGACCTCGAAGGGAGCTATCGATGCGTTTGTCGGTCATCGCCCTTGGCCTCGTAGTGCTGCTGCTTCTGGCGATGGCGTGTGGAGGGGGCAACGCGGACGTAGGGCGCGGGCCCGCGGCCGACGCTGCTCCCAGCCACGCTACTCCCAACACGCCCGACGTTTTCATGACCTTCGAGGGCAACCGGTACAAGGTCGTTGATGTCGTTCTGGCCTCGTCGCTGCCACGGGACCAGTTGCGGGAGATCGGCGTCGTGGACAAGGCGGACATTAGGTACCAGGCGCCGGGCGCGGAGATCGATATATACGAGAGCGGGCCGCTCAAGGTCTACCGTCGCCAGGGAGATGCCGTCCCCCTGTATACCTTCTCGCCTTTCGGGGGCGGCGTCCCTGCCCTCTGGGTCCGCTGGAGCGCCTGCGCGACCGCTCCCACCCGGGCTACCTGCGCCTCAGCCAGCTGATCGCCTACACCGGCGAGGCCGGCCTCAAGCTGCGCGAAGTGCGCGTGCACGACCTCCAGCGTGAGTTCAACGAGTGGCTCATCGGCGCCCGCTCCTCACCGGCCCGGATCGAGCACATCCGCCGCCTCATGGGCGGGGCCGCCGC